>NZ_ATHO01000052.1 GCF_000445065.1 Sphingobium quisquiliarum P25 | reverse complement strand
AGATGTCGAGCACGCCGATATCGATGCCCGCGCGGCGGAGCAGGTGCCGCTGATCCTTGTCGAGATGCCCCAGCGCCGAATCAAGGTCCGTGCGCGCGATCACGCCGCCAGCATCGGCAAGCTGCGCGAAGACGGCGCGCACTACGGCAGGCACTTGAGGATCGGATGCGCTTGCCGCCATTTTCGTGAGCGGGAGGAGATGCTTTTCCTTCTGCGCTTCGAACCATGCGGAGAGACGAGCGGCAATCTGCTTCTGCACATCCTGTCCCAGCGCCATGAGCGCGCGATCCAGCCGCAATTCCGGGGCCAGCAGCGACGGACCGGCCAGCAGCGCGGCCACGGCATTCTCCTGCCAGCTGATGCCGGGCGCCTGTCCGGCTTCATCCATGAGCGCGAAATCAGTGTCGGGCGCGCCCAGCAATTCGTCAGCCTTCACTCGCAATATCCTTCCAAGGCGGCGCTCCGCCGCCGCCAGCAGCATCTTTCTATCCTGATGCCGCGTAGCCGGATCGACCGAGAAACGAAATCCGTCAAGTCGCCCAATCGTCTCTCCATCGACGCAGACTGTCCCATCCTGATCGATTTCGACCGGCAGATTGCTGGCATCCTGCCCGATGTCGCGCAGGAGGACGGCGGTGCGGCGGTCGACGAAACGCTGCATCAGCGCGGCGTGAAGCGCGTCGGACAGCCTTTCCTCCAGCGCGCGGGTGCGCTCCGCCATTTCCGCCGGATGGGCGAGCCAGTCGGCGCGATGCGCGATGTAGGACCAGGTGCGCGCCGCCGCGATCCGGCCTGACAGGATGTCGATGTCGCCCTGAACCGAATCGAGGCGGGCGATCTGCTGAGCGAACCAGTCGCGCGGGATATGGCCGTGGCCTTCGGACAGGAAGCGCCAGATGCGGCTGACGGTGCGGGCATGATGATCAGCGCCCAGCTTCTGGAAATCGGGGATGCCGCAAGCCGCCCACAGCCGCTCGACCTGTTTCTTGCCCCTTGCCCGTTCCCCGACCAGCGGATCGTCCGCCAGCCGTTTCAGCACCGCAAGGTCCACAGCCTCCGGCGCGGCGGTGAGTTCGGGGCGATCGGGCCGCGCTTCAAGGTCCGCGATCAGGTGGCCGACGCTGTCCATTCCCGGCTGGCCGTCGCGCCAGTAAAGGCGGTCTATGGGGGGAAATCTATGCGCCTCGATCGCCTCGATCTCTTCGGGCGTGAAGGCAGCGTCGCCATCTTCATGCCCCAGGCTGCCAAAGGTGCCGTCCTGATGATGGCGGCCCGCCCGCCCGGCGATCTGCGCCATTTCCGATACGGTCAGCCGCCGCGTGCGCCGCCCGTCGAACTTGCGCAGCGATGCGAAGGCAACATGCGCGACATCGAGGTTGAGCCCCATGCCGATTGCGTCGGTGGCGACCAGATAATCCACCTCGCCATTCAGGAACATCTGAACCTGCGCATTGCGGGTGCGCGGCGACAGTGCGCCCATGACCACCGCCGCGCCGCCCCGGAACCGGCGCAGCATTTCCGCGACGGCATAAACCTCCTCGGCGGAGAAGGCGACGATGGCAGAGCGGCGGGGGAGGCGGGAAAGCTTCTTCGCGCCCGCATAGGAGAGGGTGGAAAAGCGCGGGCGGCTGATGATTTCCGCTTCCGGCACGAGCGTCTTCACGACCCGGCTGATACTGGCCGACCCAAGGATCATCGTTTCCTCGCGGCCCCGTGCGCGCAGCAGCCGGTCGGTGAAGACGTGCCCGCGCTCCGGGTCGGCGCCAAGTTGGGCTTCGTCCAGCGCGACGAAGGCGAAATCGCCAGGGCCGCTGGCCGTGGCTCTGGCCTCCCGGCCCCCGCCGACCGGCATGGATTCGGCCGTGCACAGATAATAAAGCGCGCCTTGCGGCAAGATCTTCTCTTCGCCGGTGATCAGCGCGACCTGGCTAGGCCCCTTGATCGCGACCACCCGGTCATAGACTTCGCGGGCCAGCAGGCGCAGCGGGAATCCCATCATGCCGCTGGAATGACCGCACATACGTTCGACGGCGAGATGCGTCTTGCCGGTATTGGTGGGACCCAGCACGGCGGTGACGGGCGATCGGGCGAACTGGGCCATGATCCTCTCTATGTCGGGGAGGGTGGAGACAAGGGCAAGGGGAAAGCGGTGGGCCTCATCTCCTTTTCGCCGGATATTCAGGCGTTGAACGATTGAAGGGCACGTTTCGTCGCGCGGAGCGGCAGGAAAAAGGCATCTTTATTTGACTTTAACCCTATGCCTTCACAACAGTGCCGACGAACGCGCGGCGGGGGTCGTGCGGGTTGATGCCCTCGGGGGGCCTTTTAAACGTGTTTCATGGCAGCCAGTTCGGTCCTCAACAGGGGGGCGCGTCCGCGTCCTTGTGGGCGTTGGACGCCATCGGCAAGGGCAGCGCTCCTGCCAGCGAGCAGCGCGACTGGCGCACCCGCCTGCGCGATTGGGCAGAAGATGTCGAACTGGTTCCCGACCTTGGCCAGCGGGTCGGCAGCCTCACCTGGTTCAGGGGCTTGGCGACCTGTTTCGGCCTGTGCGCAGCGGCCCTTTATCTCTCCCCCGGCTTTCACTCGTTGCCGGGCGAGCCGCAGCCTCTGCTCGCCCAGCCGCAATTCGACGAAGTGCGCAGCCAGATGATCACCCCGCTGGCGCTGGGCGCGGACAGCGGACGGCGCATGGGGCCAACGGACGCGGTGCAGCCGCTGCGCGAGACGCCGGAGCGTCCGCAGATCGAATTGCGCGCCCAGATCGGCAGCAGCGATTCGCTGGGTCACGCGCTCTCCCGCGCCGGAGTCAGCAGCGGCGACGTCGCCACGGTCATGAGCATGGTCGGCGGCGACATTGCGGTGGGGGTCAAGCCGGGCACGCCGCTCGACATCATCCTTGGCCGCCGCGCCAGCCGCGACAGGCCCCGGCCGCTCGACCATCTCGGCTTCCGCGCACGGCTCGATCTCGCGCTTGAGGTGAACCGCGTTGGCGGAGTGCTGCAAGTGAAGCGCACGCCGATCCATGTCGACAACACGCCGTTGCGAATCCAGGGCGTCATCGGCGACAGCATCTATCAGTCGGCGCGCGCGGCGGGCGCTCCGCCCAAGGCGATCCAGTCCTTCCTGCGCGTCATTGCCCAGCAGATCGATCTGGGATCGGTCCGCGCGGGCGACCGCTACGACATCATCACCGAATATCACCGCGCTGAAACCGGCGAGGCGGAGGTCGGCGACCTGCTGTTCGCTGGCCTGCGCCGTGCCAGCGGGCGCGGGATCGACATGCTCAAATGGACGAGCGAGGGACGCAGCCAGTGGTTTGAGGCTTCGGGCGTCGGCGAGCGGCGCGGCGTGCTGTCCGCGCCCGTCTCCGGCCGCATGTCTTCGGACTTTGGCATGCGCCGCCACCCGATATTGGGCTATACCCGCATGCATGCCGGCATCGACTTCGCCGCGCGCTACGGATCGCCCATCTATGCCGCGACGGATGGCGTCGTGTCCTATTCGGGACGGCATGGCGGCCACGGCAATTATGTGCGGCTGGAGCATGGCAACGGCCTGGCGACCGGCTATGCGCATATGAGCCGCATCGCCGCGCGCTATGGCCAGCGGGTGCGGCAGGGGCAGGTGATCGGCTATGTCGGCTCCAGCGGCCTGTCGACCGGGCCGCATCTGCATTATGAGCTTTACCGCAACGGCCGCACGGTCAATCCGCTGTCGGTCAAGTTTACGACGACCGCGCAACTGGCGGGCCGCGAGCTGGCGGCGTTCCGCGCGCGGCTGGCGCAACTGAAAAGCCTGCGCATCGGATTGCCGGGCGAAATGGCGAAGAATGCCCGCCCGGCGCCGCAACAGGTCGCGCTCGTCAATTAACCGCTTTGCGTTCCGATGCCGCTTCGCTAGGCGGCGGGAATGACCAAGGCCGCCGCCATCCTGCTTGCCGGTTCGCGTCCCGGCACCGACCCGCTGGCCAAGGCGGCGGGCGTGGCGATCAAGCCGCTTGCGCCCGTGGCGGGGGAGCCGATGATCAACTATCCGGCGCGCGCCCTGCTGGCGCATCCCGCGATCGGCAAGCTGATGATCCTGACGCAGACGCCGTCCCTCTTGACCGGTGATCCGGCGACGGCTTGGCTGGGTGAGCATCCGTGCGTGATATTCGAGCAGAGCGGCGCGGGGATCGCCTCCACGCTGATGGCCCTGCTGGACCGGCCGGACGTAACCTTCCCCTTGCTGGTGACGACGGCCGATCATGTGCTGCTGGGCCCGGCGATGCTGGACCAGTTCGTGCGGGAAGCGGAGGGGGCGGACATGGCCGTCGCCATGGTGGAGCGCGCCACATTGCTCGCCCGCTATCCGGATTCGCGGCGCACCTGGCTCAAGTTCCGCGATGGCTGGTGGTCCGGGGCCAATCTCTTCTGGTTCGGCAGCGTCAAGGCGCGGCCTGTGGTCGCGCTGTGGCAGGAGGTGGAGCAGGATCGGAAGAAGGGGTGGAAGATATTGTCCGCCTTCGGGCCGGTCGCCCTGCTGGGCGCGATGCTGCGGATATCGACCCTGCGGGGCGGGATCGCGCGGGTGGGGCGGCGCTTTGGCCTCATCGCGCGGCTGGTGGCGATGAACCGGGCAGAGGCCTGCATCGATGCTGACAAGCCGGACGATGTGGCGCTGATCGAACGGATATTGGGCGAAAGGCGCGGCTGAGCCGCCGATCGCGCCTTATCCGGCCAACTGTTCGCTTTTGCCCTTTGATGGGTAGCAAAGAGCGAGATCAGCCGCTAAGGGCTTCGCCTGCGCGAGCCGAACGATTATCGGCGCGGATGGAGGACATCGTAAACCCATGGCCGAATTCTCTCTGCCCAAGAACAGCAAGATTTCCGGTAAGGGCGTGACCCACAAGGCGCCTGACGGTGCAAGCAACGTCAAGAGCTTCAAGGTCTATCGCTACGATCCCGACTCGGGGCAGAATCCGCGGTACGACACGTTCGAGATCGATCTGGACAATTGCGGCCCGATGGTTCTGGACGCGCTGCTGAAGATCAAGAATGAATATGATCCGACGCTGACCTTCCGCCGGTCCTGCCGCGAAGGCATTTGTGGTTCCTGCTCGATGAACATGAATGGCAAGAACGGCCTTGCCTGCACCACCGCCATTGATGAATGCGCGGGCAAGGAAGTGCGGATCACGCCGCTGCCGCACATGGACGTGATCAAGGATCTGGTGCCCGACTTCACGCACTTTTATGCGCAGTACAACTCGATCAAGCCGTGGCTGCAAACCGTCAGCCCCGCACCCAGCGGCAAGGAGCGGCTCCAGTCGCCCGCCGACCGTGAGAAGCTGGACGGCCTGTATGAGTGCATCCTGTGCGCCTGCTGTTCGACCAGCTGCCCCAGCTATTGGTGGAATTCGGACAAGTTCCTGGGCCCTGCGATCCTGCTCCAGGCCTATCGCTGGCTGGCCGATAGCCGCGACGAATATACCGGCGAGCGGCTGGACGAGCTGGAAGATCCGTTCCGCCTCTATCGCTGCCACACCATCATGAACTGCGCCAATGTGTGCCCCAAGGGTCTCAGCCCCGCCAAGGCGATCGCTGAGACCAAGAAGATGATGGTCGAACGGCAGCTTTGATGCAGTGAGCGGTGATGCTGAGCCTGTAAGCCGGGTGCCGGACGGCCCCTGGGCTGGCTGGCTGCGATGGAGCGATCCGGTGCCGGGGACATTTCTCGGCACGTCGATCGGCCCCAGCTATTCGCGCGGTGATGGCGAACGCCGGGCGACGGTGATGCTGGAAACCCTCCAGTCGCACGCCAACCGCAACGGCGCGCTGCATGGCGGCTTCCTCGCCGCTTTTGCCGATCATGCCTATTTCGCCGCGCTGGCCGCGGTGGGCCGGCCGGAACAAGCCGCGGCGGTGACGGTCGATCTTTCCATGCAATATTGCGGATCGGGTGAAATCGGGCGGCCGCTGCGCGCCGATGTCGAGATATTGCAGGAAACCGGGCGGCTGTTTTTCATGCGCCTGACCCTCCATCAGGACGACAGGATGGTGGCGGCGTCGACCGCGACGGTGCGCAAGGTGCCGACGCCCAGATGAGCAGCGTGATCGAGCGTTACCGCGCGCTGGTGGCTGCTGGCGAGCTTCGGGCCGACCGCGATCAGGAAGCCGCCGCGACGAGGCTGGACCAGTTGCAGCAGCAGCTTGAAGCCGCCGCGCCGCGCACGTCCTTCCTGTCGCGGCTGCTCGGCAAGCAGGCGGAAGCCCCGCGCGGCCTTTATATGTGGGGCGGCGTGGGACGGGGCAAATCCATGCTGATGGACCTGTTCTTCGACACGGTGCAGATCGATCGCAAGAAGCGGGCGCATTTCCACGAATTCATGCTGGACGTGCATGCCCGGCTGGCCGAAGCGCGCAAGTCGGAAAAGGGCGATCCCATCCCGCCAGTGGTAGATTCGCTGGCGGACGAAGCGCGGCTGCTGTGCTTTGACGAGATGGTCGTCAACAATATGGCCGATGCCGCGATCATGTCGCGCCTGTTCGCGGGGCTGCTCGACCGGCAGATGACCGTCGTCACGACATCGAACCGGGAACCGGGCGAGCTTTACAAAAATGGCCTTAACCGCCAGCTTTTCCTGCCCTTCATCGACTTGATCAAGGAGCGGCTGGACGTGCTGCCGCTGAACGGGCCGACCGATTACCGGCTCGATCGCCTGGGCGACGCGAAGCTGTGGCATTCGCCCAACGGCGCCGAAGCGACCAAGGCTTTGTCGGAAGCCTTTTTCCGGCTGACCGATTATCCGGTGGAGGATCGCGCGAAGGTTCCGGCGGAGGACATTGCGGTACAGGGCGGCCGCACGCTGCACGTGCCAAAGAGCCTCAAGGGCGTCGCCGTCTTCTCCTTCAAGCGGCTTTGTGCGGAGGCGCGCGGCGCGCCCGATTATCTCGCTATCGCACGCCGCTTTCACACGGTGATCCTGGTCGGCATTCCGGTGCTGGGCCCGGAAAAGCGCAATGAGGCGGCGCGCTTCGTGACCCTGATCGATGCGCTATACGAGTATAAGGTGAAGCTGCTCGCGTCCGCCGATGCGGAGCCCGCGAGGCTTTATCCAGAAGGCGACGGGGCCTTCGAATTTGAGCGCACCGTGTCCCGGCTGATGGAAATGCAGTCGGACGATTATCTGGCGCTGGGTCACGGGCCCAAATAGCTCCGGCTGGCCGACAGAAGACGCGGCTCGCCTATTTATCCTTGTCTTGAAATGGCCCGGACGCTTCCCCAAGGGAGGGAAGCGCCCGGCAGGTGGCCTCTGCGGGAATGGCCGTGCGTCAGGGTAGGAACACGCGCCGACAGGGCAAAACCGCTCTTAATGAAACTGCGAATGAATTGCAAAGATAATTTGGCAGCGGGGCTCATCCGCGGTTGAAACCTTAACGATATCGGCCTAAGCGGGCGGGCAATTCCTTGTTTTCCGTGATTGGAGGATGATTGCACATGGCCCGTAAGAAGATCGCGCTCATCGGCGCTGGCAATATCGGCGGTACGCTCGCGCATCTCGCCGCCTTGAAGGGCCTGGGCGACATCGTCCTCTTCGACGTGGTGGAAGGCGTGCCGCAGGGCAAGGCGCTGGACCTGTCGCAATGCGGCCCTGTCGAAGGTTTCGACGCGAAGATCACCGGCACCAACGACTATGCCGACATCAAGGACGCCGACGTCATCATCGTCACCGCCGGTGTCGCTCGCAAGCCGGGCATGAGCCGCGACGACCTGCTGGGCATCAACCTCAAGGTCATGAAGGCTGTAGGCGAGGGCATCAAGAACAACGCCCCCAACGCTTTCGTCATCTGCATCACCAATCCGCTCGACGCGATGGTGTGGGCGCTGCGCGAATTTTCCGGCCTGCCGCACAACAAGGTCGTCGGCATGGCGGGCGTGCTGGACTCGGCGCGCTTCAGCCACTTCCTGGCCGAAGAGTTCCAGGTATCGGTGAAGGAAGTGAACAGCTTCGTTCTGGGCGGCCATGGCGACACGATGGTTCCCGTGGTGCAATATTCGACCGTCGCCGGTATCCCGATCCCCGACCTCATCAAGCAGGGCCGTTCCACCAAGGAGCGTATTGACGCAATCGTGCAGCGCACCCGTTCGGGCGGCGGCGAGATCGTCGGCCTGCTCAAGACCGGTTCGGCCTTCTACGCGCCCGCGACGAGCGGCATCGCCATGGCTGAGGCCTATCTGTTTGATCAAAAGCGCCTGCTGCCCTGCGCTGCGCACCTGACCGGCCAATATGGCGTCGACAACCTCTATGTCGGCGTGCCCGTGATTATCGGCAAGGACGGTGTCGAGCAGGTGGTCGAGATCGAACTCGACGCCGAAGCCAAGTCGAACCTCCAGGTGTCCGTCGATGCCGTCAAGGAACTGCTGGACGCCTGCAAGGGCATCGATTCCTCGCTGGCCTGACGGCTCGCGTCCTAACGACCTGCACCGGTCCGCTTCAGGTAAGTGCGCAGCCTGACGCGGGCCGCCCTAACTCAAAATGCCACGCCATTGAGATGAAGGGGCGATAATGTCCATTCTGGTGAACAAGAACACCAAGGTCATCACTCAGGGTATGACCGGTGCCACTGGCACCTTCCACACGGAACAGGCGCTGGCCTACGGCACCCAGATGGTCGCGGGCGTGACTCCTGGGAAGGGCGGCACGAGCCATATCGGCCTGCCCATGTACGACACGGTTGCCGAAGCGAAGGCGAAGACGGGCGCGGATGCGTCGGTGATCTATGTTCCGCCGCCATTCGCCGCTGACTCGATCCTGGAAGCGATCGACGCCGAAATCCCGCTGATCGTCTGCATCACCGAAGGCATTCCGGTGCTCGACATGGTGCGCGTGAAGCGCGCGCTTTCGGGCAGCAAGTCGCGCCTGATCGGCCCGAACTGCCCCGGAGTCCTGACCCCTGACGAATGCAAGATCGGCATCATGCCCGGCAGCATCTTCAAAAAGGGTTCGGTCGGCGTCGTGTCGCGTTCCGGCACGCTGACCTATGAGGCCGTGTTCCAGACCTCCAACGCGGGTCTGGGCCAGACCACGGCTGTCGGCATCGGCGGCGATCCGGTCAACGGCACGAACTTCATCGACGTGCTGGAACTGTTCCTGGCGGACGACGCCACTCAGTCGATCATCATGATCGGCGAGATCGGCGGCGATGCTGAGGAGCAGGCGGCGCAGTTCCTGATCGACGAAGCCAAGCGCGGCCGGAAGAAGCCGATGGCTGGCTTCATCGCTGGCCGCACGGCGCCTCCGGGCCGCCGCATGGGCCATGCCGGCGCAATCGTGTCGGGCGGCAAGGGCGACGCGGAAAGCAAGATCGCCGCGATGGAAGCCGCGGGCATCAAGGTTGCGGCCAGCCCGTCGGAACTGGGCTCGACTCTGGTCGAAGTTCTCAAGGGCTGAATCTAGGCCTGACAAGGCGGCCGGGCTGCACCCCGGCCGCTTGTTACCCCCGATCCGTGACTGCACGCGGATGGCATGGGACGCTGGAAAATGGGTTACGAGAATCAGGATTTCGAAGTCGAACAGGGGCCGAGCTGGGCTCGCAGCAACTGGCCGCTGAGTGAGACGGATGACCTGACCGGGGCGATGGACCCGACGCAGATGCAGGTCGCGGTGAAGGCGGCGGCCAAGGCTTCGGGCAAGGCGGTCACGGATGCGGACGCCGTCAGCGCGGCCGACGACGCCATCCGGGCGCAGATGCTGATCCGCACCTATCGCGTGCGTGGCCATCTGGCTGCCAATCTTGACCCGCTGAGCCTGTCCCAGCGTAACCTGCCTGCCGACCTGACGCCGGAATATCACGGCCTTAATGACCCTGAGAAGAAGGTCTATCTCGGTGGTTCTCTCGGCCTTCAATATGCCACCGTGCGGGAGATCGTTGCGATCCTGCGCGCCAATTATTGCGGCAATGTCGGCCTTGAATATATGCACATCGCGGATGTGGAGGAGCGCCGTTTCCTGCAAGACCGCATGGAGGGCAAGGACAAGGAAATCCAGTTCACGCCCGAAGGCAAGAAGGCGATCCTGTCCAAGGTCATCCAGGCCGAACAATATGAAAAGTTCCTGGGCCGCAAATATGTAGGCACCAAGCGTTTTGGCTTGGACGGCGGCGAGTCCATGATCCCGGCTCTTGAAGCCATCATCAAATATGGCGGAGCGCTGGGCGTTCGCGAGATCGTCTACGGCATGGCCCATCGCGGCCGCCTGAACGTGCTCGCCAATGTGATGGCCAAGGGTTTCCGGGTCATCTTCCACGAATTTTCAGGCGGCACCGCAAATCCCGAGGATGTCGGCGGTTCGGGCGACGTGAAATACCACCTTGGCACGTCGACTGACCGTGAGTTTGACGGCGTCAAGGTCCATATGTCGCTGGTCCCCAACCCGTCGCACCTTGAGACGGTCGATCCCGTCGTGCTGGGCAAGGTTCGCGCGCAGCAGACATTCCGGGACGATCTGGGCAGGCACGAGCAGGTGCTGCCGGTACTGATCCATGGCGACGCGGCCTTCGCCGGGCAGGGCATCGTTTGGGAATGCCTCGGCTTTTCGGGCGTGTCCGGCTACAATACTGGCGGATGCATCCACTTCATCGTCAACAATCAGATCGGCTTCACCACTTCGCCCCAATTCTCCCGTGGCTCGCCCTATCCGAGCGACGTGGCGAAGGGTGTTCAGGCGCCGATCCTGCACGTCAATGGCGACGATCCCGAAGCCGTGACCTTTGCGTGCAAGCTGGCGATCGAATATCGTCAGACCTTCCATCGCGACATCGTGATAGACATGTGGTGCTATCGCCGTTTTGGCCATAATGAAGGCGACGAGCCCAGCTTTACCCAGCCGCAGATGTACGCGAAGATCCGCCAGCATGCTCCGGTCAGCGACGTCTATTCGGCGCGGCTGAAAGCAGAAGGCGTGGTCGACGACGATTTCGTCACGCAGGTGACGGGCGACTTCGTCAATCATCTGGAGGAAGAGTTCGAGGCGGCCAAGAGCTACAAGGCGAACAAGGCCGACTGGTTCGCCGGGCGCTGGTCGGGCCTGCACAAGCCCGCTGACGCGGAAACCGCGCGGCAGAATGTCGAGAGCGCAATCAGCCAGAAGCTGTTCGACAGCCTGGGCAAGACTCTGACCACCATTCCCGAAGGTCATAATGTCCACAAGACGCTGCGCCGCGTGATCGACGCCAAGGCGGAGATGTTCAAGACCGGCGAGAATTTCGACTGGGCGACGGCGGAGGCGCTGGCCTTCGGATCGCTGCTGTCGGAGGGCTATGGCGTCCGTCTGTCGGGCCAGGATTCAGGCCGTGGCACCTTTAGCCAGCGCCATGCCGTCTGGGTGGATCAGGACAACGAGAGTAAATATATTCCGCTGTCGACCGTCCCCCACGGCCGATTCGAAGTGCTTGACAGCCCATTGTCGGAATATGGCGTGCTGGGCTTTGAATATGGCTACGCGCTCGCTGACCCCAAGAGCCTGGTGCTGTGGGAGGCGCAGTTTGGCGACTTCGCCAACGGCGCGCAGATCATCTTCGACCAGTATATCGCATCGTCAGAAACCAAGTGGCTGCGGTCTAACGGCATCGTCTGCCTGTTGCCGCACGGCTATGAAGGGCAGGGGCCTGAACATAGCTCGGCGCGTCTGGAACGCTTTCTCCAGCTTTGCGCCGAAGGGAATATCCAGGTCGCCAACTGCACGACGCCAGCCAACTATTTCCACATCCTGCGGCGGCAGATGCTGCGGCCGTTCCGCAAGCCGCTGATCATGATGACGCCCAAGTCGCTGCTGCGGCACAAGATGGCTGTCAGCAAGACGCAGGATTTCCTGGGCGAAACGCACTTCATGCGCATCCTGTCGGACATCAATCCGGCGCCGGATGCGGAAACGAGGCGGCTTGTCCTTTGTTCGGGCAAGGTGGCCTATGATCTGATGGAAGCGCGCGACGCGGCGGGTGACAAGGACACCCAGATCATCCGCATCGAACAGCTCTATCCCTTCCCGACCGAGGCCCTTGCCGTGCGCCTGAAGCGCATGACGAACCTGGAGGAGGTGATCTGGTGCCAGGAAGAACCGCGCAACAACGGCGCCTGGTTCTTTGTCGAACCCTATATCGAGGAAGCACTGGCACAGGCGGGCAGGGCTCCGGCGCGTGCGCGCTATGCGGGACGCAAGGCGTCCGCTTCGCCCGCTACCGGGCTTGCCAAGCGCCACGTCGCCGAACAGGGCGCGCTCGTCGCCGATGCGCTGGGTCACAGCGTTCGTGAAGAAATCCGCCGCCAGAAGAAAGGCTGACACAGCTCATGGCTACCGAAGTCAAAGTCCCCACCCTGGGCGAATCCGTTACCGAAGCGACAGTTGGCCAGTGGCTGAAGAAGCCCGGCGAGGCGGTGAAGGCCGACGAGCCGATCGTCAGCCTGGAAACCGACAAGGTCGCCGTTGATGTGCCTGCGCCGGTCGCCGGAACGCTGGGCGACATCATCGCCAAGGAAGGCGATACGGTGAATGTCGGCGCGTTGCTGGCGATGATCAACGAAGGCGCTGCCGCAGCCTCGGCTCCTACGACTGCTGCTCCCGCTCCGGCCGCCAAGGCGGAAGCCGTTGCGCCTGCGCCTGCCGCGTCGGCTCCGGCCGATGAGGAGGAGGGCGGCAACCTCACCCTGTCCCCTGCCGTGCGCCGCCTGGTGCTGGAGCATGGGCTGGACCCGAGCAAGATCAAGGGTAGCGGCAAGGACGGCCGTCTGACCAAGGACGATGTGATGGCCGCTGTCGCCGCGGGCACGGCCAAGGCGACCGCTTCGGCTTCTGCCGCAGCGCCCGCCGCCGAAGCGCCTGCCGCTGGCCCGAGCCGCAAGCAGGAGCGCGTCAAGATGACTCGCCTGCGCCAGACGGTGGCCAAGCGCCTCAAGGAAGCGCAGAACACCGCGGCGCTGCTTACCACCTATAATGACGTCGACATGACCAACGTCATCGAGGCGCGCGCCAAATATAAGGACCTGTTCGAAAAGAAGCACGGCGTGCGCCTTGGCTTCATGGGCTTCTTCACCAAGGCCGTCTGCATGGCGCTGAGGGACATTCCCGGCGTCAATGCACAGATCGAGGGTGACGAGATCGTCTATAACGACTTCGCCGATATCTCGGTGGCAGTGTCCGCCCCGAACGGCCTGGTCGTACCGGTCATCCGCAACGCTGAATCCTTGAGCGTTGCCGACATTGAAAAGACGATCGGCAGCTTCGGCAAGAAGGCCAAGGAAGGCACGCTGACCATGGACGATATGAAGGGCGGCACCTTCACCATCTCCAATGGCGGCGTGTTCGGATCGCTGCTGTCGAGCCCGATCATCAACCCGCCGCAGTCGGCCGTTCTGGGCCTGCACCGGATCGAGGATCGTCCGGTTGTCCGCGACGGTCAGATCGTCATCCGGCCGATGATGTATCTGGCGCTCAGCTATGACCATCGCCTGATCGACGGCCGCGAAGCCGTGACCTTCCTGGTCGCGGTGAAGAACGCGATCGAGGACCCGACCCGGCTGCTGATCGACCTGTAAGATCAACCTATCGTCCCGTTCGGGCTGAGCCTGTCGAAGCCCCGTCCTTCCTACAGGACAAAAGAAGAAGTAATGCCCTTTGACAGGCTCAGGGCGAACGGAGATTGGTATGGCAGACTTCGATTATGATGTCCTGGTGATCGGCGCGGGCCCGGGCGGCTATGTGGCCGCGATCCGTGCGGCGCAGCTGGGCCTAAAGACCGCATGTGCTGAAAGCCGCGAGACGCTGGGCGGCACCTGCCTCAATGTCGGCTGCATCCCGTCCAAGGCGCTGCTGCATGCTTCCGAGCTGTATGAGGAAGCCGCGAACGGCGCGCTCGCCAAGCTGGGCGTCAAGATCGACAAGATGAGCCTCGACCTCGACACGATGCAGGGGCAGCGCAAGGATGCGGTCAAGGGCCTGACCGGCGGCATCGAGTTTCTGTTCAAGAAGAACAAGGTCGACTGGTTGAAGGGCCGCGCCAGCTTCACCGGCGCAAACACGGTCGAGGTGGCGGGCAAGACGGTGACGGCGAAGAATATCGTCATCGCCACCGGATCGTCCGTCACGCCGCTGCCCGGCGTCGAAGTGGATAATGACAAGGGCCTGATCGTCGATTCCACCGGCGCGCTGGAGCTGGACAAGGTGCCCGATCACCTTGTCGTCATCGGCGGCGGCGTCATCGGGCTGGAACTGGGTTCGGTCTGGCGCCGTCTGGGCGCGAAGGTCACGGTGGTCGAATATCTCGACCAGATCCTGCCCGGCATGGACGGCGAAGTCCGTAAGGAAGCGCACAAGATCTTCAAGAAGCAGGGCTTCGAATATAAGCTCGGCACCAAGGTGATCGGCGCGCAGGCGCATAAGAAGGGCGTCACCCTGACGGTCGAACCGGCGGCCGGTGGCGCTTCGGAAACGATCGAAGCCGATGTCGTGCTTGTATCCATCGGTCGCCGCCCGAACACGGAAGGCCTTGGCCTCGACAAGATCGGGCTGGAACTGAATGGCCGTGGCCAGATCGAGACGGATCATGACTTTGCGACCAAGGTGCCGGGCGTTTGGGCGATCGGCGACGTGATCCCCGGTCCCATGCTGGCGCACAAGGCCGAAGATGAAGGCATTGCCGTTGCGGAAAACATCGCCGGCCTGACCGGCATCGTGAACCATGATGTCATTCCGTCGGTCGTCTATACCAGCCCGGAAATCGCGGGCGTGGGCCTGACCGAGGAAGCGGCCAAGGAAAAGGGCGCGATCAAGGTCGGCAAGTTCCCGATGCTTGCCAACAGCCGGGCGAAGACCAATCACGAACCCGATGGCTTTGTGAAGATCATCGCCGATGCGGAAACCGACAAGGTGCTGGGCGTGTGGATCATCGCCTCCGTGGCGGGAACGATGATCGCGCAGGCGGCCCAGGCGATGGAATTCGGCGCCTCCAGCGAGGACATCGCCTATACCTGCCACGCGCACCCGACGCATAGCGAGGCGATCAAGGAAGCAGCGATGGCCGTTACCGGCAAGCCCATCCATATGTAATCGGCCGCCGCTGCGGCAAGGACGAAAAAGGCCGCTCCTGACGAGCGGCCTTTTTCATGTCAGGCGTGGATGATGGCGGGAGCAGAGGGACGAGGTGGCGCTTCTGGCGAGGAAAGGGCGCGCCGCACGCAGACCCGGTTCCGCCCTCGCGATTTCGCCTCATACAGCGCCTTGTCCGCGCGGGCGATGGTGTCATGGATCGAGGTGTCGGCGTGCTGTACGGTGGACAGGCCGAAACTGGCGGTCACCTTGCGGGTGATCGGCAAGGTTGAGCCGATCTCGCGCGTGAAGCCTTCGCGCACGTCGTCGGCGATCGCGGCGGCGCGGGCGGCATCGGCGCCGGGGAGGAAGAGGACGAATTCCTCGCCGCCGAAGCGGGCGCTAATCCCGTGGTTGAGCGCGGCTTCTTCCAGCCGCCTGGCCAGCGCGATGATGACCCGGTCGCCCAGGGCATGGCCGAATTCGTCGTTCACAGCCTTGAAATGATCGATGTCGCAGACGATGAGGCTGCCCGAACGGGCTTTCGAGCGTAGCTGTCCCACTGCCTCATCGAAGCCACGGCGGTTGAGCAAGCCCGACAGCGGGTCGATCATCGCCTGGCGTTCATAGCGGGCCAGCAGATCGAAGACCTGGGTTGCGAGCGCCGCCAGAGCGAGGAACAGCCCGAATATGCAGGCAAGCGCCTGTGTCAGGAAAGCATATTCGCTGCCCAGAAAGGCGGTTCCCTGGGTGATGGTGATCGGGACGGTGCTGCCCCTCACCAGATGGTCGAGGGCGACCAGCACGGCCGCGCCGAACAGGATGCGGTCGGCTCCGCTTTTCAACCGGGCGCGCGCAGCGACCAGCGGAAGGGCGGTCAGCAGGAAGCAGCCGAAATCGGACGCAGCCAGTTCCAGCGGCAGATTGTCGATGGCGATGGCCGTGGTGCAAAGCAGGCAGGACAGCCCCCAGATGGCGATGCGGGCCGACAGCAGCCAATAGGGCCGCCAGCGCTGGAGCAGCGCTTCGCTGAAGAACAGGAATCCGGTCGCGAACAGCAGGTCGGCGAGCAGACTCCACACAGGGGCGGCGACGGCGGCATAAGCAAGGGGAACGGAAAAGCCAGCGCTGACGCAAAAATAGGCGGCGCTCCACCAGCCTGCGACACGTATGCCCCGGCTATAGAGCGCGAGGAATGCGATGCTGAAGCTGGCCATCATGACGGGCAGGAAGAAAGCGAAATTTTCTCCCATGCCGGTCGCCTCATCCTTCACTAGCTGGTGATTGCCGCCTGACTAATGCAGCCAGAGTTGCGCCTATAATCTGAGGCTTAACAAATACTTCCAGAATGGAACGATTATTCGTCCGATATGGACATAATCGGCCGCTCAGCAGCTAGACGGCCAGCTTTCAAGCAACGGCAGCAGTTCATCGAAATGATGGATCACTGCGTCGGCCTCCAGATTTTCGACCGGGCCGTCAAGGAATCCGAAGCTGACGGCAATGCTGGGGATCGCAGCATTGCGCGCGCCCGCAATGTCGTTGATCGTGTCGCCCAGGAATATCGCCCTGCCGCCGCCCGCGCGCGCCACCATTTCCAGGATGGGGGCAGGATCGGGCTTGGACACGTGCAGCGTATCGCCGCAGACGATGCTGGCGAAGCGGTCCGACAAGCCGATCTGGTGCATCAGCGGAATGGTGAAGCGCTTCGACTTGTTGGTGCAGATCGCCAGCTTCACGCCTGCCTGGTCCAACTGGTCCATCGCCGCGATCAGGCCGGGATAGGGAACGGAGTGGATGGCGAGATTCTGCTCATAATAATCGAGCAGGACTGGCAAGGTTGTGGCGATCAGTTCGTCATCGTATCCGCCTGACGACGTCAGCGCGCGTTGCAGCATCACCTTTGCGCCTTTTCCGACAAAGGGCTGGATGGCTTCGACGGCGAAAGGCGGGCGATCGATGGTGGCGAGCGCATAGTTGACCGCCGCAGCCAGATCGCCGCTGGTATCGAGCAAGGTGCCGTCCAGGTCGAAGCCGACGACGTCAAAGGGAATCCGTGACATGGCCGGGCTCATGCGGCCTGGACGGTGGCAAAGGCAAGTCAAACGTGGCAGAGAGCCTCCAGATTCTTGGCCTCTTCATCTTTCAGGAAGGACGCGTTCCCCGTGACCGCCACCCGCCCCGTCGCCGTCATCATCCTTGCCGCCGGACAGGGAACGCGCATGAAATCCGCCAGGCACAAGGTGCTGCATCCCGTCGCGGGACGGCCCATGCTGCTCCATCTGCTTGCAAGCGTTTCGGAACTGAAGCCTGAACGGCAGGTCGTGGTGGCCGGGGCCGGACGCGAGCAGGTGGAGGCGGCGGTCGCGGGCACGGGGGCCGTGATCGCGGTGCAGGACAAGCAGCTGGGCACCGGCCATGCGGTCGCGCAGGCGCATGACGCGCTCGCTGGTTTTGCTGGCGACATCCTGATCCTTTACGGCGATGTGCCGCTGGTGCGGGCTGAAACGATGCGCGCGATGCTGGACCGGCTGAACCAGGGTGACGAGCCGCGTGCCGTGGTCCTTGGCTTCCGCCCTGCCGATGCCGCCGCTTATGGCCGGATCATCGCCGATGGCCAGGGCGTCATTGAAAAGATGGTTGAATATAAGGATGCCGATGCGGCGGAACGCGCAGTGACGCTCTGCAATTCCGGGTTGATGGCGGTGCGTTCGACCGACCTGTTCGTGCTGCTCGACAAGATCGGCAACGATAATGCGGCAGGCGAATATTATCTGCCGGACATCGTCATGTTGCCCGGCGCGCAAAGCGCAGTGATCGAAGCGGAGGCGTGGGAAGTGGCAGGCGTCAACAGCCGCGCCGAAATGGCCAGCGTGGAAGCGGATTGGCAGGACCGCCGCCGTGCGGAAGCGATGCGCGACGGCGTTACGCTGGTTGCGCCGGATACCGTCTTCTTTGCGTATGATACGGTTCTGGGCCGCGACGTCCTGATCGAGCCGAATGTCGTGTTCGGCCCCGGTGTCACGGTGGCGGACAATGCCACCATCCGCGCCTTTTCGCATCTGGAAGGCGCGGATGTCGGGGTGGGGGCAGAGGTCGGACCTTATGCGCGGTTGCGGCCGGGAGCCAAGGTCGGCCCCAAGGCGAAGGTCGGTAATTTCGTCGAGATCAAGAAAGCGGAACTGGGCGAAGGCGCGAAGGTCAATCACCTCTCCTACATTGGCGACGCCATCATCGGCGCTGGCGCGAATGTCGGGGCGGGAACGATCACCTGCAATTATGACGGCTTCTTCAAATATCGTACGGAGATCGGCGCGGGAGCCTTTATCGGGTCCAACAGCGCGCTAGTCGCGCCGGTGAAGATCGGCGACGGCGCGATCGTGGGCGCGGGCAGCGTGGTGACGAAGGATGTCGAGGCCGACGCCCTGTGTCTCGTCCGGCCAGCGCAGAATGCCAAGCCGGGCTGGGCCAGCCGCTTCAGGGCGAAGATGCAGGCGCGCAAAGCAGCCAAGTGAGGAGTATTTCCCGGACTAGGCGCTGGCTGGCGGCGTTTCTGATCGCGTTGCTGCTTGCCATCGGCTTTGGCCTTTGGCTGCTGGACAATGCGCGCGCCATGCCGGTCGTGCGGCGTCTGGATGTCGCCCTGCCGTTTCCCAAGGATGCGCCACGCCGGGCGGTGAGCGTCGCCCTGATCACGGACACGCATTTGTCGGGGCCGGACAACAGCCCGGAGCGGATGGCGCGCATCGCCGGAATGGTGAATGGCCTCAAGCCCGATCTGATCGCGCTGGGCGGCGACTATATCGGCGATGACAAGGGTGGCGCGACCTATGATGCATTGCAGAGCATCGCTCCCTTTGCCGCTCTACGCGCGCCGCTGGGGGTCGTCGCGATATTGGGGAACCATGACGCGCGCCACCATTCGCTGGCTGGGCGGAAGGAGTGGCGCACCCTGTTCGCCCGGATCGGCATTCGCCTGCTGGACAATCAGGCCGTACGGCGGGGGCCTCTGGCGATCGGGGGCCTGCGGGACCTGTATACCGGCAGGCCGGACATTCCCGGCACCTTGGCGGCGATGAAGGCGCTGGGCGGCGCGCCGGTGATCCTGTCGCATGGCCCCGACATCCTGCCCGCCTTGGCCGACCGGCTGTCGCTGACCTTGGCCGGGCATACGCATTGCGGGCAGGTTGCGCTGCCTTTTCTGGGCATCGTCTATGTCCCTTCGCGGCTGGGAAAGCGCTTTGCCTGCGGTGCCTATCATGAGGGAAAGAGGACGCTGGTGGTGTCGGCCGGTGTCGGCACCAGCGGCCTTCCCATCCGCATGCTCGCGCGCCCCGATATCTGGCTGGTCACAATTCGTCCGCAGTGATGTGACAGGCCATTGTCGCTTGCCGCCCGATCATGGTAGCTGCGGCTGCGGCGGCTTCCAGCCGTCTGTTTTTCAGCTTTTGGGGCATCCGAATCCATGTGTGGCATCATCGGAATCATCGGCAAGGACGACGTGGCGGAACGGCTTGTCGAGGGGCTGAGGCGGCTGGAATATCGTGGTTATGACAGCGCGGGCGTGGCGACCATCCACGATGGCGCGATCGAGCGGCGGCGCGCGGAGGGGAAGCTCGCCAATCTGGTGAAGGAGCTGGACCGCGATCCGTTGCCGGGGACGACCGGGATCGCCCATACTCGCTGGGCGACCCATGGCGCGCCGACGACGAACAATGCGCATCCCCATGCCACGAAGGAAGTGGCGCTCGTCCACAACGGCATCATCGAGAATTTCAAGGCGCTGCGGGAGGAGCTTACGGCGCGCGGCCGGGTGTTCGACAGCGAGACGGACACGGAAGTCGTCGCCCATCTGGTGAGCGAACTGGTGGAGCAGGGGATATCGCCCAAGGACGCGGTGGCGCAGGTGCTTCCCCGGCTGCATGGCGCGTTTGCGCTCGCCATCCTGTTCCGCAGCAGCCCAGACATGCTGATCGGCGCGCGGCTGGGTTCGCCGCTGGTCGTAGGATATGGCGATGGAGAAACCTATCTGGGCTCCGACGCGCTGGCGCTGGCACCTTTGACGCAGCGCATCGCCTATCTGGAAGAAGGCGACTGGGTGATCGTCACCGCCGGGGGCGCGGAGATTTTCGACAGGGACAATAATCCTGTCGAGCGGCCCATCACCATTTCCGGCGTGACCGGCGAGCTGATCTCCAAGGGCAATCACCGCCATTATATGCTCAAGGAGATTTACGAGCAGCCCGTGGTCGTCGCGCAGACGCTGCGGTCCTATCTGCGCCGGATGGAGGATCAGGTGTCGCTGCCGGTGCCGGACTTCGATCTGGGCGCGATCCGGCGAGTCACCATCGTCGCCTGCGGCACCAGCTATTATGCGGGCATGGTCGCCAAATATTGGTTCGAACAGTTCGCCCGCGTGCCCGTCGACATCGATGTGGCGAGCGAGTTCCGCTACCGCGCGCCGGTGATGGAGGATGGCGGCTTGATGATCGTCATCAGCCAGTCGGGCGAGACGGCGGACACGCTGGCGGCGCTGCGTCACGCGCGGAGCGAAGGGCAGAAGATCGCCGCCGTCGTCAACGTGCCGACCAGCACCATGGCGCGGGAGGCCGACCTGCTGCTGCCCACCCATGCCGGGCCGGAAATCGGCGTTGCGTCCACCAAGGCCTTCACCTGTCAGCTTGCGGTTCTGGCCGCCTTTGCCGCCAATCTTGCCAGAGCCAAGGGCAGGCTGGACGGGAAGGCCGAGAAGGAACTGGTGCGGCATCTGGCCGAAGCACCGGCCGCGCTGAACGCCGCGCTGGCCTATGACGAATCGATCGAGGCGATGGCGCATCTGGTCGCGGGAGCGCGGGACGTGCTCTATCTGGGGCGGGGGCCGGATTACCCGCTGGCGCTGGAAGGGGCGCTCAAGCTCAAGGAAATCAGCTATATCCACGCCGAAGGCTATGCGGCGGGCGAGATGAAGCATGGGCCGATCGCCCTGATCGACGACAAGGTGCCGGTGATCGTCCTCGCGCCCAGCGGCCCGCTGTTCGAAAAGACCGTCAGCAACATGCAGGAGGTGCAGGCGCGGGGGGGCAAGGTGGTGCTGATCTCCGACTATGACGGAGTGCAGGCGGCGGGCGAGGGGTGCATCGCGACAATCACCATGCCCAAGGTCCACCCGCTGATCGCGCCGATGGTCTATGCGGTGCCGGTGCAGTTGCTGGCCTATCATGTCGCCGTGGCGAAGGGCACGGACGTCGATCAGCCAAGGAACCTGGCCAAGAGCGTCACGGTGGAGTGACGCTACTCCTGTTGATGCGGTGATCGTCCCTGTCATCCGCCTTCATCGTTCGCCTGAGCTTGTAGAAGTTTAAAGGTAGGGGGCTTCGACGGGCTCAGCCCGAATGGGCAGGATGTCAGTTCTTATTCCACGCGGGTGAAGCGGAAGTGATCTCGGATGCGGCGGTTGAAGAAGCTGCCCTTGGATGAGGCGCGGCGCATGGCGGCGGCCAGCCTTTCCGGCACCTCGAAATAGCTGTAGCGCCTGCCGCTGACGAATTGCACGTCCAGCCGGTGTTCGGCCGCATCATAGTCGAAGTGGCGGATGACTGTGGAGGGCATGCTGGCGATAATGATTGGCGGCTGGCGATGTTTCCCGCTGCATGCGCCCTGTAGGATTCGGGTGACATAGGTGACACGAGGAGGGCGCGGGAAACCGGGCTTTTGCGGCTGTGCGTCCAACAGATTATGTTAAATGTTCAAAGAGCCGCCGGGAGCTTAGCGGGGGTTATGGCCTGTAGGACAGCGAAAAATTTTTGAGGGGTAAGATGCGCAGGCCGGGGAGGGAAAGGGGCTGACGTTGCGGGGTTCCCCTCCGCCATCGGCTTGGCCGCTGTCCCCCTCCCCATCGTTGATGGGAGGATGGCAATCAACCGCCGCCGGGGGAGTTGTGGCCGCCCGCGGGGACGGGGCCACCACTGGGGGCGTGGCCGTGATCGGGATTGCTGTCCCATTCGATATGGTAAAGATCGAAACGCCGGTCGCGCAGGTTGCGGACGGTGCCTTCGGCGCGGGCCCAGCTCAAGTCCGCCAAGTTGACGTCCGCCATGGTGAGGGTTTCGACATTTTCCGTTGATTCCGCCGCGATGCCGTCGCGCGCGAAGGGCAGGTCGCAGGGAGTCAGAATGGCGCTCTGGGCATATTGAA
Organism: Sphingobium quisquiliarum P25; assembly: GCF_000445065.1. Classification (GTDB taxonomy): domain Bacteria; phylum Pseudomonadota; class Alphaproteobacteria; order Sphingomonadales; family Sphingomonadaceae; genus Sphingobium; species Sphingobium quisquiliarum. The sequence continues at coordinate 11,244 of NZ_ATHO01000052.1, read as the reverse complement.
TGTCCATATTGTCGACATTGGGCAGGTTGCCGACATTGCCGGACATGACGACATAGCATTGATTTTCGATCGCGCGCGCCTGGGCGCAATAGCGCACGCGCATATAGCCCAGACGGCTGTCGGTGCAGAAGGGCACGAAGATGATGCGCGCGCCCTGGTCCACCAGCCGCCGGGCGAGTTCGGGAAATTCGCTGTCATAGCAGATGAGCACGCCGATCGGGCCGCAGTCCGTCTGGATCACGTCGAGCGAATCGCCCCCCTTGATGTTCCACCAGAAGGCTTCGTTGGGGGTGGGGTGAATCTTTTCCTGCGTGTGGACCGATCCGTCGCGCAGGGCGACATAGGCGATGTTCTGGATATCGCCATCGTCGGCGCGGGTCGGGTGGGAGCCGCCGATGATGTTGATATTATATTCCAGCGCCATCCGCGTCAGTTCCTTCGTCAGGCGCGGCGTATAGGCGGTGAGCTTGTCGATCGCTTCGATCGGGGAAAGCTTCTTGGTTTCGAAGGAGAGCAGCGGAAGGGTGAAGAGTTCCGGGAAGATGATGAAGTCGGACCGGTAATCCGCAGCCACATCAACGAAATATTCGATGTTGCGGATAAATTCATCGAAGTCCGCAACGGCGCGCGCCTGAAGCTGGCAGGTGGCGAGCCGGACGCTTTCGACGCCGCGCGGCACCCGCATTTCGGGCGCTTCGTCAGGATCGACATAGGGGTTGCGCCAGACGAGATGGGCGGCGTGGCCGTCCGACTGCTTGTCTTCGGGCAGATAGTTTTCGAGCACGCCAAGCGGTTCGAACTGGTTCTTGAGCTGGAAGCTGATGACCTGGTCGCGCAGCTTGCCCTGGACCACCTTGTCCAGATAATCGGCGGGGCCATCGACGCGGCGCTTGGCGCGGGCATAGCCGGGCATGCGGCCCGCGATGACGATGCCGTGCAGGTCGAGCTGCTCGGCAAGTTCCTTGCGCTCGTCATAGAGACGCTGGCCGATGCGCAGGCCGCGCAGCTTGGGATCGACCGCCATTTCATAGCCGTACAGCCATTCGCCCGCGGCGCTGTGCCGGGTGCCGAAGCCGTTGGCGGTGATCTCTTCCCAATCATGGAAGGAAAAGGCCATCGTCCTGCTGACGCGCATGGTCGCGCAATAGCCGACGATCCGGTTGTCGTAGACGGCGACGAAACAGCCATCGGGGAAATTGTTGATCTGGCCACGGACGGTCGCGGGCGAATAGTTGGGCAGGCCGGGATAGACGCGCGCGATGAGCCGCAGGATGGCGCGGACATCGCCCGGAACGGCGGTGCGGACTTCCAGGCGCTTTCCTGCTTTGGTGGTCATCAATCATCTCCCGTCATGGAAAAGGCGGCGCCGTGGACCAGCGCCGCCTCATTTCGCCAACGTTCTGAATAAGCCGCAAGCGGCCGATCAGTTCCGTTCCGCGTAGTTCTGTTCCGCGCAGGTCAGTTCCACTGGCCCATCGCGGTTTCGAGATTGACGCGGATCGCTTCGAAAAACTGTTCGGTCGTCATCCATGCCTGATCGGGGCCGATCAGCAGCGCCAGATCCTTCGTCATCGCGCCGCCTTCGACGGTTTCGATGCAGACGCGCTCCAGCGTTTCGGCAAAGCGCGTGACGTCCGGCGTGTCGTCGAACTTGCCGCGATAGCTGAGGCCCTGGGTCCAGGCGAAGATCGACGCGATCGGGTTGGTCGAGGTCGACTTGCCCTGCTGATGCTGGCGATAGTGGCGGGTGACGGTGCCGTGCGCGGCTTCGGCCTCGACGGTCTTGCCATCGGGCGAGAGCAGCACGGAGGTCATGAGGCCGAGCGAGCCGAAGCCCTGCGCCACGGTGTCGGACTGAACGTCGCCGTCATAATTCTTGCACGCCCAGACGAACTTGCCGCTCCACTTGAGCGCGGCGGCCACCATGTCGTCGATCAGGCGGTGTTCGTAGGTGATGCCAGCGGCCTTGAACTGATCGGCGAATTCCTTGTCGAACACTTCCTGGAACAGATCCTTGAAGCGGCCGTCATAGGCCTTCAAAATGGTGTTCTTGGTCGACAGATAGAGCGGCCAGTTGCGGCCCAGCGCGTAGTTCATGCTGGCGCGGGCGAAATCACGGATCGAATCGTCCAGATTGTACATGCCCATGGCGACGCCGGGGCTGGGGAAGTTGAAGACGTCCTTTTCGATCTTCTCGCCATTGGCGCCGTCCCAGATCATGCGCAGCTTGCCGGGGCCGGGGACCAGGAAGTCGGTGGCGCGATACTGGTCGCCGAACGCGTGACGGCCGATGACGATCGGGTCGGTCCAGCCGGGAACCAGCCGGGGCACGTTCTTGATCACGATCGGTTCGCGGAAAACGACGCCGCCCAGGATGTTGCGGATGGTGCCGTTGGGCGACTTCCACATTTCCTTGAGGCCGAATTCCTCGACGCGGGCTTCGTCCGGGGTGATGGTGGCGCACTTCACGCCGACGCCATATTGCTTGATCGCATTGGCGGAATCGATGGTGATCTGGTCGTTGGTTTCGTCGCGCTTTTCAACGCTGAGGTCGTAATATTTGAGGTCGATGTCGAGATAGGGGAGGATGAGGCGCTCACGAATCCACTGCCAGATGATCCGCGTCATCTCATCGCCGTCGATCTCCACGACTGGGTTCTTGACCTTGATCTTCGCCATGCGCCTCTTCGCCTTCTTCGTTCGGGTGGAATTTTGCAAACGCCCTAGGGAAAGCGGAGCCAATGTTCAACCGCGCAATGGCGGTGAAGCAGGGCGCATGATTTCGCGGCACTTGCCGGGGGATCGACCGTTGTCAGCCCAAGTGACTGTGCCTAAAGACGATGCCATGGAAAATGACGAAATCACCGTCGCCCTGGGCGGCAATGTGAAGTGGCGCTTCCCCACGGTTCATCCCGAAGGCGTGAAGTTCGGCCTGATCGCGGTGGCGATCACCCTGGTGCTGTTCCTGGTCGGATGGGAGATTCCCGGTTGGCTGATGGTGATCGTGACGATCTGGGTCTTTGCCTTCTTCCGCGACCCGGTGCGCGCGGTGCCGCAGGACGAGCGGGCGATCATCGCGCCCGCCGACGGTCTGGTGACGCTGATCCAGCGCGTGCCGCCGCCGCGCGAGATGGCGGGGCCGGATGGCCTGGGCGACCAGCCGATGGTGCGCGTTTCCATCTTCATGAGCGTGTTCGACGTCCACATCAACCGCACGCCCATCGGCGGGATGGTGAAGTCGGTCGTCTATATTTCGGGCAAGTTCCTGAATGCCGATCTGGACAAGGCGAGCGAGGATAATGAGCGGCAGCATATCCTGATCGAGCGGCATGACGGCGTGCGCGTGGGCTTTACCCAGATTGCGGGCCTGGTCGCGCGCCGGATCGTCCCCTTTGTGAAGCCGGGCGACCTGATCGCGGCGGGGCAGCGCATCGGCCTGATCCGCTTCGGCAGCCGCGTCGACGTCTATCTGCCCGCTGGCACGGCGCCGCGCGTGGTGCTGGGGCAGCGGACCGTCGCGGGAGAGACGATCCTGGGGCAGATCGGCGACGCGCGCGTCATTTCGGGTATCCAGCAGTGAGGCAGCGGCGCGCCATCCCGCGCGGCCTGCGCCGTGGCATCACCCTGCGGATGGTCGCGCCCAACGCGGTCACGGCCATGGCGCTGTGCTGCGGCCTGACCGGCGTGCGCTACGCCATCGCGGAACGGTGGGAATGGGCGGTGACGCTGATCATCATCGCGGGGATACTGGACGGGCTGGACGGCCGCATCGCGCGGCTGCTGCGCGGGGAAAGCCGCTTCGGGGCGGAGCTGGATTCGCTGTCGGACTCCATCGCCTTCGGCGTGGCTCCGGCGCTGATCCTTTATCTGTGGGCGCTGCATGCCATGCCGAAATTCGGGTGGATCTTCGCGCTGGCCCATGCGCTGTCCTGCGCGCTGCGGCTCGCCCGGTTCAACGCCAATATCGACGCTGACGAACAGCCGCATAAATCGGCCGGGTTCCTGACCGGCGTTCCCGCGCCCGCCGGGGCTGGGCTCGCCTTCGTACCGCTTTATCTGTGGCTGGTGACGGGGGAAGATATCTTCCGCGCCTGGTATGTGGTGGCGCCGTGGACGGCTTTCACCGCCTTCCTGATGATTTCCAGCATCGCGACCTATAGCTGGTCGGCGCTGCGGCTGCGCAAGCGCATCCGGCTGGAGGCGATCGCGGTTGCCGGATTGCTGGCCGCGCTGCTGATCACCGATCCCTGGCTGACGCTGCTGGCGCTTTCGGCCGTCTATGTGGCGACGATCCCGTTCGGCATCATGTCCTACGCACGCGTCCGGCGGCAGCAGCAGTCCAAAGCCGCTGCCTGACCTTCACGTCCTCAGGCGGCGAAGATGGATGCGGGCAGGGGACGCGCCGGGGTGCGCGCGTCCGGCGTGGCGCGGCGGCGGCTGATCCGCAGGCGGTAGACGGGCGCTTCCTGGGGAATGGGTTCGAACAGCAGGGCCGCGATCATCTTGTCCCGGTAAAGGGCGAACATGCCAACGATCGTGCCTGCCGCCAGCAGGAAGGCCGCCAGGAAAATGGTGGCTGCAATAATGGTGAACATGGGCGCTCACTTTCATATTTGCGACGGAACAACTGTTCCTCTATTGCCGGTCGAAACGGGGCTGAGCCGCGCTTTGTTCCGAATGTTCCCTATATGTTCCATTCTTTGGAGCAAGTCAAGCCTTGCCTCCCCCAGCCGTGCGCGCTAAGGGGCGCGCCATTCCACATGGGAATCGCACATATCCGGTGCTGACGGCGTGACGCCCCAGTTCCTGATTCCCAGAGGTTGAACCGGAAGGAGAATGATTATGGCGGCTCCTGTCGTCACCATGCACCAATTGATCGAGGCCGGCGCTCACTTCGGCCACCAGACCCACCGCTGGAACCCGCGCATGAAGCCGTACATCTTCGGCGAGCGCAACGGCATCCACATCCTTGACCTGTCGCAGACCGTGCCGCTGTTCGGCCGTGCGCTGGACTTCGTGTCGGCGACCGTCGCCGCTGGCGGCAAGGTGCTGTTCGTCGGCACCAAGCGCCAGGCGCAGGACCCGATCGCCGAAGCCGCCCGCAAGTCGGGCCAGCATTTCGTCAACCATCGCTGGCTGGGCGGCATGCTCACCAACTGGAAGACCATTTCCGGTTCGATCAAGCGTCTGAAGACCCTGGAAGAGAAGCTGTCGGGCGACACCCACGGCTTCACCAAGAAGGAAGTCCTTCAGATGACCCGCGAGCGCGAGAAGCTGGAGCTTTCGCTGGGCGGCATCCGCGACATGAACGGCATCCCCGATGTCATGTTCGTGATCGACGCCAACAAGGAAGAACTGGCGATCAAGGAAGCCAACACGCTGGGCATCCCGGTCGTCGCGATCCTCGATTCGAACGTCTCGCCCGATGGCATCGCTTTCCCGGTTCCGGCGAATGACGACGCCAGCCGCGCGATCCGCCTCTATTGCGACGCCGTCGCCGCCGCCGCGACCAAGGGCAACCGCGGCGCGCAGCAGGCTTCGGGCGTCGATCTGGGCGCTCTGGACGAGCCGGAAGCCGAAGAGGTCGCCGTCCAGGCCTGATCCCGCGGTCTTCGAACTGCAAGATTGACAGGCTAGGGCGCGCTCCACCGGACCGCGCCCTAGTGCTTATTTGAACCTTAAACTTTTAGGAGCCGAAACATGGCCGAGATTACCGCCGCCGCCGTCAAGGAACTGCGCGACCGTTCCGGCGCGGGCATGATGGACTGCAAGAAGGCGCTCGCCGAAGCCAATGGCGACATGGAAGCGGCCGTCGACTGGCTGCGCGCCAAGGGCCTCGCCGCCGCGCAGAAGAAGTCCAGCCGCACCGCTGCCGAAGGCCTGGTCGGCGTCGCCGTCGCCGGCACCAAGGGCGTTGCCGTCGAAGTGAACAGCGAAACCGACTTCGTCGCCAAGAACGACCAGTTCCAGGATTTCGTGCGCACCGTGGCGCAGGTCGCCTTGCAGAGCGGCGTTTCGGACGCCGAGGCGCTGTCGAACCAGGCGCACCCGGCTGGCGGCACGATCGCCGAAAAGCTGGTGTCGAACATCGCCACCATCGGCGAGAACCAGACGCTGCGCCGCGTCGGCCAGGTGGAAGTGAGCCAGGGCGTCGTCGTTCCCTACGTCCACAACGCCGCCGCGCCGGGCCTGGGCAAGATCGGCGTGCTGGTCGCGCTGGAAGGCGATGCGCCTGCCGATGTGCTGGAGCCGCTGGGCAAGCAGATCGCGATGCACATCGCCGCCGCTTTCCCGCTGGCGCTGTCGTCGGCCGATATCGACCCCGCCCTGCTGGAGCGGGAGCGCGCCATCGCCGCTGAAAAGGCCGCCGAATCGGGCAAGCCCGCCGAAATCGTCGCCAAGATGGTCGATGGCGCGGTGGCCAAGTACGCCAAGGAAAACGCCCTGCTGTCGCAGCTGTTCGTGATGGACAACAAGACCCCCGTCGCCGACGTCGTCGCCAAGGCGGCGAAGGGTGCGGGCGCGTCGATCACGCTCAAAAACTATGTCCGTTTCCAGCTCGGCGAAGGCATCGAGAAGGAAACGAGCGACTTCGCGGCCGAAGTCGCCGCCGCTGCGGGCGTTTGAGCGCCCGCCGCATCAGCCGCTGTATCTGACAGAGCGTTCGGTTCGGACGACATCGGGAGGCCAAGGCTTCTCGACAAGTCCGCGCCGGACGCTAAGGACTTCACATCATGGCGCGTGCTGCCTAAGGTGCGCGCCATTTCCTTGCCCGCTTGTAATGGATCTTTCCGCCACATGACTCGCCCGCCCTTCAAGCGCATCCTGCTGAAACTCTCGGGCGAAGTGCTGATGGGGCAAGGGCAGTTCGGTATCGAGCCGGAGACGGTGAACCGCGTCGCGACCGAGATCGCGGCGGCCAAGGATGCGGGCTTTGAACTGTGCGTCGTCGTGGGCGGCGGCAATATCTTCCGCGGGCTGGCGGGCGCGGCCAAGGGATTCGACCGGGCGAGCGCCGATTATATGGGCATGCTGGCGACCGTCATGAACGCGCTGGCGGTGCAGAATGCGCTGGAAAAGATCGGTTACGACACGCGGGTCCAGTCGGCGATCCCGATGGCGTCCGTGTGCGAGCCCTATATCCGGCGCAAGGCGGTGCGGCACATGGAAAAGGGCCGGATCGTCATCTTCGCGGCGGGCACCGGCAGCCCCTTCTTCACCACCGACACGACCGCGGCACTGCGCGCGGCGGAAATGAACTGCGATGCGCTGTTCAAGGGCACCAGCGTCGATGGCATCTATAATGCCGATCCCAAGCAGGTGCCGGATGCGGCGCGTTATGACCAGATCAGCTTCGACAAGGTGCTGAACGACAATCTGAAGGTCATGGATGCGAGCGCCATTGCGCTCTGCCGCGAAAATAATATTCCCATCGTCGTGTTCAACATTCGCGAAACCGGCAATCTGGCAAAGGTGCTGGCCGGGGACGGGGTGGCGACGATCGTGCAAAATCAGGAGCGCTGAACAACATGGCCCAATATGACAAAGCCGATCTCGAACGCCGCATGCATGGCGCCGTCGAATCGCTGAAAGGAGACCTGGCGGGTCTGCGCACCGGCCGCGCCAATATCCAGCTGCTCGATCCGGTGACGGTCGAGGTCTATGGCGCGCACATGCCGCTCAACCAGGTCGCGACCGTCTCCGCGCCGGAACCGCGCATGCTGTCCGTTCAGGTGTGGGACAAGAGCAATGTCGGCCCGGTCGACAAGGCGATCCGTTCGGCGGGCCTTGGCCTCAACCCGATCGTTGACGGCCAGACGCTGCGCCTGCCGATCCCGGACCTGACCGAGGAACGCCGCAAGGAATTGGCCAAGCTCGCCAGCAAATATGCCGAAGGCGCGCGCGTCGCCGTGCGCAACGTCCGCCGCGACGGCATGGACAGCCTGAAAACCGATGAGAAGAAGGGCGAGATCAGCGAGGACGAGCGCAAGCGCATGGAAACCGAGGTGCAGAAGCTGACCGACAGCACCATCGCCGATATCGATGCGGCGGCTGCGGCCAAGGAGAAGGAAATTCTCGGCCGCTGAGCCGGGGTCCTTCCGCCCGTGTCCATCGCACATCTTCTCTTCTGATGGCCAGCCAAGCCAAGCCCGACATTCGACAGGGCGCGCCTTCGGCTGGCGCGCGTCATGTCGATGGCGTCCGCGCCGGATCGTCCGGTCCCCGCCATGTCGCCATCATCATGGACGGCAATGGCCGCTGGGCGAAAAAGCGCTTCCTGCCGCGCATCGCCGGTCACAAGGCGGGGGTGGAGGCGGTGCGCCGGGTGGCGCGCGCAGCGCTGGACCTGAAACTCGAATGCCTGACGCTCTACGCCTTTTCCTCGGAAAACTGGAAGCGTCCGGCGGCGGAGGTGGCGGACCTGATGGGGCTGCTGCGGCACTTCATCCAGTCCGATCTGGACGAGTTCCACGCCAACGGCATCCGCCTGCGGATCATCGGCAATTACAGGGCGCTCGATCCCTCGCTGGTCGAACTGATCGAAGCAGCGGTTGCGCGGACGGCGGGCAACAAGGGGCCCATCGTCGCCATCGCGCTCAACTATGGCGCGCAGGATGAGCTGGTGCGGGCCGTGCAGAGCCTCGCCGAGCGGGTGAAGGCGGGAGAGATGAGCGCGGCCGATATCGCGGCGGGCGACATCGATGCGCATCTCGACACGGCCGCGCTGCCGCCGCTAGACCTTCTGATCCGCACGTCGGGGGAGCAGCGGCTCAGCAACTTCATGCTGTGGCAGGCCGCCTATGCGGAACTCTATTTCACCGACATGCTGTGGCCGGATTTCGACGGCCGGGCACTGGCGCAGGCGCTTGACTCCTTTCGCATGAGGGACCGCCGGTTCGGCGGCCTGTGAGCGCCATGTCCAGCGAGCTTCGCACCCGCACGATCGTTGGCGTCGCGCTGATCCTTCTGGCGTCGGCTGCGCTCTATTCCGGCGGTTTCCTGTTCTGGCTGCTGCTGGTGGTGGCGGGCGTGCTGATGCAGGGGGAATGGGGCGCGCTTGTGAGCGCGACGCCCGAAGAAAGGCGGCTGGCCATGTTCGCGGTGTCGGTGCCGCTGGCGCTGCTGTGCCCGTTGGCCGCCAATGTATCCTGGGTCGCGTTCACATTGGGCGCGGCGGCGTTTTTCTTCGTGCTGCTGGTGACGCGTTCCGTCCGCCTGGCGCTGGGCATTCCCTATGTCGTCCTGCCGGTGATGGCGCTGCTCTATCTGCGGCAGCAGACGCCCGACAGCTATGGGCTGCTGCTCGCTTTCTGGGCATTGGCGCTGGTATGGGCAACCGACATCGGGGCTTATTTCGCTGGCCGCTCGATCGGCGGGCCCAAGCTGGCCCCGCGAGTCAGCCCGTCCAAGACCTGGGCGGGGCTGGGCGGCGGGGTGCTTGCCGCGCTGGCCACCGGGTTCCTGCTCCATCGCCTGGCCGGTCTGCCGGTCGAGCTTGCCGCCGCCAGCGGGCTGCTCGCGGTGGCGGCGCAACTGGGCGACCTGCTTGAAAGCGCGATGAAGCGCAGGGCGGGCGTGAAGGACAGCGGCACTCTGCTGCCCGGCCATGGCGGTGTGCTGGACCGGCTGGACGGCGTGGCGGCCGTCGCGCCCCTCGCAGCGCTGCTTTATTTGGTGTTGGTGCTCGGCTGATGCGCAAGATTTCGATTTTCGGAGCGACCGGCTCCGTGGGCACGTCCACGCTGGACCTGATCCGGCGCGATCGCGATGCGTTCGAAGTGGTGGCGCTGACGGCCTTTGGCGATGTCGGCGGGCTGGCCGCCGCCGCGCGCGACTGCGGCGCGAGCATCGCGGTGATCGGCGATGAAGGCCTGTACGGCGCGCTCAAGGATGCGTTGCAGGGGTCGGGCGTGCAGGCCGCCGCTGGCGAAGAGGCGCTGGTGGAGGCCGCACAGGCGGGCGCTGACTGGAGCATGGCGGCGATCGTCGGTTGCGCGGGGCTGCGCCCCACCATGGCGGCGCTGAAAGCGGGCGGCACGGTCGCGCTGGCGAACAAGGAATCGCTGGTGTCAGCGGGCGCGCTGATGATGGAGGCGGCGGCGCAGTCCGGTGCGGCGCTGCTGCCGGTCGATAGCGAACATAATGCCATATTTCAATGCCTTGCCGGAAGCCTCTTGGACGATGTGGCAAGGATCATCCTGACGGCGAGCGGCGGCCCGTTCCGCACCTGCTCGCGGGAGGAGATGCGCGGCATCACCCCGGCGCAGGCGGTGGCGCATCCCAACTGGTCGATGGGCGCGAAGATCAGCGTCGATAGCGCGACGATGATGAACAAGGGGCTGGAACTGATCGAGGCTGCGCACCTCTTTCCCATCGGGCTCGACCGGATCGAGATACTGGTCCATCCGCAGTCCATCATCCATTCGATGGTGGAATATCGCGACCGTTCGACCCTGGCGCAGCTTGGCTCGCCCGACATGCGCATTCCGATCGCGAGCGCGCTCGCCTGGCCGGAGCGGATGGAGACGCCGTGCCAGCCGCTGGACCTGGCGCGGGCGGGGCGGCTCGATTTCGAAGCGCCGGACCCGGAACGTTTTCCCGCGCTTCGCCTGGCGCGGCATGCGGCCGGGCAGGGCGGGGCGGCTCCGGCCATTCTGAACGCGGCCAATGAAGTCGCGGTCGCCGCTTTCCTGAAAGGCGCCATCGGCTTCCTTGATATCGCCATGATTGTGGAGGATGTCTTGAACCGCTATAGCGCGGCTGCGCCTTGCCGGATCGAAGACGTGCTGGAAGTGGATGCACGGGCGCGAGCCATGGCGGGGCAAGTGATGGAAAGATTGACTGCTTGATCCAGAATCCGGGTTTCCTGCTGACCGTCCTCGCCTTTGTCGCGGTCATCGGCCCGCTCGTCTTCGTGCATGAGCTGGGCCATTATCTGGTCGGCCGCTGGTGCGGGGTGAAGGCGGAAGCCTTTTCGATCGGGTTCGGGCCGGAAATCGCCGCCTGGGTCGACAAGCGCGGCACCCGATGGCGCATCGGCGCGCTGCCGCTGGGCGGCTATGTGCGGTTCAAGGGCGACATGAACGCCGCCAGCCAGACCGATCCGGCCTGGCTGGAAATGTCGGCGCGCGACCGGGCGGAAAGCTTTCCCGCCAAGCCGCTGTGGCAGCGCGCGGCGATCGTGGCGGCGGGTCCGGCGATCAACTTCCTTTTCGCCATCCTGATCCTGGGCGCCTTCGCCTT
>NZ_ATHO01000051.1 GCF_000445065.1 Sphingobium quisquiliarum P25 | reverse complement strand
GGCGCTGCCCCCGGCCGGGCGGCTGCGGCAGCATCTGGCGGCGGGCGCGATGCTGCACGGCATCTACCTGACCGTCAGCTGGTGGGCGGTCTATCATGGCATGCCAGCGGGCATCATGTCGCTGCTGGGGGCGCTGCAACCACTGATGGTGGCGGTGGCCAGCGTCGCGCTGCTGGGCGACCGGCTGCCGGGGCGCGCCTGGGCAGGCCTCGGCATCGCCATTGCGGGCGTCGGATGCGTCCTGCTGCCAGCGATTGAGCGGTCCGGCATCGACGGCATCCCGGTCCTGCCCGCCATTGCCGGGCTGGCCGCCATCATCGCCATGACCGGCGGCACGCTGGTCCAGCGGGGTTCGATTTCCGGCGACGGCATCTGGGTTTCGGGCGCGGTGCAGAATGCGGGCGGCGCGCTGGTCGCGATCGCGGCGGCGCTGACGATCGGCGAAGCGCGGTGGGACAATGCGCCGCTGCTGTGGATCGGCCTTGGCTGGTCGGTGCTGGGGTTGTCGGCGGGCGGGTTGTCGCTGCTCGTCTGGCTGGTGCGCACGCAGGGGGCGGCGCGCATGTCGATGCTGCTGCTGCTCGTCCCGCCCCTCGCCGCGATCGAGGCATGGGCGCTGTTCGGCGAGCGGCTGGGGCCGGTGCAGCTCATCGGCTTCGCGCTGGCGCTGGCGGGCGTGCTGCTCGGCCGCTCGCCGGGAAGGCGCGAGCCAGTGGCGGAGCCTGCCTAGGCCCTAGCTTTCCCGCAGCCGCTCATGATGGCGGATCACCTCATCGATGATGAAGCGCAGGAATTTCTCGGTGAAGTCGGGGTCGAGCTTCGCATCGGTCGCAAGCTGGCGCAGGCGGGCGATCTGCCGTTCCTCCCGCCCCGGATCGGCGGGCGGCAGCGCGTGGGAGGCCTTATATTCCCCCACGGCCTGGGTGATCTTGAAGCGTTCGGCGAGCATGAACACCAGCGCGGCGTCGATATTGTCGATGCTCTCGCGATACCGGTTCAAACTGTCGTCCACGCCTGTCCTCCAAATTTCGCGCTTTTTTGCGCCTTCCCGCTGAACGCGCAAGCTATTCCCGCTTGCCATCTGCATTTTGCACCGCCACATGGGCCGGGTCATGACCGCACCCGCTTCCGGCAATGTCCATCCCATCGGCCGCGCCAACGGCGCGCCTTCGCTCGACCCGATGATGGCCCTCGTCGCCGGGGGCATGAACCAGGTGAACGCGGTGATCCTGGACCGGATGCAATCGCGCATCCCGCTGATCCCCGAACTGGCGGGCCATCTGATCGCGGGCGGCGGCAAGCGGATGCGGCCGATGCTGACGCTCGCCTGCGCCGACCTCGTCGGCTATGCCGGGACGCGCCACTACAAGCTGGCCGCCGCGGTCGAGTTCATCCACACCGCCACCCTGCTGCATGACGATGTCGTGGACGGATCGGGCCTGCGCCGGGGCCGCAAGACCGCCAACATCATCTGGGGCAACAGCGCCAGCGTGCTGGTAGGCGACTTCCTCTTTTCCCGCTCCTTCGAACTGATGGTGGAGGCGGAATCGCTCAAGGTCCTCAAGATCCTGTCCAACGCGTCGGCGGTGATCGCGGAGGGCGAGGTCAACCAGCTGACCGCCCAGCGCCGGATCGACACGAGCGAGGAGCAGTATCTGGACATTATCGGCGCGAAGACCGCCGCCCTCTTCGCCGCTGCCTGCCGCATTTCGGCGGTGGTCGCCGACCGTGATGAGGCGGAGGAAAAGGCGCTGGACGTCTATGGCCGCAACCTTGGCATCGCCTTCCAGCTCATCGACGACGCGATCGATTATGAATCGGACGGCGCGACCATGGGCAAGGATGCGGGCGACGACTTCCGCGACGGCAAGGTGACCTTGCCGGTGATCCTGGCCTATGCACGCGGATCGGAAGAGGATCGCGCCTTCTGGAAGCAGGCGATAGCGGGCAACCGGACCAGCGACGAGGATCTGGCCCGCGCCACCCAGTTGCTGCGCTCCACCGGGGCGATCGACGACACGCTGGCCCGTGCGCGCCATTATGGGCAGCGGGCGATCGACGCGCTCGGCCGATTCGACGCAGGCACGGCGAAGGCTGCGCTGGTGGAAGCTGTCGAGTTCGCCATCGCGCGCGCTTATTGAGGGTTTTTCCTCCCCTCACGTTTCCCTATGCGTCCGGCGGAGGGACGACCCGTCCGCCTTCGCCGCGGCAAGCGGAATCAGAGCGGGAGCGTCAGCTGAACATATGCGGTCATGATCCTTTCTCCTGAAACGCTCGGCTTCCTGATCGCGGCGGCGCTGATGGCCGGGTGCATCGACGCCATGGCGGGCGGCGGCGGCCTCATCACCCTGCCCGCCCTGATGGCCGCAGGCGTGCCGCCGGTCGCGGCGGTGGCGACGAACAAGCTGCAATCGTCCATCGGCACCTTCGGCGCATGCATCGCCTATGCGCGGGCGGGACATATGGACGTGCGCGCCTATCGATGGCCGATCGCCGCTGCCTTCGCCGGGTCGGTGGGCGGGGCGTGGCTGTTGCAACGGGTCGACCCGTCGATCCTGGCCGGGTTGATGCCGGGCCTGCTGATCGCGCTCGCCGCCTATTTCACCTTTTCCCCCCGGATCAGCGAACTGGACCGGCACAGCCGCCTCGGCATTGCGGGGCTCAGCCTGCTGATCGGCATGGTGGGCTTTTATGACGGCTTCTTCGGCCCCGGCGCTGGCGCTTTCTACACGACCATCTTTCTGGCCATGGGCGGCCTGGGGCTGGTGCGTGCGACGGCACAGACGAAAGCGGCCAACCTTGCCAGCAATGTGGCCGGTCTGCTGACCATGATCGCGGGCGGCCATGTGATCTGGGCCGCTGGTCTCGCCATGGCGGTGGGCAGCATCACCGGGGGCCAGATCGGATCGCACCTCGCCATGCGCTTCGGGAGCAGGCTGATCCGCCCGCTGCTGATCATCATGTCGCTGGGGCTGACGGCGAAGATGCTGCTGGACCCGAAAAATCCCGTGCATCAACTGCTGTTCGGCTGAGCCCCAAATCCTCCCCATCGCAAGAGGGGAAAGGGATCAACCGTAAGGCTGGTCGAGGGCAAATACGAGCCCTTCGCCCGTTTCCCATCCACCAACGGCTGCGCCGGCAGTCCCCTTCCCCACGTCTTCGGCACAGGAAGGATTTCACAAGCCAATAAAAAAGGCGGCGCTCCTCAGGAACACCGCCTCTCTTGTCTCGACCGTCAGGCCGCGAGGATGATCAATCCTCGCTGCGGACGTCGCGGCGCTCGGCGATGCGAGCGCGCTTGCCGGTGCGGCCGCGCAGATAATAGAGCTTCGCACGGCGCACGACACCGCGGCGGACCACGGTGATCGAATCGATGTTCGGCGAATAGAGCGGGAAGACGCGCTCCACACCCTCACCGAACGAAATCTTGCGCACGGTGAAGTTGCTGCCCATGCCCTTGTTGGAGCGGGCGATGCAGACGCCTTCATAATTCTGGACGCGGCTGCGGTCGCCTTCGACGACCTTCACGCCGACGCGCAGCGTATCGCCCGGACGGAATTCCGGGATATCCTTGGCGAGAGCCGCGATGTTTTCGGCCTCGATCTGCTGGATCAAGTTCATTCAACTCAGTCCTTCGTTTCGCGTTGCGCACCAGAGGGCGGCTGGTCCCGAACGCCGATATGACGTTCCCAAAGGTCCGGCCGCCTTAGCCGTGTGTCTTCTTCCGCCCTTTGTTTCCGCCAGGCGGCGATTTTCGCATGATCCCCCGATCGCAACACTTCAGGGATCGCGCGCCCTTCCCACAGAGCGGGCCGGGTATAGTGCGGATATTCGAGAAGGCCGCTTTCGAAGCTCTCTTCATCCCCACTGGAAGCCGCGCCCATTACTCCGGGAAGCAACCGAATGCAAGCGTCCAGCAGCATCAGCGCGCCCATCTCTCCGCCGGACAGGATGATGTCGCCCATGCTGATCTGCTCGACGGGACGCGCTTCGAAAATGCGCTCGTCAAATCCCTCGAACCGGCCGCACAGGATGGTCGCGCCGGGCCCGGCGGCCAGTTCCCGCACCCGCGCCTGGGTGATTGGCCTGCCGCGCGGGGTCATGGCGATCACCGGCAGATCGGGCCGCTTCTCCAGCGCATGATCGATGGCAAGCCCCAATATGTCGGCGCGCAGCACCATGCCCGCCCCGCCGCCCGCAGGCGTGTCGTCGACAGTGCGATGCCTGTCCGTCGCAAAGTCGCGAATGTGGATGGGATCGCAACTCCATTTCCCCTCCATGAGCGCCCGTCCGGCGAGCGACACGCCCAACGGCCCGGGAAACATCTCCGGGTAGAGGGTCAGGATCTGGGTGGTGAACGTCATATTTCGCGGAGCCGGGAACGCACTATGCCACAGTCATGCTGAACGTGTTTCAGCATGACGCTAAAAGCGGATGGCCGTTCCAGCCCATCAGACCGCAAACGCCGCCTCGATCACCGCCCGATCCCCGGCAATCGTCACCGCATGCATCGGCGCCATGAAGCGCTTGCCGTTCGGCCGCTCGACCTCGATAATGTCGCCCGCGCCGAAATTCTCGACCGCCACGATATTGCCCAGCCCTTCACCTTCGGTAGAGAAACAGGGCAGGCCGATCAGGTCGGCATGATAATATTCGCCCTCTTCCAGCGGAGGCAGGGCAGAGCGGGGCACCGTAAGTTCCGTGCCGCGCAAGGCTTCCGCAGCGCTGCGATCGCCAATCTCGGCGAACCGCGCGACAGCGCCATTGGGGCCGGGGCGCACTGATTTTAGCGTCAGCACCCGCCCCGCCGCATCGAAGCTCTTGTAGGATTTGAGGGCCTCGGCCCCCTCTCCGAACAGCTTCAGGCGGACTTCGCCCGTCACCCCATGCGCGCCGATGATGACGGCCAGAGTGACGGGCTTGCCGGTCAAGTCGATCAGCCTTCGGCCTGTTCTTCAGCCGGAGCAGCTTCGGGCGCGGCTTCTTCGGCGGGCGCTTCGGCCGGAGCGCTGGCGGCTTCTTCAGCGGCCTTGCGGGCTTCCTCGGCCTCCGCAGCCTTGGCGGCGCGGTCTTCGGCGCGTTCCTTGGCCTTCTGGCCCGGCTCCGCCTTCTTCGGGTTGCTGCGGGCGGCGCGTTCCTTCACGCCAGCGGCGTCCAGGAAGCGGGCGACGCGGTCGGTCGGCTGCGCGCCGGCGGCAACCCAGTGCTTCGCGCGCTCGACATCCAGCACGACGCGCTTTTCATCGCCCTTGGGCAGAACGGGGTTGTAGCTGCCGATGCGCTCGATGAACTTGCCGTCGCGCGGGGCGCGGCTGTCGGCCACGACGATGCGATAATAGGGACGCTTCTTGGAACCACCGCGCGAGAGACGAATGGACGTTGCCATGAACTTGACCTTACCTTTCTGACTTAACCTGTTGAAACTGTTTATTTTTTCATGAAATTCTGAAAACCGGGCGGCAGGTTCGGCATGTTGCCGCCGCCAAGTCCCGGAAGCCCGCCCAGATCGGGCCCGCCAGCGCCGCCGGGTCCGCCAAGCCCACCCAGCATCTTGTCCATGCCGCCGCCGGTGAACATCTTGGCCAGCCCTTTGAGGCCGCCCATCTTGCGGATCTTCTTCATCGCCGTTTCCATCTCCTGATGCATTTTCAGGAGCTTGTTGACTTCCTGCACGGTGCGGCCGGAACCCTTGGCGATACGGATCTTGCGCTTGGCGTTGATCAGGGCGGGTTTCTCCCGCTCCTTGGGCGTCATCGATCCGATCATCGCGTCGAGATGGATCAGCGTCTTATCGTTCGTGCCGCTCGCCGCCATCGCCTGCTGCGCTTTCTTAAGGCCCGGCAGCATGCCCGCCAGCGCGCCAAGGCCGCCCATGCGGCGCATCTGGTTGAGCTGCGAGCGCAGGTCGTTCATGTCAAACTGACCCTTCGCCATTTTCTTGGCGAGCTTGTCCGCTTCCTCGGCATCAATGGTCTCGGCCGCCTTTTCGACCAGCGACACGACGTCGCCCATGCCCAGGATGCGTTGCGCCACGCGCGCGGGGTGGAAAGGCTCGATCGCGTCCAGCTTTTCGCCGGTGCCCGCGAATTTGATCGGCCGCCCCGTGACCGCGCGCATCGACAGCGCCGCGCCGCCGCGCGCATCGCCGTCCATGCGGGTCAGCACCACGCCGGTCAGCGGCACCTGAGCGGTAAAGCTGGTCGCGACATTCACCGCGTCCTGACCCGTCAGCGAATCGACCACCAGCAGGATTTCCGCCGGGTTGGAGACTTCGGCGACCGCCTTCATCTCGTCCATCAGCGCCTGATCGACGTGCAGGCGGCCCGCCGTGTCGAGCATCACCACGTCAAAGCCTTGCAGCTTCGCCGCCTGCAATGCGCGCTTGGCGATCTCGACCGGCTGCTGGCCCGGCACGATCGGCAGCGTCGCGACATCGGTCTGGGTGCCGAGGACCGCAAGCTGCTCCTGCGCGGCCGGGCGCTGGACGTCGAGCGACGCCATCAGCACCTTCTTACGCTCTTTTTCCTTGAGGCGCTTGGCGATCTTCGCGGTGGACGTCGTCTTGCCCGACCCTTGCAGGCCGACCATCATGACGACCGCGGGCGGCGAAACGTCGATCAGCAGGTCGGACGCTTCCGACCCCAGCGTTTCGGTAAGGGTGTCGGAGACGATCTTGACGACCATCTGCCCCGGCGTGACCGAGCGCAGCACGTCGCTGCCGACGGCCCGTTCGGTCGCCTGCTCCACGAACTGCCGCACGACGGGAAGCGCGACGTCGGCCTCCAGCAGCGCGATTCGCACCTCGCGCATCGCGGCGCGGACATCGTCCTCCGTCAGCGCGCCGCGCCCACGAAGCTTGTCGAATACCCCGCCCAGACGATCGCTTAGCGAATCGAACATCATCACCTCATTTGAGCCGCAAAGGCCCGGAAAACAGCGCCACCCCGCCAAACGACAAAATCGCCGGCGGGCGAAACCTCGCCGGCCAGCGTCCATCCGGCGCCCCTGTTGAGCGCCATGGATTTGTCAGGGTATCGGACGGAAAGCCGCCTGATTGCGAGCGCCCTTTAGCGCATGGCGGGTCGCCGCGCAACCATCTGTTCCCTCGTCACCCCGGATCGGGTCCGGGGTGACGGAAGCCGGCAAGCGCCGCTCTAGCCTTTTCCCGGCGCGCGCCCTACATGCGCCCGTCTATGGGACGCTTCTCCAAGATGCACGGCTTAGGCAATGATTTCGTCGTGATCGACGCGCGCGAAGGCGGGGTCGAGATGACGGCGGCGCGCGCCCAAGCCATTGCCGATCGCCATGCCGGGATCGGCTGCGACCAGCTGATCCTGATCGGGCCATCCGAACGCGCGGACGTGTCGATGCGCATCTTCAACAGCGACGGCAGCGAGGTGGAAGCCTGCGGCAACGCCACCCGCTGCGTGCCCCTGTTCGTGGGGCGCGACGTGCTGATCGAGACGAAGGCAGGCCTGCTGGACGCGAAGGCCGTCGACGGCGGGGCGAGCGTCGACATGGGGGCGCCGCGGCTCGATTGGGACGCCATCCCCCTCGCCTACGCCATGGACACGCTGGCGATGCCGGTGAGTTGGGAAGAATTGCCCGCGCCAGCAGCGGTCAATGTCGGCAATCCCCATGTCATCTTCTTCTGCGATGATCTGGACGCGGTTGACGTCGAGCGGCTGGGTCCACTGATCGAGACCGATCCGCTTTTCCCCGCCCGCGTGAACGTCAACTTCGCGCAGATCATCGGCGAAAACCACATCCGCCTGATCGTCTGGGAGCGCGGCGCGGGCCTCACCCGCGCCTGCGGCACCGGCGCCTGCGCCACGGCGGTGGCGGCGGTGCGGCGCAAGCTGGTCAGCGGCCCGGCGAAGGTCAGCCTGCCGGGCGGCGACCTCGTCATCGACTGGCGGCCTGGCGGGCACATAGTGATGACCGGGCCCGCCACCCATGTCTTCGACGGCGAGGCTGACTGGGCGCGCTTCTGACATGAGCGGGCCGCAGATCATCACGCTCGGCTGCCGCCTCAACATCGCGGAGAGCGAGGCGATCCGCGAGATGGCGGGCGGGCAGGACGATCTGGTCGTGGTCAATAGCTGCGCCGTGACCTCCGAAGCCGTGCGCCAGACGCGCCAGGCCATCCGCCGCGCCCGGCGCGAACGGCCCGGCGCCCGCATCCTCGTCACCGGCTGCGCCGCGCAGACGGAGCCCGGCAGCTTCGCCGCCATGGCCGAAGTCGATGCGGTGATCGGCAATCGGGAGAAGATGGCGGCGGCGTCCTACGCCACATCCGTTCGTGTCGAGCGAAGTCGAGACACGGATGCGCAAGCGCTTCTCGACTTCGCTCGAAGCGAACGGAGCGAGGGAAAGGTCCGCGTCTCCGACATCATGGCCGTGCGCGAAACCGCGCCGCATATGGCCAGCGCCTTCGCCGAACATGCCCGCGCCTTTCTGGAGGTGCAGAATGGCTGCGATCACCGCTGCACCTTCTGCATCATTCCCTATGGCAGGGGGAACAGCCGCTCCGTCCCCGCGGGCGCGGTGATCGGCAAGGCGCGCGAGCTGGTCGACGCTGGCTACAAGGAAATCGTGCTGACCGGCGTGGACGTCACCAGCTACGGCCCCGACCTTCCCGGATCGCCCTCCCTCGGCCTGCTGGTCGAGCGTATCCTGAAAGCCGTGCCGGACCTCCCTCGCCTGCGCCTTTCCTCGATCGACAGCGTGGAGATTGATGAGCGATTGTTCGACCTCATCGCCCATGAGCCGCGCATGATGCCGCACCTCCACCTTTCACTCCAGGCGGGCGACGACATGATCCTCAAGCGCATGAAGCGGCGGCATGGCCGCGCCGACGCCATCCGCATCGTGGAACGGCTCAAGGCCGCCCGCCCGGCCATCAGCATCGGCGCGGACATCATCGCCGGTTTCCCGACCGAGGACGAGGCGATGTTCGAAAACAGCCTGAAGCTGGTAGAGCAATGCGCCATCGTCCACGGCCATATCTTCCCCTACTCCCCACGCGCAGGCACGCCCGCTGCCCGCATGCCGCAGGTCGATCGGGCCACGATAAAGGCGCGCGCCGCCCGCCTTCGCGCGGCCTGCGAGCGGCAGCGGCAGGCCTGGCTCCAAGGCCTCATCGGCAGCACCCAATCCGTGCTGGTCGAGCGCAATGGCCTCACCGGCCACGCGGAAAATTTCGCTCCGGTGCGCTTCGCCGCGCCCCGGCCCCCCTCCTCCATCGCACACGCCGTCATCACGGGCCTTGAGAATGGCGTTCTGATCGCGCAAGAGGCCAGCAATGACTGAACCCGGCACCAGCTGGCGCGACCGCCTCTTCGGCGGCTTGAAGCGCACCTCCGACAAGCTCGGCGAGAATCTCACCGGCCTCTTCACCAAGGCCGCGCTGGACGAACAGACGCTGGACGAAATCGAGGAAGCGCTGATCGTCAGCGACCTTGGCCCCGCCATGGCCGCCCGCGTGCGCGACCGCCTGTCCGAAGGGCGCTACAACCGCGAACTGACCGAGGAATATCTGCGCGAGATCATCGCGGAGGAGATTGAGAAGGTCCTCGCCCCCGTCGCGCGTCCGCTGGAGATCGAGGCCTTTCCCCGGCCCCAGGTGATACTGGTCATCGGCGTCAACGGCTCTGGCAAGACCACCACCATCGCCAAGCTCGCCAACCTGTTCCTTGAGCAGGATTATGGCGTAATGCTGGCCGCGGGCGACACGTTTCGCGCCGCCGCGATCGGCCAGCTCAAGGTCTGGGCGGAGCGCCTTGGCATTCCCATCGTCGCTGGCAAGGAAGGCGGCGATGCCGCGGGCATCGTCTTCGACGCGGTGAAGCAGGCGACCGCCACCGGCATCGACGTGCTGATCGTCGACACGGCGGGCCGCCTCCAGAACAAGACCGAGCTGATGGACGAGCTGTCCAAGATCCGCCGCGTGCTGGGCCGGTTGAACCCCGCCGCGCCGCATGACGTTGTGCTGGTGCTGGACGCCACGACGGGACAGAACGCCCTGAGCCAGATTGAGGTGTTCAAGGAATTTGCGCAGGTGACGGGCCTTGTCATGACCAAGCTGGACGGAACCGCGCGCGGAGGCGTGCTGGTGGCGGCGGCGGAAAAATACCGCCTGCCCATCCACGCCATCGGCGTCGGCGAGAAGATCGAGGACCTGCGTCCCTTCGATCCGCGCGACATGGCGCGGGCGATCGCGGGGACGGCCTATGCGCGATAGGCGAGAGAAGCCATGAGAACCTTTCGGGCTGAGCTTGCCGAAGCCCTGCCCTTCCCCTTGAAGAAAAGTGCGGCCCTTCGACAAGCTCAGGGCGAACGGAAGGATCAATAATGGCGCAGGACAAAACCGCACCCAAACCCGCCCATAACGGCAATCTCAGCCTCGCGCTGGATTTCGGCCCCCTGCTCGTCTTCTTCCTGACCTACAAGGGCGCTGGCTGGATCTGGGGCCCCGGCAATCCGATCACCGCGATGAGCCTCAGCACCGCCGCCTTCATGGCCGCGATCGTCATCGCCGTCATCATATCCAAGGTGAAGCTGGGCCGCGTGTCGCCGATGCTGTGGCTGTCGGCGATGCTCGTCCTCTTCTTCGGCGGGCTCACCATTTATTTCCAGGACCAGAGCTTCATCCAGGTGAAGCCGACCATCATCTACAGTTTCTTCGCGCTGATGCTGTTCGGCGGGCTGCTGCGCGGCAAGGCGCTGCTCAAATATCTGTTGCAGGCGGCCTATGACGGGCTGACGGACGAAGGGTGGCGCAAGCTGTCGCGCAACTGGGCCTTCTTCTTCGCGGCCATGGCGGTGGCCAATGAAGCGATGCGCCATTCGATGAGCTTCGACGCGTGGCTGGCAGTCAAGGTCTGGGGCGTCACCATCGTGTCACTGCTGTTCGCCGCCGCCAACATCCCGATGCTGATGCGCCACGGCCTTGCGCTGGGCGACAAGCTCGACAGCGAGGAAATCGGCGAAACCACGCCGCCGCAGGGCTGATCTTCACGCTCCGGCCGTTCGCGCTGCGCCTGTCGAAGGACCTCACTTCTTTGGAGAAAGAAAGAGACTTCGACAGGCGCAGCCCAAACGGATCAAATCCGTCGATCACCCGCCGTTGAAGTTGATCATGCAATAGAGCATCGGCAGCGACAGCAGGGTATTGGTCCGCGAAAAGATCATCGCCGTCGTCGCGGCCTTCGCCTTGGCCGCATCTTCCGCCGGAACGATCCCCAGCGCCTTTTTCTGGTTTGGCCAGATCACGAACCACACGTTGAACGCCATTATCAGCGCCAGCCACATGCCAATGCCAATCAGCACGAAGCCCGGCGTCAGCGTCAGCGCTTCGACCAGATAGGCGCTGCGCCACGCGATGATCAGGCCGGTCAGCACCGTCAGCGCCGCGCCCCAGCGGAAGAAGAACAGGGCCGATGGCGCGATGAACTTCGACACGCCCGGCTTCAACTCCGCCGGAACCTTGGGCATGGTGGGTATCTGGACGAAATTGAAATAATAGAGCAGCCCGATCCACAGCACGCCGAAGAACAGGTGAAGCCAGCGCAGCACCGCCTGCTCTGGAATCGTATTAGCAGGAATCGCGAAAATCACCGCCAGCGCCAGCACCAGCCCGGCGGCAAGCACAAGATGCAGATTGCCGAAGAATTTTGCCATTGATCCATCCCCCATTGTCCGGCCGCTGCTTCCGAGCGGCCTGACCGGCGATTCTATGCCATCGTTACGCTGCTGTCACATGGATATTTCCTCGCCCCCCAATCAAAATATCCTGTTTTCCGCAGCGCGGTAAGACTGCTACGGGACCGGGAGCCTTCCGGCGGCATGTCCGTTATGCCGCCATCCATCCAAGAACCCGAGGAGTTCCGACATGGCTTTTGTTCTGCCTGACCTGCCCTATTCCAAGGACGCCTTTGGCGACATCCTTTCGGCCGAAACCTTCGATTATCACCATGGCAAGCACCACAATGCCTATGTCGTGAAAGCCAACGAACTGATCGCCGCCGATCCCGCCCTCCAGGGCAAATCGCTGGTCGAACTGATCAAGAGCAGCAAGGGCGCGCTGTTCAACCAGGTCGGGCAGATCTGGAACCACACCTTCTACTGGCACTCGCTCTCGCCGGAAAAGAAGCAGCCCTCGGGCCAGCTTCTCGACCTCATCAACGAAGGTTTCGGCTCGGTCGACGCGCTGCTCGACAAGCTGAAGGCGGAAGCGGTCGGCCATTTCGCCAGCGGCTGGGCCGCGCTGATCCTGAAGGACGGCAAGCTGGAAGTGACCAGCTATCATGACGCCGACACGCCGGTCGCGCACGGCCATACGCCGCTGCTGATCCTCGATGTGTGGGAACATGCCTATTATATCGACTATCGCAACCTGCGCCCCAACTATGCCGAACGCCTGCTCAAGGAAGCGATCGACTGGGATTTCGTCGCGCTGAACCTTGACGGCGAAGGCGCGAGCCGGGCCGACCAGCCGGGCTGATGCCTGGACGCACCGTCCGTTGTCCGAAAGGGCTGCGGACGGCGCCGATCCGGCAAATTATGCAGGAAAAACCTGTTGTTAACGGCAGCCGTGTGAAAAGCATGTCCCACAATGCTTGGAAGCGGCCATGGACCTGCACCAGTTACAAAGCCAGCATGACGCGCTCGATATATTGGCGGACGCGTTTCTGCGCCTGATCGCCGACGATCGCGCGCCCCGCACGCTGGGCACCTTGCGCTGGCAATATGCCCGTCAGTTGATGGCCCATCTCGCGCTCGAAGATCAGTTCTTCTATCCCGCCATGCAACGGCAGGCCCATCTGCCGCTACGGGACATGGCGGCGCGGCTGCAAACCGAAATGGCGCCGCTCGCGCAAAGCTTTTCCCACTATATGGCCCGCTGGAGCGATGATCGCATCGCCCGCGAATGGCCGGACTTCTGCCGCGAAAGCCGCCAGATGATCAACGCCATGATCAACCGCATGCGCAAGGAGGAAAAGCTGCTGATGCCGCTGCTCGCCCAGGCGGGGCTGATGCCGCCGCTCAAGCAGGCTGGCTAAGCGCGTCCGGCGCGAGGCCCAGCGCCTGCGCCAGTTCATCCAGATCAGCGCCCGGACGCACCAGCAGCCAGTCGCGCGCCTGCGCTCCATTGACCACCGTCACCGCACCCTTGGGGCAAACGCCCAGGCAGTTCACCTCAACGATCCCGGCCGCCGCCTTGCGCCCTTTCTTGAGCGAAAGATGCCTGCGCAGCGCCTTGGCCAGCCGCTCGCCGCCATCGGGGCCAAAGCCGCCGTCCAGCTTCTTCGAACATTTGCGGCAGACCAGCACTGCCTGCTGCCAGTTCGAACGGACATGATCCTTCAATCAACGGTCTCCCGCGGCTTCCATGTCCGCCTTTCCTCCGCCGACCGCAGCACTTCATAGGCGGCCTGGATCGTCTGGAAGCGCACGGCAGCATCGGCGTCGCCCGGCTTCACATCGGGATGATTTTCCTTCGCCAGCCGCCGCCAGCTTTTCTTCACCGCCTCGAAATCGGCATCGTCCTCAAGGTCCAGCGCTTTGAGCGCATGCAGTTCGTCCCGCGACCGGCTGCCGTCGCCCGGTCCGCCCCAGCCATGATAGGCGCTGCTCTGATAGCCGCCCGCGTCACGCCGCTCCGCGCGTTCGCGCTGCTCCCGTTCTTCCTGGTCCAGGCCCTGAAAATAGTCCCAGTTGCGGTTATACTCGGCCGCATGGTCCGAACAAAAATACCAGCGCTCGCGGCTGTTGGGCGATTTGGGCGCGGGGCAATCGCCGGGCTTGTCACAGCCGTGCCGGTCGCACAGCCGCACCTGCTGCGCTTCACGCGAGGAGCCATATCCCCGCCAGCGTGGAAAACCCCAGTCATTTGATCGGCTGCTTCTTGCCATCGGTCCAAATTAAGTAAGCCGCGAGCAGAACGCCACCCCGGCGGTTGAATTTTGCCCATTTCAATCCTCCCGATCTTGCGATGAGGCGGAATTGATATGTCAGCACCGGAAGCGCAGAACAGCGGCGTTCGCAGCCCGGCATCAGCCAAATGAAGGCGGGTCCTGTGCCAGAGGGCCTGTAAGCCGGGTTCTGTCCACCCCGTCGCCGGGGATGGGCGGCCATTCCTCTAGGGGACGGATTGCTCCGCCCCTCAAGCAACCAACCCGGGCGGTCTCGGCCGAAATCAGCCTAGCAGTCAAGCTGCGCGCCGCCCCTATTCGGTCTTGCTCCCGGTGGGGTTTACCGTGCCGCCTTGCGTTGCCGCAGGCGCGGTGCGCTCTTACCGCACCCTTTCAATTTCGCTGGGCCTAGGCCTTAGCGACCTGCTTTCTGTTGCACTGTCCCTTGGATCACTCCAGCCGGCCGTTAGCCGGCACCGTCATTTCATGGAGCCCGGACTTTCCTCGCCGTGGAAGTTACCCGCCACGCCGCGGCCGCCCGGCCCTCTGGCGAAGGCCGCTATACACGCTCGCCGTGCGCGCGTCATCCCCGCTTATTCATCGCCCCTTGGCTTGGGCAGCAGCAGGGCGAGCAGGATGGCGCGGCATTCGCCGTCGATCACGCCGTCGATCAGTTCGGGCCGGAAGCGCCGCTGGAAGGCGACGACGGCCGCCTGCGGATCGGTGATGTCATAGCCGAACCGCTCCAGCGCCAGCATGAACCCGCCGTCGCTCCAATGCGGGTCCATCAGATTTTTGGTCGGGCGCGGCAAGGCGAGCCGCAGCCGCGCAAGCTGCGCCCAGGGGAACAGTTCGCCGGGGTCCTGCTTGCGCGCGGGGGCGATGTCGCTGTGCCCGACGATATTGCCGCGCGTGATGCCATGGCGCTGCACGATGTCGTAGACCAGCGGGATCAGCGACCCCATCTGCGTTTCCGGGAAGGGGCGATAGCCCCATTCATGTCCCGGATTGACGATCTCTATGCCGATGCTGGCGGAATTGACGTCATCTATGCCGCGCCAGTGTGACCGCCCGGCGTGCCAGGCGCGCTTGCCCTCATCCACCATGCGGATGATCTGTCCGTCCTCGGTGACCAGATAATGGGCGGAAACCCTGGACTCCGGGCTGGCGAGCCAGTTTATCGCGCTCGCCGCATCGGGCATCCCCGTATAATGCAGCACCAGCATGGAAATGGGCAGGCTGCGCTCATCGAAATTGGGCGATGGGGTGTCGATCATCGGAATGTCGGTCATCGCCAGAAGCCTGTCACCACCCGTGTCTTCCCCGTCTCCGCGCCCGTCATGCCGCCGCGATGCAGGCCGACAATGGCCCAGACCAGTGGGACGATCAAGCGGCCCCAGCTTCGCACATGCGAAAAGACCGGAGCGGCGCCGGGCGTTCAGACCGCCCAGCGCGACCGCTTTTCCTCCAGAACCGCTTCGGACGGCTTGCGCCCATAGCCGCCGCGAAATTCGGGATGGGGCGCGAAATCCTCGCTGTGGCCGATCACCGTCTCCCCCGCGCCCAGCAGCAGGACGGACCCGGCATGGCTGTGCCGGGCGAGCAGGCGCAGCACCTCCTGCCGCTTTTCCGGGGTGAAATAGAGCAGCACATTGCGGCAAAGCAGAAGGTCATAGTGGCCGGACGGCGCCTGCGGATGGAACAGATTGTCGGTACGGAATTCGATCATCCGCCGCAATTCGGGGCTGGCATGCCATTCGTCGCCCACCGGCTCGAACCATTTGATGAGGTCGCCCACCGCCAGGCCGCGCTGCACGTCCATTTGCGTGAACACGCCCGATCGCGCCTGGTCGATCGCGGCCGTCGACACGTCGGTCGCCAATATCTCGATCCGCCACCCGCGCCAGCTGGCGATGTCGTTGCGCAGCTGGATGGCGAGCGAATAGGCCTCCTGCCCGGTCGAGCAGCCCGCGCTCCAGACCCGCAGCACCCGGTCCTTCCGGGTCGCGTGAAAGGACGGCAGGATCTGCCGGTTGAGCATGTCGAAAATCTGAAGGTCGCGGAAAAAGCTGCTTTCATTGTTCAGCAGCGCGTTGATCACCGCTTCTTCCAGCTTGCCGTCGCGATGGGCGATCAGCTTCGCCGCCAGTTCGTCCATATCGGCGACGCCATTGGCGCGCATCACCGGCTTTAGCGCCGTTTCCATGCGCCACGCCCGGTTTTCGGACAATATCTGTCCGGTGCGCGAAGCGAGCAGGGCGGAAAAGATGCGGACGCCCCCTTGCGGGGATGGTTCAGCCGATAGCGTCAATGTGTCAACCCTTTGCTCTTTCCGCGCCGTGCGACGAAATCCATGATCGCCCTTGGTTCCAGCAGCGCGCAGCTCAGCCCCGCGCTCGCGACGGAACCGGGCATGCCCCAGACGACGCTGCTCGCTTCATTCTGCGCGACGATCCATCCCCCGGCGGCGACGATGTCGCGCGCGCCCACCGTGCCGTCCCGGCCCATGCCGGTCAGGACGACGCCCGCAGCGCCCGCGCCATAGACGTCCGCCATGCTGGCGAACATGGGATCGACGCCGGGCAGGTTGCCCGCTGACGTCCGTTCCCGGTTCAACCCCACCATGACCCTGCCGTGCAGCCCGCGCCGCACCTGCAAATTGGCGTCGCCGGGCGCCACATAGATGATGTCCGGCGCAACGATCTCGCCCTGTTCGGCCGTCTTGACGCGCAGCGGCGTCATCCGCGCAAGCTGCTGCGTGAAATAGGATGTGAAGCTGGCGGGCAGATGCTGCGTCAGCAGGACCGGCACGCCCAGCGGCGCGGACATGCCCGCGAACAGCTGGCTGAGCGCATGGATGCCCCCCGTCGACGCGCCGATGCCCAGGCAGGCGATCGGCGCCTTGGCCTTCTGGCGCGTCACCGGCACCCGCACGGCCTTCCCCGCGGACAAGGGCGCGTCGCCAGCCGCCAGGCGGGTCAGCCGTTCGATCAGCATCTGCGGGAAATATTCGCCATAGCTGCCGCTGCCCGGCTTGGCGCAGATGTCGCTCGCGCCCAGCGCCAGCGCCTCGACCGCGGCCTCGCTTCCTTCGTCGCAGTTGCCCGACAGGATCACGACCTTGGCGGCCGGATTGGCGCGCAGGATGGCGGGCAGCGCCGCCAGCCCGCTCTGCCCCGGCAGCTCTATGTCCAGCAGGACGAGATCGACCTGGTGCCCGGCAAGATAGGACAGCGCATGTTCGGCGCTGTTCGTCTTGTGCACGACCTGAAATGCCGGATCGGCGTTCAATATGCGTTCGATCACCGTCCGCACGACCACCGAATCGTCGACCACCATCACGCGGACCGCGCTGGACCCGCTGCTGTTGGCCTTGATCGGCAGGACGACGGACATCAAATGACTTTCAGGCAGGAAGCGATGGAGCGAAGCGGAATCGGCGGCCGTCAGATGACCCCCACGATCGACAGCTTGCTTTCCAGCGTTTCGCGGTCGAACGGTTTCATGACATATTCGTCCGCGCCCGCTTCGACCGCCGCCTTGATATGGCTGATGCCGTTTTCCGTGGTGCAGAAGATGACCTTGGGCCGCGCCGACAGCTTGGCGGTGGGCAGGGCCTGGAGAAATTCCATCCCGCTCATCACCGGCATGTTCCAGTCCAGCAGCACCACGTCAGGCGCCGCCGCCTCGCACTGGTTCAGGGCGTCCTGTCCGTCCACCGCTTCACTGACCGAAAGGTCGAGCGATTCCAATATATGCCGCGCGACTTTCCTGATGACTTTGGAATCATCCACCACAAGACAGTTTTTCATGATTGGCCCTTTGAGAATTTCTGCAACCCGCTGTCCGGCTTAATCGACAAAGGCGAGTAATTGGTAAACGCGGCCTCCATCAGGCCGCCTGGGCGAGAGAGCCCATTTCGACGAAGCTGGCGAGCGAGACGAGCAGATGAGGCTGGCCCTCATGCTCCACGATCGCGCGGGCATAGGGAAGCCATGCCGGGTCAAGCTGCCCCCGCAGCGGCAGGCCCCCGTCCGGCACCTGGCAAATGTCGTGCACCGCATCGACCATCAGGCCGTAGCTGTGGCCGCTGATGTCGGCGATGATGGCGAAGCCGCGCTGCGCGGCGGGCGCCGCCGTCCCCCGGATCAGGGCGGACACGTCGATGATGGTCAGCACCCGGCTGCGCAGGGCGGAAAGGCCCGCGACATGGGCGGCCATGCCCGGCACGGGCGAGATGTCGTTCAGCCGGACCACCGCCTCCACCTCGCCGGTTTCCACCGCCACCCTGGTGCCTGCAAGCGTCGCCAGAAGATAAAGCTGTTCCATGGGTCGCCCTCCTTACCGTCCAGCGCCTGCGATCGCCGCCATCAACGCATCCTGATCATAGCGATAGATGCTGCCGTCCTGCGGCCCTGAGGGCCGGGGCGAGGCGCGCAGCTGCACCACGCGGCAGCCCAGGATCTCCGCCGCCTTGGCCACGTCCGGCCCGGAACTCAGCACGATGTCGCGCGGATCGACCGGCGCGTCGTCCGGGAGGCCCAGCACAACCTCATGCCCCGCCTGCCGCAGCAACGGCGCCAGTATCTCGCGAGTCCAGCCATCGTCACCATCGGCCAGCACGCATCGGCCGCGCGAAGGCGCGCGCAACGCCTCGCCGGGCAGGGCCGCGAACAGGGCGAAGGGATTGACCACCTCCAGATGCTCGCCGTCGATCACTGACACGCCGCTCAGCACGCCTTGCATCGCCACCATGTCGGGGACGATCGGCATGTCGACGATGTCCAGCACCGCCGCGACGGGATAGCAGGCCTCCTGCGCGCCGTCGCGGATGCGCAGCGCGGACACATGCGGCGTATCGAAACTGTGGACGCCATTGACCACCGGCACCAGACGGCCGTCCAGCCGGACGAAGGCACGCCCGCCGGATCGGCCGAACAGATCTGCGTCGATATCCTCGACCCGTTCGACCAGCGACAATTTGATGAGCCGCCTTTCCCCGGAAAGCTCCTCGAACCGCAGCGCCGGGACCATCTCGGTCGCGGCCTCGCCGGCTTCCTCCTCTTCCGCCTGACGCCTGGCGCAATCGTCGGCGATGTTCGGCAGCTCCGCCGCGTTCGCAAGGCCCGCCGCGTCCAGCAGCAGCATGGGCCTGCCATTGTCGGGCAAGGTCATACCCGCATAGACGCCGCTCGCCATGATCAGCGGAGAGGCGGGACGGATAACCAGTTCCTCATGATTGTCGACCGCCGCCACGCCCATGGCGTAGGGGACGCCCGTCCCCGACCGCACCACCATGATCGTGCGCGGACTGCTCTGGGGCAGCTTTTCCATGCCCAGCACATCCTCCAGGTCGATCATCGAATGACGCACCGACCGGATTGTGGCGATCTTCGCGCCGCCGATTTCGGCGATCCGCAGCATCTCGTTATTGTCGTGCAATATCTCGACCACGGCCGCGCGCGGCATGGCGAAGTGCAGCCCGCCCGCCCGGACGATCAGCCCCGGAATGATCGTCAGCGTCAACGGCACGCGCAACATGATGCGCAGCCCCTTGCCGGGTTGATTGTCGAGCGAGATCACCCCGCCGATCCGCTCCACATTGGCGCGGACCACGTCCATGCCCACGCCCCGGCCGGAAATGGCGGTGATCTGCTTCGCCGTCGACAGTCCCGCATGGAAGATGAGGTCCAGCTTTTCCGCTTCGCTCATCCGCGCGGCGGCATCCCTGGTCAGCCTGTCCGCGGCGATGGCCTTTTCGACCAGCTTCTGCGTGTCGATGCCCTGCCCGTCGTCGCTGATCTCGATCACGATCTGGTTGCCCGACTGGCGCGCCTCCAGCTTCAGCGTTCCGGTTTCCGGCTTGCCCAGCGCGCGGCGCTTCTCCGGCGTTTCTATGCCATGGTCAATGCTGTTGCGGACGATGTGGGTCAGCGGATCGACCACCATCTCCACCATCTCGCGGTCCATTTCGACGTCGCCGCCTTCCAGCACCAGATCGATGCGCTTGCCCAGTTCCCGGCCCAGGTCGCGGACCATGCGCGGGATCGCCGTGAACAGGCGGTCGACGCGCTGCATCCGCGTCTTGGAAATGGCGTCGCGCATGTCGGCGACGCAGGTGGACAGCCGTTCGAACGCGCTTTCCAGTTCGGGATCGCCGGACCGTTCGCGCAACTGGCGCGACAGTTCGTTGCGCGCCAGCACCATGTCCGACACGCCGTTCATCAGCTGGTCGATCAGCGACAGCGGCAGGCGGATGGTCCGGGGCACCGCCTGAGCGCCGCCCTGCCGCACCGGCTGTCCCGCAACCGGCGACGCTGCCGGTCCCTCTTCGGGGGCGCTGCCCTTGTCGTCCCGCGCGGACAGCGCGCCGATCAGCAGGTCGTCATTCTCGTCCGGCAGCGCCGCGCCGACGGCCACCGCCTCGGCCAGTTCGGCGATCCGGTCCATGATGCCCAGCACCGCGCTGACCGTCGCGGGATCGGCGCTGCGATTGCCGCTGCGGATTTCCGACAGCACATCCTCGGCGGCGTGGCTCAGCCTTTCGAAACGCGGCAGGTTCAGGAAGCCGCAGCTACCCTTGACCGTGTGGAAGAAGCGGAAAATGGCGTCCAGCCGGTCGCGGTCGCCCGGATCGGCTTCCCAGGCGACGACTTCGCCTGCCAGCGCCTCCAGCGTTTCCTGCGTTTCGGCTATGAATTCCTGAAGTAGATCGTCCATTCCCCACGCCTCACGGATACGCGCCGCGGCACAATGGGGATTGCGTGGTTAAATCGCCGTTAAAGACGTTGGAGCGCGCATGAAAAAGGACGCCGCAGCATTGGCCGCGGCGCCCTTCGGCTCGCTATGGGAGCGAAAACTTAGTGGTTTTCCGACTTTTCGACCGCGTCAGCGGCATGTTCGCCAGCGTCGCGGGTCGCATCGGCCTTGTTCTCCAGGGCGTCAGCAGCATTTTCAGCGGCGTTTTCAGCATTGCCGGACAGGTTGTCGGCCATCGCTTCCATGTTGGCGGCTTGGTTGTCGAGTGCGTCCGCCTGATTCTCGTAAGCGTTCTCGACCTTGTTTTCCTGCTTGGAATCGCACGCAGCGAGCGCGACCAAGCTGGCAAGGCCAAGGACTGAGACGATGGTTTTCACGGCGTTTTCTCCTGTTATGCCCCCCTGGGGCTGACGTCATTCGGCACGGGTCAGGGCCGCGCGATGCGACCCGAACCCTGACGGCGATCAACTGGTCGCGCGCATGTTGGTTCCCGTCGCACACTCCTTTCGTCGCAGAAACGAAATTATTTTTTCAGGGAATCCCTGATCTCGCGCAGCAGCATGATGTCTTCGGGCGTGGCGGCGGGCTCGCCGGAAGGCTTGGGCATCAGCCGGTTCACCGCCTTCACCAGCAGGAAGATGATGAAGGCCAGGATCAGGAAATTGACCAGCACCGTCAGGAATTCGCCCCATCCCAGCATGGCGACGCCAGCGCCTTTCAGGTCGGCATAGCTTTCGGGATTGCCCTTGAACC
The DNA here is from genome assembly GCF_000445065.1 of Sphingobium quisquiliarum P25. Lineage (GTDB taxonomy): Bacteria > Pseudomonadota > Alphaproteobacteria > Sphingomonadales > Sphingomonadaceae > Sphingobium > Sphingobium quisquiliarum. The sequence goes on along the minus strand of NZ_ATHO01000051.1, from coordinate 6,028 downwards.
CGGCGGGAATCTCCCCCAGCCGGATGAAATAGCGCGAAAAATCCGCCCCGCCGAACAGATAGCCCACCACCGGCATGATCAGGTCGTCCGTCAGCGACTTGGTGATGGTGGCGAACGCCCCGCCGATGATGACGCCGACGGCCAGGTCGATCACATTGCCGCGGTTGATGAAAGCCTTGAACTCGGAGACCAGTCCCATAGCGAAGCCTTTGTCCTGATTGCGATCGACGCAGAATGGGCCGTTGCGCGCGGCTCGACAACCACCTATTTCCGGGAGCGCAACAAAAGCTGAGGTTGTTACATGACGATCCTGCGCCGGATTTCCTTCCTCCTCCTGTCCTTCATGGGCGCGCTCGCCCTGTCCGCATGCGGCATCAACAGCGTGCCAACGGCGGAAGAAGCCGCAAAGGCCAAATGGGCCGACGTGCAGGCGCAATATCAGCGCCGCGCCAACCTGATCGGCAATCTGGTCGCCACGGTGAAGGCGGCGGGCAAGCAGGAACAGGACACGCTGGTCCGGGTGACCGAAGCCCGCGCCAGGGCGACCTCCGTCCAGGTCAGCGCCGAGGACCTGTCCGATCCCGCCAAGGTCCAGCAGTTCCAGCAGGCGCAGGCGCAGCTTTCGCAGGGCCTGGGGCGGCTGCTGGCATCGGTGGAGGCCTATCCCGACCTCAAGACCAACCAGAATTTCCTCGACCTCCAGTCGCAGCTGGAAGGGACGGAAAACCGCATCGCCGTCGCCATCCGCGACTATAATGAGGCCGTGCGCGCCTATAATACCCGCATCCGCACCTTCCCCGACGCGATCGGCGCGAAGCTGATCCACGGCGCAAAGCCGATGACGCCGTTCCAGGCGACGACGCCGGGCGCGGAAGAAGCGCCGAAGGTCGATTTCGGCAACTGACCGCGCCATGATCCGCCGCCTGCTCCTTTTCCTGCTGCTGCTGGCGGCGATCGCCCCAGCGGCGCAGGGACAGACCTTTCCCAAGCTGACGGGCCGGGTCGTCGATGACGCTGGCCTGCTATCCCCGCAGCAGGAACAGGGCCTGACGGACAAGCTGGCGGGGCTGGAGCGGCAAAGCGGACGGCAGCTGGTCGTCGCCACCCTGCCGAGCCTTCAGGACTATGACATAGCCGATTATGGCTATCGCCTGCTGCGCCACTGGGGCATCGGCAGCAAGGAACGCAATGACGGCGCGCTGCTGATCGTCGCGCCCAATGAACGCAAGGTCAGGATAGAGGTCGGCTACGGGCTGGAAGGCATATTGACCGACGCCCTCTCGTCCCAGATCATCCGCAACAATGTGACGCCGCGCTTCCGCGCCGGGGACATGGCGGGCGGCATAGAGGCGGGGACCGACGCGCTGATCACCCTGCTCAACCTCCCGCCGGAAGAAGCGCGCGCCCGCGCCCTGGCGGCGGAAAGGGAGCAACGCGCGAGCAATAGCGGCGGCAGTCCCGTCATGCTGATCTTCTGGATCGCCATCGCCATTTTCGTGATCGTGCCGATGCTGTTCGGGCGGCGCGGCGGCAGGCGCTATGGCGGCGGGCCGGTGGTCATCTGGGGTCCGGGCCTGGGCGGCGGATGGGGTTCAGGTTCCGGCGGCGGAGGCTGGGGCGGCGGCGGCGATTGGGGCGGCTTTTCCGGCGGAGGCGGCAGCGGCGGGGGCGGCGGCGCCTCCGGGAGCTGGTGATGCACCTGCATCTGAACGAAGCCGATCACAAGCGCGTCAGCGACGCCGTCGCGGAAGCGGAGCGGACCACGGATGGAGAGATCGTCACCATCGTCGCCCGCCGGTCCGACGCCTATCATGATGCGGGCCTGCATTGGGCCATCGGCGCGGTGTTTCTCGCCCTCTCCGTCATAGCGGCTTTCCCGGCGCATTTCCGCGCCTTCTGCGCCTCGCTGCTCCACAACTGGGAGCATGAGGTCGAGGATTGGAAGCTGCTGACGGTCCTGCTGGCGCTGCTGGTCGCGAAATTCCTGATCGTCCGCTACGCCCTGGCCTGGACGCCGCTGCGCATGGCGCTCACCCCCGCCTCCACCAAGGCGCGGCGGGTGCGGCGGCGGGCGATCACCCTGTTCCGGGCCGTCGCGCAGGGGCGCACGCGCGGGCGCACGGGCGTGCTCATCTACCTGTCGCTGGACGAGCATCGCGCGGAAATCGTCGCCGACGCCTCCATCAACGAAAAGGTCACGCCGGATGTGTGGGGCGACGCCATGGCCGCCCTGATCGAAGCGGCACGCGACGGCCGCACCGCCGACGGCATGATAGAGGCGGTGCGACAGGTCGGCGCGATCCTCAGCCGCCATTTCCCGCATCTTGACGACAATCCCAACGAACTGCCCGACAGGTTGATCGAACTATGAGTGAACAGGATATGGCCGCCGGTGAAGAGGTCATGTGGGCAGGCCGCTTCATCAGCGCCAAGCGGCGCGGGCGCTGGGAATATGTTGGCCGCGCGCGCGGCATCCGCGCCGCCGCGATCCTGGCGATCGATGAGGATGCCGATGGCCGCCGCCATGTCCTGCTGGTCGATCAGTTCCGCGTGCCGCTCGGCCGCCGCTGCGTCGAGCTGCCCGCTGGCCTCGTCGGCGACGAGGAGGAAGGCGAGGACGCGGCGATCGCGGCCGCCCGTGAATTGGAGGAGGAGACCGGCTACCGCCCCGATCGCGTCGAACTGGCGGGTGAATTTTGCAGCTCCCCCGGCATGGTGTCGGAAAGCTTCTTCCTCTACCGCGCGCATGGCCTGCAAAAGACCGGCGAGGGCGGCGGCGTCGGCGGTGAGGATATCTGCGTCCACCGCGTCCCCCTCGATGAACTGGACCAGCATGTCGCCGCATGGCGGCGCGACGGCTTCGCCCTCGACGTCAAGCTGCTCCTGCTGCTGGGCGGAGCGATCATGGCTTGAGGAGTTGGAGGGGGCCATCTCTCCCCCCTCCGGTCCTCCTGAGTAGCCACTGAGCGAAGTCGAAAGGCGTATCGAAGGATCAGCGCTCGAAGGATGCTCGATACGGGACTTCGGCAGGCTCAGCCCCTGCTCAGCACGAACGGCTCATATCAAGGCCGATCCTCTACATCACCCCACCCGATACCAATCCGCCACCCGGTCGAGCGCGAGCGTCAGCACCAGCTTGCCAGCCCGGCTTGGCCAGCCCAAGGCGCGCTCCGCCGCCACCAGCCCCTCCCCCGCACAGGCCACGCGCCACAATATGTCGCTTAGCCCCGGCCCCGCCGCCGCGATCGCCGCATGGAAGCGGTCCCGCGCCGCCAGTTGCCGCATCGTGGGATCGGCCGGACGCCCCGCGCCCCTGCGCCCGCCCTGCGGCGGCGCAGCGTCCCAGCGCATCGTGACCTGCGCGGCCATGCCCGCTTTCTCCCAATCGGCGCGCAGCAATTCGCCCGCACGATAATGCCGCTCGCTCAAATGCCCGCGCGCATGCAGCCAGGCGAGCGGCGATTCGCCGATATTCACCACGACGCGCTGCTCCCGGCCCGCCGGGTCCTCGATCATCTGTTCCACATATTGCATGCCCATCTGCGCCTCCTTGCCTTTAACCGGGCCGGGGGCTTGCCACGGCGGCACTATTGTAGGAAAGAACAAAAACCAAATAGGTAAAAACATCAGGAACAGCCATGATCACCCGCATCCGCGAAGTCCGTAAGGCGAAGGGGCTTACCCTTGAACAGGTCGGCGCATTGTGCCAGCCGCCGACCACGGCGCAGACGATCGGCCGCCTGGAAACCGGCACGCGAACCGTATCGGTCAACTGGCTGAACCGCATCGCCAAGGCGCTGGGCGTGGCCTCGTCCGAACTCGTCGCCTTGCCGGGGCAAAGCGCGGTGCCGGTCGCCGCGCTGCTCGGCCCCGAAGGCGCGCGCGCGCCCACCCGGTCGCTCTCCTTCCCGCCGCCCGTCCCCGCCGACGCGATGATCGGGGTTCAGGTATCGGCCAGCATCGGCGATTACCGCAGCGGCGATGAAATCTGGTGCCGCCGCATCGGTCCCGACGAATTTGCCGGCGCGCTGAACCGCGACATGCTGCTGCCCCGCCACGCCGGACGCTTCCTGTTCGGCAGGCTGATCGGCCGTGAAGGCGACCGGCTGCACATCCTGCCGCTGGGCAGCGGCAGCCGCCAGCAGGTCATCACCGATCCGCCCTGGGGCGCGGTGGCGGTGCAGCTCGTGAGACAATTATAGCCAAGAGGCGGCTTCATCCCTTAGTCCTAACTTGCAATTAACCGCGGCATAGTAGGCAGGCGCCATGACTTTGAACGTCCTTACGCTTTCGACCCTGTTCCCGGACATGAGCCGCCCCAATTTCGGCGTCTTCGTGGAACGGCAGGCGCGCGAGCTGGCGAGCAGGCCCGATGTCAAGGTGACAGTCGTCGCGCCGGTCGGCATTCCCATCTGGCCCTTCAGCCTCGCCGGGCGCTATGATCCGCTCCGCTCCCTGCCGCGCAAGGAACGGTGGCAGGACCTGACCGTCTACCGCCCGGTCTTCCGCACGGTGCCCAAGGTCGGCGCACGCATCAATGTCGGCAACATGACCCGCGCCATCCTGCCGCTCGTCCGTCACCTGCACCAGCAGCAGCCATTCGACGTCATCGACGCCAGCTTCTTCTTCCCCGATGGCCCGGTGGCGCAGCGCCTGTCAAAGGCGCTCGGCATCCCCTATTCGGTCAAGGCGCGCGGGGCGGACATCCATTATTGGGGCGCGCGCCGCGACACGCGCAAGATGGTGAAGCGCGCGGCACAGGGCGCGGCCGGGCTGCTCGCCGTGTCCAACGCCATGCGCCGGTCGATGATCAAGATGGGCATGGATGGCGAAAAGATCCGCGTCCATTATACCGGCGTCGACCTCGACCGCTTCGAAATCGCTGACCGGGCAGCGGCCAAGGACGTGCTCGGCTTTGAAGGGCCGGTCGTGCTGTGCGTCGGCGCCCTGATCCCGCGCAAGGGGCAGGAACTGCTGGTGCAGGCGCTCCCCCGCCTGCCCGGCGTGACGCTGCTGTTCGCTGGCCAGGGGCAATATCGCCGGGCGCTTGAAAAGCTGGCGGAGGAACTGGGCGTGGACCGCCGCATCGGCTTCCTCGGTTCCGTGCCGCACGACCGCCTGCCGCGCATCTATGCCGCCGCCGATGTCATGGCCCTGCCATCCTCGTCCGAAGGGCTCGCCAACGCCTGGGTCGAAGCGCTCGCCTGCGGCACGCCGATCGTGATCAGCGACGTGGGCGGCGCACGGGAACTGCTCGACCGCCCCGAAGCGGGCCAGATCGTAGAGCGCGACCCCGAAGCGATCGCGGCCGCCATCGGCGCCCTGCTCTACAACCCGCCCGAACGCGAAGCGGTGCGCGACACCGCCCTGCGCTTCACCTGGACCGCCAACGCCGACACGCTGCTGCACCACCTGCGCGGCATAGCGCGGCAGGCGTAGCGTTGGGCCATGGATTGCGGCTGCCAGCCTCGCTGAACAGTTGCTCTAGTTGAAAAGCAGACGCGCCCTGCCGCTGTCCGTCGGAAAACGCCCCCCGTCAAAAGGAATCTCCCCCCAGCGCCACGGCGTCAGCTCGTCATAGGCAGGGTTGGAAATGGGGCCGTGCCGCCGCAGGTTCAGCAGCCTTCCGCCCTCATTCTGATAAGCGCTCAGCCGCGCATATTCGCGATAGATTTCGGCGGGCCGGTCATAGTGAAAGGCGTCGCCCCATCCCATGGCTTGGCCGACGCGGGTCACGCTCCACCAATCGGGCTTCGCCTCGCCGGGTAAGGAAAAAACCCGCCGCTGCCTGCTGATCAGCCGGTCCGCTCCGGTCAGCGTGCCGTCCTTCTCCGCCCAGACCGGCGAAGGCAGCATGATCACCTGCTGGCCCTTCAATTGAGGCTCCGCCCATGGCGTCGACAAAATGGTGAACGGCACCTGCTCCACCAGCCCATGCAGCGCATGCCCGGCAGGCGGCATGCCGCCCAGCATCCACAGCGCCTTGATCCGCCCCGCGCCGATCGCCTCCGCCAGCGCGCCACCCTCC
>NZ_ATHO01000050.1 GCF_000445065.1 Sphingobium quisquiliarum P25 | reverse complement strand
CGCTGCGCCGCCGCCGCCGGTGAGCGCCCAAGCTCCGCTCCCATCTCCTGCAAGGCGGCGATGCGCTTTTCAGTGGCGGGATGGGTGGAAAACAGTTCGCTGACCTGTGATGGCACGATGTAAAGCTGTGCCGCCGCCGGGTTGCGCTGCGCCACCGGGTTGGGGATCATCGCCGCCTTGTCCGAAATCTTGGCCAGCGCCGACGCCAGCGCATGCGGATCGCCGCTGATCTGCGCCCCGCCAGCGTCTGCGGCATATTCGCGCGTGCGGCTGATCGCCATCTGCACGATCATCGCGGCAAAGGGCGCGACGATGACCGCCAGCAGCCCGGCGGCAAGATTGCCATGGCCGTTCTCATTGCTGCCGCCACGGAAGAAAAGGCCGAAATTGGCGAGCATCGAAATCGCGCCCGCGATGGTCGCGACCATGGTCATGATCAGCGTGTCGCGATTGCGCACATGGGCAAGTTCATGCGCCATCACCCCCGCCACTTCCTCGCGGCTCAGCATGGACAGCAGGCCCGTCGTCGCGGCCACGGCAGCATGCTCAGGGTCGCGCCCGGTGGCGAAGGCATTGGGATGCGGCTGGTCGATCAGGTAGACGCGCGGCATCGGCAGGCCCGCCCGCTGCGCCAGATCGCGCACCAGTCCGTAAAATTCCGGCGCGCTCTGCGCATCCACTTCGCGCGCATCGTGCATCGACAGCACGATCTTGTCGGCATTCCAGAAGGTGAAGAGGTTCATGCCCGCCGCGACCAGCAAGGCGATCAGGGCGCCCGCGCCCCCGCCCAGCGTATAGCCCAGCGCCATGAACAGCGCCGTCAGCGCCGACAACAGCATCATCGTCCTCAAACCGCTCACTTGCGTCATTCTCCTTCACGGCCCAGATAGCAGGTCCGGCCTGAATATGGGATTGCCGGTAACGGATCGCAAATCGAAAGGCTCAAGGATCATGGGAACATTCAACGGCAAGCGGCCCGCGCATGTGAAGCCGCCCGCGCATCTGTCCAAAAGCCCGCCCGTGCCGGAACCCGATCCGCTGGACCAGCCCTCGCGCCATGATGAGGAATTGAGCCCGGTCCGCTATGGCGACTGGGAACGCAAGGGAATCGCTATCGATTTCTGAGCGGCGCGCTTGCCTGCGGGCATCCTCGCCCTTTCGGCTCATCGTTGATTTTGCACGTCTGCCGCTGGCCTGTGCCGCTGCTGCGGGCGGCGCAGCGGTGTGCCTCTAGCCTTGCTTCGCCCATTCCGTGCAGGGTCGCTGCGGGCAAAGGAAAGAAAATGGGCCGGGGGTGCAACCGTGAATCATATATCAGAGATCAAGGTGAGGGCGGTGTCTGACTATGCGCCGGAAGATGCGGCGCTGCTGTGTGGAGTAGGACGTCTGGTCTGTGCCTGGACGATGCTGGAACAGAGCCTGGAGGCGAAGATCGCCATGATGCGGGAGGCCATGGGTGACGTGCGGACCGTCGGCACCCGGACGCGGCCCGGCATGGCGAAGCTGATGACCGAATTGCGGACCATGGTGGCGATGCGCGACCGGCGCAACGCCAGCGCCCTGACCGAGATTTCGGATATCGAGCGGGACATGCAGAGGATCGACCGTTTTCGATCGCTCATCGTCGGCGGCTTTCAGCAGCCTGCGCCGGGTGGTTTCACCTGTCGCGATGCACGGAACAACTATATGCATGTCTCGCTTGAGCAACTGGACGCGGAGATCGCATCGCTCGAAACGGTGGCGCAGCGCCTGCTGGCCGTCTGACCGGGCGGGGTAATCCTTCCGCTTCGCTTGACCTTTGCACCGTGGACGGCAAAGCCTGTCGTCCGCGTCTAGCGAGAATGGAGACTCATGCCTAACAAGCCGATTCGCAAAGCCGTTTTCCCTGTCGCAGGACTCGGCACCCGCTTCCTTCCCGCAACCAAATCCGTGCCCAAGGAATTGCTGCCCGTCGTCGACCGGCCGCTGATCCAATATGCGGTGGACGAGGCGCGCGAAGCCGGGATCGAACAGATGATCTTCGTCACGGGCCGCGGCAAGGGCGCGATCGAGGATTATTTCGATATCGCCTTCGAAAGCGAAGTGACGCAGCGGGAACGCGGCAAGGATCTGTCGGCCCTGGACGGCACGCGCCTGGCGCCGGGTAACGCGGTGTTCCTGCGCCAGCAGGAGCCGCTGGGCCTCGGCCATGCCATCTGGTGCGCGCGCGAAGTCGTGGGCGACGAGCCCTTCGCCATCCTTCTGCCCGACGAGTTCATGAAGGGCCCGCCGGGCCGGGGCTGCCTCAAGCAGATGGTCGATGCTTATGAAAAGGTCGGCGGCAACCTCGTCTGCGCTCTGGAAGTGCCGATGGCGGAAACGCCCAGCTATGGCGTGATCGACCCCGGCGCGCGTGACGGCGCACTGACTGAGGTCAGGGGGCTGGTGGAAAAGCCCGCAGCGGGCACGGCCCCGTCCAACCTCATCCTGCCCGGCCGCTACATCCTTCAGCCCGAAGTGATGAAGATATTGGAGACGCAGGAAAAGGGCGCGGGCGGCGAGATCCAGTTGACCGACGCCATGGCGTCGATGATCGGCAAGCAGCCTTTCCATGGCGTCACCTTCGATGGCCGCCGTTTCGATTGCGGGTCCAAGGCGGGCTATATCGAAGCCAACCTTGCCCTCGCTCTCGGCCGCGAGGATTTGGGCGAGCATATTCGCCGCTTCGCCCTTGCGGAACTGGGCGTCAGCGGGGTCGCCGCCGCCGCATAGCGCCTGTTTTCCTCGGCCGGGCATTCTCCTGCGCAGGCAGGAATCCGGTTCAAGCAGCGCACATGAAAGGGCGCTTCCGGTCCGCCGGGGGGGCGCCCTTTCGCTATGGCCCGGCTGGCGCAGCCGGGCAGCTAAGTCCCTGTAAATAGGTTTCGGCAAAGCGCCCGGCGAAAGGATTAACCCCTAATCGCCCTCGATCCGAAGCCCCCTCCTCCAACAAACCGGCCCGGCATCGGAAGAGCCATTTGGGCTGGAGGGCGCGCGCGGCATAGTGGTCAGGGGCGACGCGCGATGGAGCAGGCGAAGTGACTGGACGAGCGATACCGGCGGCCCCCGTCATCATCGGGCAGATGGACGCGCCAGCGATCATCCCGAAAAAAAATGGCGGATTCAACGCCGCCGCGCATGGCCTGCGGGGACTTGCGGCCGTCTTCGTCATGCTGGCCCACATCATCGGCGGCACCGCCGAACATATCTACCCCCATGTGAAATCCTATGTTCAGTGGGTCAGATATCCCTGGAATTTCGGCACCTTCGGGGTGGAGATATTCTTCGTCATCAGCGGCTATGTGATCCTGCAAAGCGCGCTCAAATATAATCTCAAGGAATTCGGCCTGCGCCGCTTCGTGCGGATCTACCCCCTGTTCTTCGTTCTTTCGCTGCTGTTCATCGCGCTCAATTTCGTGACGAACGCGTATAAGGAGCTCAACAACGTCGAAACCATCGTCTCGGGCCTGCTGTTCATCAACCTGTTCACCGGAACCGAGCAGCTGACGCCCAATGCATGGAGCCTCAGCTACGAGGCCTGTTTCTACGTGCTGACCGCGTTGATCGTGACATTCGCCTATAAGCGCAGGAACATGCTGTTGGGCGCATTGGCGGTCATGCTGGCGATCGCCTTCCTGATCGCCTTTCCGATCACCGTCTATTTCCTGATCGGCGTAGCGATGCGCCTGCTCGCCGCCGATGAAAAGACCGCCACGCCTGCCACCTGGGGCATGGAGTTGGTCAGCTTCGTCCTGATGGTCGCCAGCGCGTCCCAGACGCATCTCGGCTATACCGCGTGGGACCAGTTCGGCACGCCCGCCGTGCCGATGATCCTGCTGTCGATCACCGCCTATTTCTATTTCGCGCTGCGTCCGGGCAGCCTGACATCGCGCGCTTTAGGCGGGCAGCCTTTCCGCTATTTCGGGGACGTCAGCTACAGCCTCTATCTGGTGCACCCGTTCCCTTATTTCCTGATGCGGATGATCTTCGTGAAGATGGGCTGGTTCACCGGCAACATCCCGCTGTCGATGACGGCGTTTGGCACGGCGGTCGTCTCCACATCCTTGGTGGCGACGCATTTCATCTACCGGACGCTGGAGCGCGGCCCCTATGAAGCCATGTTCCACCAGCGCATCTATCATGACAAAAGGCGCAAGGCGGCCGCGTCCTAGCGGCCATTCGTCAGGGCTTCCAGCAGGGCAGCCCTGACCCGCCCTCCGTCAGAACGGCACTTCGTCGTCCAGATCATTGTCGAAGTTGGAGCCGCCCCGGCCACCGCCCGAAGAACGGCCGCCGCCGCTGCTGCCACCACCGAAGCCGCCGCCGCCGAAATCATCATAGTCGTTGCCGCCGCCAAAGCCGCCCGAACTGGCGCCCCAGTCGCCGCCGCCGCCCTGGCTGCGGCCTCCACCCTGACCGCCGCCGCCGGGCGCGCCGTCCAGCATGGTCAGGACCGCGCCGGGCCCTTGCAGCACGACTTCGGTCGTATAGCGGTCATTGCCCGACTGGTCCTGCCATTTGCGGGTGCGCAGCTGGCCTTCCAGATAGACTTTGGACCCCTTGCGCAGGAAGCGTTCGGCAACGCCCGCCAGTCCTTCGGAAAATATGGCGACGCTATGCCATTCGGTGCGCTCCTTGCGCTCGCCCGACATGCGGTCCTTCCAGCTTTCGGAGGTGGCGATGCGCAGGTTGCACACCTTGCCGCCATTCTGGAAGCTCTTCACTTCCGGGTCAGCGCCCAGATTGCCGACCAGAATGACCTTGTTGACCGAACCCGCCATGTTTCCTCCGATGCGTTTAGCCGGTCTTTATAGAGCGCCAGCCTTCGGAAGCTACCCCAAACCGACGGCGACGGCGGTCCAGTAGGTCAGGCCCGCGGCGACATAGGCCAGCGCGAAAAGATAGCCCACCATGAACAGCGGCCATCGCCATCCGTTGGTTTCCCGCTTGGTGACGGCGATGGTGGAAATGCACTGCGGCGCGAAGACGAACCATGCGAGGAAGGCGAGCGCGGTGGGCAGCGGCCAATTATCCTTCAACCGGTCGCCCAGGCTGCGTTCCAGCTTAGCCTCGTCGTCGCCCGCGTCGATGGAATAGACGGTGGCGAGCGCCGACACCGCCACTTCCCGCGCCGCCATGGCCGGGATCAGCGCCAGGCTGATGTCCCGGTTGAAGCCGATCGGCTCCAGCGCCACGTTCAGGCCATTGGCGATGCGCCCGGCGATCGAATGGTTCACCTGGCTGATCCCGCTCTCTTCGGGCGCGCGGGGGAAGGACAGCAGCAGCCACAGGATCACCGTCGATGCAAAGATGATCGTGCCCGCGCGCTTCAGGAAGATGATCGCTCGCTGCCACAGCCCCAGCAGCACGTCCTGCGGGCGCGGCCACTGATATTTGGGCATTTCCATCAGGAATCCGCCGCTCGATCCCTTGGTCACCGTCAGGCGCAGCACCAGCGCGACCAGCATCGCCCCGATGATCCCGGCGACATAGAGGCAAAAGAGCACGAGCCCCTGCAATCCCACGCCAAACCCGACATTCCGCGCCGGGATGAAAGCGCCGATGATGACGGCATAGACCGGCAGGCGCGCCGAACAGGTCATCAGCGGCGCGATCAATATGGTGGTCAACCTGTCCTTGGGATCGGAGATGGTGCGCGTCGCCATGATGCCCGGCACCGCGCAGGCGAAGGAGGAGAGCAGCGGGATGAAGGCCCGTCCCGACAGGCCCACCCGCGCCATCAGCCCGTCCATCAGGAAGGCGGCGCGGACCATATAGCCCGTCGCCTCCAGCATCAGGATGAAGAAGAAGAGGATCAGGATCTGCGGCAGGAACACGACGACCGAACCGACGCCGTTGATGACGCCATCGACCAGGAAGGACCGCAGCAGCCCGTCCGGCAAGGCGTCGCTCACGGCGCCGCTCAGCGTTTCCGCCAGCCCTTCGATCATGGCAATGGGCGCTTCGGACCATGCGTAGACCGCCTGGAACATGATAAAGAGCAGGCCCAGCAGCATCAGCAGCCCGAAAAAGGGGTGCAGCGCAACGCGGTCGATCGCCGCCGTCAGCCGCCGCGAGGGCGTTTCCCGCACGACCGCGCCTTTCGCGATCCGCTTGGCCTCGGCCCGCAGGGTCTGGAAATCGCCCGGCTCCGCCCTGGCGCGGGCGGGCTTGACGCTGAGGACCGCTTCAATCTGTTCCCGCAGATCGTCCAGCCCGCGCTTGCGCACCGCCACTGTCGGGATCACCGGCACGCCCAGTTCGCGCGAAAGGACCGCAGGATCGAGTTCCAGCCCGTCGCGGGAGGCAAGGTCCACCATGTTGAGCGCAACGATCGTCGGCAGGCCGAGCGAGATCAGTTCCAGCGCAAAGCGCAGATGATTGTCGAGGTTGGACGCATCGACCACGACGATCAGGGCGTCGGGCAGCCGCTCCCCCGTCTGGCGGCCCAGCACCACGTCGCGCGTCACCTGTTCGTCCGGGCTGGTGGGATCGAGGCTGTACGTGCCCGGCAGGTCGACCAGTTCGACCGGGCGGCCATCGGACAGCGAAAGCCGCCCCGCCTTGCGCTCGACCGTGACGCCGGGATAATTGCCCAGCTTCTGCCGCGCCCCCGTCAGCGCGTTGAACAGCGCGCTCTTGCCTGCATTGGGATTGCCGACCAGCGCCACGAGCGGAAAGGCGCTCATGCCTGTTCGTCCCGCGTGCCCAGCCGTACGGAGATGGCGGCTGCATGGGCGCGGCGCATGGCGATGGTCATCCGCCCGATCTTGCACGCTATGGGGCCGCGCCCCAGCAGCCCGCCATGATGAAGCGCCTCGACATCGGCGCCCTCGATCAGGCCGAACTCGCGCAGCCGCTGACCATCGGTCGCCGACAGGGCGGTCCAATCGATCACATCCACATAAGCGGGCTGGCGCAGCGGCAGGTCAGTCAGGCGCAAGAGAAGGGCACTCGTTCACAGTTTCTGCGATTGACTATCAATACCGATAGGAAAAGGCCAGAGCCAATCACCTTGTCCGGGCGGGATCACCCCGCGGGATCACACCGCCGGATAGCGGAGCCGCCCGATAAATTGCGCCAGACTCAGCCGCTCGCCGCCGCCCGCGCCCTTCCATCGCGCCTTGGTCCGTTCGAATCGCATTATCCCCTCGATGCGCCGGGCCAGGAAGGCGCGGCTGTCCTGCCACCCTTCGCTCTCATCATCGATGAAGACCAGCAGCGTCGCGGCATAGACCGCCGCCAGCGTCATGCGCTTGCTATAATGGTTGAAGTCGGTCGCATTGTCCCCGGCCGCGCGCCACATCATGTCGGCGGCGCGCCAGCCCAGACGGGCGGCGCGTGCCGCATTTTGCGGCATCGCCAGGATCGCGATCGCCCGGCGCAGCGCTTCCCTGTTTCCCGCAAGCAGGGATAGCCGCGCCTCCACCAGGGCCGTGATCCGCTGGCGGATGGACAAAGCGGATAATTTTTCCGGCGGCAGCGCGTCCAGCATCGCCGCATCGATGCTGGCGAACCATGCGTCGATCATGTCCACCGCGCCCTCGCGGAAGGCAAGCTGCGCGATCTGCGGGTCTACTCCCGCTTGCGCTGCGGCCATGGCCACCGCTTCGGGCCGCCAGCCGTCGAAAGCCGCATGGTTGGGCAGGATGGGCGCGATCTTCGCGCGCACTTCATCCAGGGTCAGATCTTCTGCCGTCTGTGTCATACCAATATGGTAGGGCGGCGGCCTTCCTCGCACAAGCGTCAGTCCTTAATTGGAGCTGCATATATAATGTTGCAACATATCATTAGATATGATGTAACATCATCTAATCGCGCCAGAGAGTGCGGCAAGCGAAGGATGGAGGAAGCGATGGGTTTGATGACGGCGTCCGCCAATGGCGCGCACATGCAATCGGGATATCGGGGCGCGGGACGATCGCCCGTTGGCATCGGCGCGGCGATTGCCGTGCATGCGGTTGCAGGCGGGCTGTTCCTGCTGACGCCGCGAGAGGTCTATGCGCCCTATGTGCCGCAAATACTGATCGGCAACCAGATTCCGCTCACCCCGCCCCCGCCGCCCGAAAAGACCGATCAGCCGCCGGAGAGCAAGATCACGCCCAAGGCCCTGCCGGACCCTCTTCCGGCGCGCGTCGATCCGGCAATCGATATTCCCACGACCGGACCGGACATCAGGACCACTGATACCGTCACCAACACCAAGCCTGGCACCGTCGAAATTCTGCCGCCGCCGCCGCCCGACCCCCCGCGCGAGGCGGTGCTGCGGGAAGCGCGAATCGATCCTCGCGCGCTGCCCGCCTTCCAGCCAGAATATCCCGGTTCCATGGTCCGTCAGGGTCTGGAAGGATCAGTGACGGTCCGCGTCACCATCAGCCCCGAAGGACGGGTCACGGCGATCGAGCAGCTATCGGCCACCGACGAGGCATTCTGGATAGCGACCCAGCGGCATGCCCTGCGAAAATGGCGGTTCCAGCCCGCGACTCGCGATGGTGTCGCAACGGTCAGCAGCAAGGTCATGACCGTCCATTTCCGCCTCGCCGGCATCTAGAAAGCATTAGGCCGGAGCGGCTGGCGGACCCTTGCCAAGCGCCTTTTGCATCCGGCCCCGCCTTATCCTATATGTCCGCGATGACGATCTTTCCCCGTCCCGTGTCCCCCAAGAGCGCGCTGAGCGACCTGTGGAGCTATTTTCGCGAAAACAGGCCCCATAAATGGCCGCTCCTTGGCCTGTCGGCGGCGATGACGTGGCTCATCATCTGGGCGTTCATCGTTGACGCCAACACCAATACCATGCCCACCCGCAACCAGATCATCTATGTCCAGAGCTGGGATGCGAACCGGTCCGACGCGGCGGTGATCCTTCAGCAGAAGATGGATCTCGCCAGGCGCGAGGCGGCCTTGCAAAAGCGCCAGCGGGAAATGCAGGGCGTCGCCGATGTCTTCGGTATAGACTGGCGGGCCGAGGAAGCGCGCAACACTGCGCGGCGCAAGGAAGCGCTCAAACAGATCAACGCGCAACTCGACGCGCGCCTGGCAAAGGCGGAAGAGGCGGAAAAGAGCGCGCCTGAGGTGGGACAGCCCTGAACCCCTGCCCATGAGCGCCGATGCCGCCGCCGACCGCCGCTTCATGCAGGCCGCCATCGCGCTGTCGGAGCGTGGGCGGGGGCTTTCCACGCCCAATCCCAATGTCGGCTGCCTGATCGTCAGGGACGGCGTGATCGCCGGGCGCGGCTGGACGCAGAAGGGCGGGCGGCCCCATGCCGAGGCGCAGGCGCTGGAGGAAGCGCGGGACCGCGCCGAAGGGGCGACCGCCTATGTGACGCTGGAGCCCTGCTTCCATCTTTCCCCGCGCGGGCCGCGCTGCGCCGATCTGATGGCGCGCGCGGGCGTCCGCCGGGCCGTCATCGCGCTGCGCGATCCCGATCCGCGCACCGATGGGCAAGGGGCGGACTATCTGCGCGCGCGCGGCGTCGATGTCGAAATGGGATTGATGGCGGAGCAGGCTGCGGCGGCGATGCGCGGCTTCGTGCTGCGCCAGACGCTGGGCAGGCCTGCCGTCACCTTGAAGCTGGGCTTGTCGCTGGACGGTTGCATCGCGCTTGCAGATGGGTCGAGCCGCTGGATCACCGGAGAAGCCGCCCGCGCCCACGCGCATCTGGAACGCGCGCGCCATGACGCCATTCTGGTGGGCGGCGGCACCTTGCGCGCTGATGCGCCGCGTCTGGATGTGCGGCTGCCGGGGCTGGAGGACAGGTCGCCGCGCCGCCTGCTGCTGACCCGTCATGCAGCGCCCGATGGCTGGGAACGGATCGCCCGGCCGGACGATATAGCAACGCTGTCGCATGTCGATCATCTGATGGTCGAGGGCGGGGCGGAAACGGCCGCCGCCTTCCTCCGCGCCGATCTGGTCGACCGGCTGCTGCTCTATCGCGCGCCCATCCTGATCGGCGCGGGCCGCGCGGGCATTGCCGGTATCGGCCTCACCGATCTCGCCGCCGCTCATGGCCGCTGGCGTCTTGCGGACGACCGGCGGCTGGGCGAAGACCGGCTGGAGGTTTACGAAAGGGTACGCAGCGCCTAGGGCGCTGCCTAAGCAGCAGGATCGCAGACCATGTTCACCGGCATCATCACCGACATAGGCGAAATCCGTTCCGCGGAGCAGCGCGGCGACCTGCGCCTCGTCATCGGCTGCGGCTATGAGATGGATGGCGTGGCGATCGGCGCGTCCATCGCCTGTTCGGGCGCCTGCCTCACCGTGGTGGAAAAGGGCGCGGACTGGTTCGCCGTCGATCTGTCGGCGGAAACGGTGGCGCGCACCGCGCCGGGCCTTTGGGAACAGGGCGGCCGCCTCAATCTCGAACGCGCGCTCAAGGTCGGCGACGAACTTGGCGGGCATATCGTCACCGGCCATGTCGACGGCATCGGAACGCTGGTGTCCGCCACGCCGGAGGGCGATTCGACCCGTCTGGTCATCGCCGCGCCCGCCGCTCTGGCGCCCGCCCTAGCCGCCAAGGGGTCGATCACCGTCGACGGCATTTCCCTGACGGTGAACGCCGTGGAGGATCAGCCCGATGGATCGGTGCATTTCGGCCTGAACATCATTCCGCATACGGCCGCCTCGACGACGCTCGACAGTCTGGTGCCCGGACGCACGTTCAACCTGGAGATCGACGTGCTGGCCCGCTATCTCGACCGGATGCAGAGCCTTCGCATCGCTTCCGTGTGATTTTCACTTGCCATAATCACATCACAGTGTGATAAATGGCTCCAGCAGCCGTCCGGCTATGGAGTCGTTTCATGTCTTCCTCTCTCATTGATACCGTCCGCTCCCTCGTCAACGAAGGGCGCATGTCCCGTTCCGGCCTTGCCCGTGCCGCCGGGCTCCACGCCAATTCCCTGCGGCGGCTGGGCGAAAGCGACTGGAATCCCACGGCCGAAACGCTGGGCAAGCTGGAAAGCTATCTGCTGCGGCGGGAAGGCGGCACAGCGCTCGCCTCGCCCGAAGAGATTATCGATGAAGCCCGTAACGGCCGCATGTTCATTCTGGTCGATGACGAGGATCGCGAAAATGAAGGGGACCTCGTGATCCCGGCGCAGATGGCTACGCCGGACGCGATCAACTTCATGGCGACGCATGGCCGCGGCCTGATCTGCCTTGCGCTCACCAAGGAAAGGGTCGATCATCTTGGCCTGGGGCTCATGAGCCGCAACAACGGCACGCGGCATGAAACCGCCTTCACCGTGTCGATCGAGGCGCGCGAAGGCGTCACCACCGGCATCAGCGCCGCCGACCGCGCCCGCACCATCTCCGTCGCGATCGACGGGTCGAAGGGGCCGGAAGATATCGTCACGCCCGGTCACGTCTTTCCGCTGGTCGCCAAGGATGGCGGCGTCCTCGTCCGCACCGGCCATACCGAGGCGGCGGTCGATGTCGCGCGCCTTGCGGGGCTCAACCCTTCCGGCGTCATCTGCGAGGTGATGAAGGACGACGGCACCATGGCCCGGCTCGACGACCTCATCCCCTTCGCCCAGAAGCACAAGATGAAGATCGGTACGATCCGCGACCTCATCGCCTACCGCCGCCGCCACGATCATATGGTGGAGCGCCGCGCCGAAGCCGCCTTCCACAGCAAATGGGGCGGCGACTGGAAGGCGATCAGCTTCTACAACCGCGCGACGCACAGCGAACAGCTTGTGCTGCAAAAGGGCCATGTCGTGCCAGACGAACCCACTCTGGTGCGCATGCATCAGCTATCGCTGCTGGACGATGTCTATGGGGCGACCGGCCCGCGCTCCGATCTGCTCGCCACCTCGATGGAAATCATCGCCAGGGAAGGCGCTGGCATCATCGTCGTGCTGACGCCCAGCGCGCAGAACGACTTCGTCAGCCGCATCCTGCGCCAGCGCGCGGGCAGCGACATGGACGAGCTGCGTGACTATGGCGTGGGCGCGCAGATTCTGGCGGAACTGGGCGTGCATGACATGATCCTGCTCACCAATTCGCATCACAGCCTGATCGCGCTGGACGGCTATGACCTGGCCGTGGTCGGTCACCGGCCCATCGAACTGTAAGGAAGCAGGAAGGATAAAGGGCCATGGCCAAGTTTCTGATCGTCGAAGCCCGTTTCTACGACCATCTCAACGACCTGTTGATCGAAGGCGCGGCCGCCGCGCTGGAGGAGGGCGGCCATAAATATGAGGTGGTGACCGTGCCCGGCGCGCTCGAGATTCCCGGCGCGGTGGCGCTGGCCGCCGAGACGGGGCGCTATGACGGCTTCATCGCGATCGGCGTCGTGATCCGGGGCGAAACCTATCATTTCGAAGTGGTGTCGAACGAAAGCGCGCGCGGCTTGATGGCGCTCAGCATGGACGGCATCGCCATCGGTAACGGCATATTGACGGTCGAAAACGAGGCGCAGGCGCTGACCCGCGCCAAACGGACCGAAAAGGACAAGGGCGGCGAAGCAGCCAAGGCGGCGATCGCCATGCTCGCGCTGCGCGACCGCTTCGGCGCTCTCTGATCAGGGCGTTCCGCGCGCAAGTTACGGGCCGCCCTCGACGGGGCGGCCCGTCTTCGTTCAGGCGGCCCGTTCCAGCGGCGGATAGTCGAGATAGCCCTCCGCGCCCTGCGTATAGAAAGTGTCCGGCTGCGCTTCATTGAGCGGCGCGCCCGCCGACAGCCGGTCTGGCAGGTCCGGGTTGGCGAGGAAGGGGCGGCCGAAGCTGATCGCCTGCGCCAGGCCGCTGTCCAGATCGGCCTGCGCGCTGGCCGCGTCATAATCGCTGTTCAGCACCAGCGGACCCGTGAAATGCTCGCGCACGATCGGCGACTGGCGCGGCACGTCCGATGCGCCCCGCGTTCCGTTGGGCTTGAGTTCACGCATCTCCAGGAAAGCGATGCCGATCGGCTCCAGCGCCTGGGCCACGGCGCGGGAAAGGCTGGCGGGATCGCTGTCGTCCGTGCCCTGCGATGCGCCGTTGAGTGAGACGCGCACGGCGGTCCGGCCCGCGCCGATCGCGTCCGCCACGGCCTGCGTTATCTCCCGCAGCAGCCGCGTGCGATTTTCCGGGCTGCCGCCATAGTCATCGTCGCGGTGATTGACGCCGTTGCGCAGAAATTCGTCGATCAGATAGCCGTTCGCCGCATGGATCTGAACGCCGTCGAACCCGGCCGACCGGGCGTTGCGCGCGGCAGTGACATAGGTGGCGATCAGGCCGGGAATCTCCTCCAGTGTCAGGGCGCGCGGCTGTTCATAGGGGCGGTTGCCTTCATAGCTGTGCACATGGCCGGGCGCGGTCAACGGACTGGACGAGACCGGCTGTTCCCCCGTCACGCTCGAATGGACCAGACGGCCCATATGCCAAAGCTGGGCGAAGATGCGTCCGCCCGCATCATGCACCGCTTGTGTGACCGGCTTCCACGCTTTCACCTGTTCGTCCGACCAGATGCCGGGTGCGTAGGGCCAGCCCAGCCCCTGCCGCGAAACGCCGGTGCCTTCGCTGATGATGAGACCGGCCGAAGCCCGCTGCCGGTAATAATCCGCCATCATCGGGGTCGGCACATGGTCCCGTGTGGCACGCGCACGCGTCAGCGGCGCCATCAGCACACGGTTCGGCGCTATGATGTCGCCAAGTTGAACGGGGTCGAACAGGCTGACCATATTGTCCCTCTTTAATGGTTGCAAGATGCAACGGAAACGGTTGCGAACGGCAGTTGGTGGCTGATGTGCCGCCTTTCAACCCCGGTGCAAGCGGAAGGGTGGCTTTTCAGGGAAGAGTGATCCCGGAGCGGAAGGCGCTGGCCAGCGTTGCGGCGTCCACCACCGGGAGGCGGGGCAGGCGGCCCAGCCGGGCCACCCGGCCAAGCTCAGGGATGATCCGCTCATTTTCCTCATGCGCGTCGCCGATGAAGGCGATCCCCGCGATCGTGACGCCCCGGTTGCGAAGCGCTTCGATGCTGAGCAGGCTGTGATTGATCGTGCCCAGCCCGGTGCGCGCGCACAGGATGACCGGCAGGCTCCAATGGGCGAAAAGGTCCGCCATCAGCAGCGTTTCGCTGACCGGGACGAGCACGCCGCCCGCCCCTTCGATCACCAGCGGCCCCTCCACGTCCGGCAGGGGAAGGCGATCGAGCCTGATCTCCACTCCGTCGATCCGCGCCGCCAGATGCGGGGAAGCGGGGGTGGTGAGGCGATAGGCTTCGGGCAGGATGCGCGATGCGGGCAGGCCGGACAGCCGGGCGACGGTTTCCTTGTCGCCCTCCGGGTCGAGTCCTGCCTGCACTGGCTTCCAATAATGCGCGCCCAGCGCCCCGGCGAGGGCGGCGGCGAACACCGTCTTGCCGATGTCCGTGTCCGTGCCCGTGACGATGAAGCGGCTCATGCCAGCACCCGCCGCAATTCTTCCCCCAGCGCCAGCACGTCCGCGCGCCCGCTGTTCAGCGTCAGCGATATCCGCAACCGGCTGGTGCCCGGCGGCACCGTGGGCGGACGGATGCCGCGAATGTCGAACCCTGCTTCCTGCAAGGCCGCCGCCGCCGCCATTGCGCGCCTGTCCTCGCCCAGGATGACGGGGATGATCTGGCTGCGCGGCTTGGGCAGGCCCAGCGGCGCGCAAATGGCTTCGGCCGCGTCCACGCGCAGGGTGGCGAGGCGGGTGCGCAGGTCGTCCGCCTGCTCGATCCGGTCGATCGACGCCGACACGGCGACCGCCATCAGCGGCGACGGCGCGGTCGAGAAGATGAAGGCCCGCGCCCGGTTGATCAGATAGTCGATCAGGATGCGCGGCCCGCAGATCAGCGCGCCTTCCACCCCCATCGCCTTGCCGCAGGTGTGCAGGGTCACGACATTGTGCAGCCCGTCCAGCCCGGACGAAAGGCCGCGCCCGCCGGGGCCGGACACGCCCGTGCCATGCGCTTCGTCCAGGATCAGCATCGCCTCATGCCGGGCGGCGAGCGTGGCGAGATCGCTCAGCGGCGCCAGGTCCCCGTCCATCGAATAGAGCGTCTCGACCGCGATCCAGATCCTGCCCTTGCCCCTTTCGCCGCGCCATGCGGTGATCAGGTCGGCAAAG
Source organism: Sphingobium quisquiliarum P25 (assembly GCF_000445065.1). GTDB lineage: Bacteria > Pseudomonadota > Alphaproteobacteria > Sphingomonadales > Sphingomonadaceae > Sphingobium > Sphingobium quisquiliarum. The sequence goes on along the minus strand of NZ_ATHO01000050.1, from coordinate 14,338 downwards.
CTCTGCACATCATTGTGGCGCGCGAAGACCGCCGCCGCCTTCGACATGCGGATGCCGTCATGCACGCTGGCGTGGATCAGTTCGTCCGCGACGATCAGGTCGCCTCGCTGCGGCAGGGTGGAAAACAGCGCCAGGTTCGCGGCGAAGCCATTGGCCATGAACAGCGCGGCCTGGGTGCGGAAGAAGGCGGCGGCCTTCGCCTCCAGCCCTTCATGTTCGGGCGCATTGCCCCGCAGCAGGCGCGATCCGCCGGACCCTACCGGCACGCCGCGCGCTACCGCATCGGCGACCGCCTGGCCGATGATCGGGTCCGACGCCAGGCCCAGATAGTCGTTGGAGGCGAAATCCCGCCCCGCCCGCGCGGTGAGCGCGCGCAAGCGGCCCCGTTTCTCAAGCGCCGCAAGCTGCGAGCGGAAGGGTTCGCTGGTCATGCGCGGCCTATAGGCCCGCAGGGCTGACCGGAGCAAGCCGGACAGTAAACGGCCCCTCCTTCGCCCGAAGGAGGGGCCGCATATTTACTGGAGCCTGACCGTCTTGCACGGAAGCATCCGCATCAGGGCTCCTTTCGTCACTCCGGGCTCGATCCGGGGTCCCGCTGCCTGGGCAACGTCAGCGAAGAAGCGGTGTGACGATCACTCAGGCATGATCAGGATCTAGCCCCCGTGCGCCAGCGCGGCGAGCAGAAGCAGGGCGACGATATTGGTGATCTTGATCATCGGATTGACGGCCGGACCCGCCGTGTCCTTATAGGGATCACCCACGGTATCGCCGGTCACCGCCGCCTTGTGCGCTTCGGACCCCTTGCCGCCATGGTTGCCATCCTCGATATATTTCTTGGCATTGTCCCACGCGCCGCCGCCCGATGTCATGGAAAGGGCGACGAACAGGCCCGACACGATCACACCCAGCAGCAGCGCGCCAAGGGCGGCAAAGCCGTTGGGCGTTCCCGCCACGGCGGAGATCGCGAAATAGACGATGATCGGCGCGAGAACCGGCAGCAGCGAAGGAATGATCATCTCCTTGATCGCGGCGCGGGTGACCAGGTCCACCGTGCGGGCATAGTTGGGGCGTGACGTCCCTTCCATGATGCCGCTGTTGGTGGCGAACTGGTCGCGCACATCCTTGACCACGTCACCGGCCGCGCGGCCGACCGCCGTCATCCCCATCGCGCCGAACAGATAGGGCAGCAGCGCGCCCAGCAGCAGCCCGACGATGACATAGGGGTTGGACAGGCTGAAATCGACCGGCTCGGTAAGGCCCAGCGCCGAATTGTAGAATTTCAGGTCCTCCGTATAGGCCCCGAACAGCACCAGCGCCGCAAGGCCCGCAGAGCCGATGGCATAGCCCTTCGTCACCGCCTTGGTCGTGTTGCCCACGGCGTCCAGCGCATCGGTCTTGACGCGCACGCTGTCGTCGAGGTGCGACATCTCCGCGATCCCGCCCGCATTGTCGGTGACCGGGCCATAGGCGTCCAGCGCCACGACCATCCCGGCCAGCGCCAGCATGGCCGTCGCGGCGAAGGCGATGCCGATCAGCCCTGCAAGCTGGTAGGCGACGATGATGCCGACCACGATCACCAGCGTCGGCAGCGCCGTCGCTTCCAGGCTGACGGCCAGGCCCTGGATCACATTGGTGCCATGGCCGGTCTCCGACGCCCGCGCGATGCTGCGCACCGGGCGGTAATTGGTGCCGGTATAATATTCTGTGATCCAGACGATCAGCCCGGTCACCGCAAGGCCGACCATCATCGACCAGAACAGCTCCATCCCCGTATAGCCGCCCAATCCTTCCAGATCGGTGCCGAAACGCGCGTCGATGTCGCCCAGCGTGAAGGCCGTGGCCGCGTAGAGGGCGGGGATGGAAAGGATCGCCGTGGTCCAGAACCCCTTGTAGAGCGCGCCCATGATCGACTGGCTGGAACCAAGCCGGACCATATAGGTGCCGATGATCGACGTGATAATGCACACGCCGCCCACGATCAGCGGCAGCGCCATCAGTCGTTGCAGGAAGACATTGTCGACCCCCGTCACCAGCAGCGCCGTCAGCACCATGGTGGCGCCCACCGTCACCACATAGGTTTCGAACAGGTCGGCCGCCATGCCCGCGCAGTCGCCGACATTGTCGCCCACATTGTCGGCGATGACGGCCGGATTGCGCGGGTCATCCTCCGGGATGCCCGCCTCCACCTTGCCGACAAGGTCCGCGCCCACGTCCGCCGCCTTGGTGAAGATGCCGCCGCCCAGACGCGCGAAGATGGAAATGAGGCTCGCGCCAAAGGCCAGAGCGACAAGGGAGTCGATCACCAGCCGGTCGTCGGGCGCATGGCCCGCAGGTCCGGTCAGATACCAGAAGAACAGGCTGATCGCGAGCAGCGCCAGCCCCGCAACCAGCATGCCGGTGATCGCGCCCGCCCGGAAGGCGACCGTCAATCCGCTTTGCAGCGTGCCGCGCGCCGCTTCGGCCGTGCGCACATTGGCGCGCACCGAAATGTTCATGCCGATGAAGCCCGCCGCGCCCGAAAGGATCGCGCCGATCAGGAAGCCGATGGCGGACGTCGCGCCCAGAAAGATGAAGACGACCGCGGCGACCACCACCCCGACCATCCCGATGGTCATATATTGGCGGCTGAGATAGGCCTTCGCGCCTTCCTGGATCGCGCCCGCGATCGCCTGCATGGTGTCGTTGCCAGCGGAGGCCGCCAGCACCTGACGGCTGGTGAATAGGCCGTAGAGCAGGGCCAGCAGCCCGCACCCTATGGCGATATAGACAATCTGCATGGATGTTCCTCTCCCCCTGTTATCCCTGTCATCGGCCGCTCCGCAGGGAATGACGGGCGGGCGAATGGCGCATAGGCGGGCGGCCGGACTCCATGCGTCCGGCATCGGGCACCGCGTCAATCAGCATCGCAGGTCTCGCATAGTAGCGGTCCAACCGGCTGAGAATGGGATCGGGGGCAAGCTACAGGGCGGACCGCCCGCGTCAAGCGGTTACGGAACTGACATGAATCAAGACGTTGCGGCGGGCCGCTCAGCCATGCTCCCAGCCGAGCCGGTCGGGCAGTGGCACGGGCACGCCATCGATGTGCAGCGTCAGGCCCGATCCCGGCGCGAACGTCCCCACCGGAATCGCGCGGACCGGCGGCGTGGCTCCGGCGGGCAGGGCAAAGAGCAGCTCATAATCATCGCCGGCGCTGGCGGCGGCGATCTGCACCGCCGTGCTCGCGCCCCGCGCCGCCTCGAATGCCGGGGACAGGGGAATATGATCGATGACCAGCGCCAGCCCGCTCGCCTCCGCCATGCGGGCGGCGTCGATCAGCAGGCCGTCCGACAGGTCCATCATGGCATGCACATGCGGGCTCAGCAGCGCGCCTTCGGACAGGCGGGGGCGGGGCCGCCGATAGGCTTCGACCAAGGGTCCCGACGCGGCGGGATCGGCGCGCAACAGCTCAAGCCCGGCGCCCGCATCGCCCACCGGCCCCGTCAGGTACAGCCGGTCGCCCGCCTTCGCGCCGCTGCGCGCGGGCACCGGACCCGCAGCCTCGCCGATCGCGGTCAGGCTGTAGCAGCGCGCGCTCCCCCTGGGCATCTGCACGGTATCGCCGCCCAGCAGCGGCATGGCATGGCGGTTCAGCGCTTCCCCCAGCCCCTGAAGAAAGGCCGCGTCCCACGCATCGTCACCGGACAGCGCATAGTTCAGCAGGCATCCCACCGGCCTCGCGCCCTTGGCGGCGAGATCGGAAAGGTTCACCGCCGCCAGCTTCCACCCGATATCGGCGGGCGGATCGGCGGGCAGGTAATGCACCCCCTCCACCATCGTGTCGCTGGTCAGGATCAGGCGCGCCCCGCCCATTTCCAGCAGCGCCGCATCGTCCTGCAAGCCACGCGCGGCCGGGTCATTCGCAAGCAGGCGGAGCAGGGTGAGGAAGCGGGATTCAGCGGACATCACTTGGCTCCCTTCTTGCTCACCGCGGAAGCGCGCCGCCTCTACTTGCGCACATCCTTCGCCACCGCATCCAGCAGGCCGTTGACGAACCCCGCCTCGCGCTTGTCGTAGAAGGCGTGGGCGACATCGACATATTCGCTGATGACGGTGGCGGTCGGCACGTCCCTGCGCGCCATCAGTTCATAGCTGCCCGCGCGCAATATCTGCCGCATCGGCTTGTCCAGCCGCTCCAGGCTCCAGCCCTGCGACAGCCGCGCCTTGACCAGCCCGTCAATCTCCTCGCGCCGCTTGTCCACGCCCGTGACCAGATCGTCGAAGAAAGCTTCCTCGGCATCGGCATAGGTCACGTCCTCGATCGTCGCGCCAAGCCGGTGCTGGTGGAATTCATGCAGCAGCGCGGCGAGCGGCGTGCCCTCCATCTCCAGCTGATAAAGCGCCTGAACCGCGGCAAGGCGCGCGGCGGAGCGGGATTTGGAGCGTTCGTTCATAAGCGTCTTCTATTCCGTTCGGTTTTCGCTATCCCAGCCGCAACGCCACCGAAGCCGCGTGCGCCGGAAGCCCCTCCGCCTCCGCCAGCGCAACCGCAGCAGGGCCGATCGCGCCGATCGCCCCCTTGTCGAGGCTCAGGAAGCTGGTGCGCTTCATGAAGTCGAGCACCGACAGCCCCGACGAAAAGCGCGCCCGGCGGCCGGTCGGCAGCACATGGTTGGGTCCAGCGACATAATCGCCCACCGCTTCGGGCGTCATGCGGCCCAGGAACACCGATCCTGCATGACGGACCTGCGTGAACAATGCGTCTGGATCATCGACCGCAAGCTCCAGATGCTCGGCCGCCAGCCGGTCGACCAGCGGCATCGCCTCTTCAAGGTCCCTGACCAGAATGATCGCGCCGTTATTCGCCCAGCTCGTGGCCGCGACCGCCTGCGTCGACAGCAGCGGCAGCCGCTCGTCCACAGCCTTGGCAACCGCATCGGCGAAAGCAGCGTCATCGGTGAACAGGATCGACTGGCTGGTCGGATCATGTTCGGACTGGCTGAGCAGGTCCGCCGCGATCCAGCGGGGATCATTGCTGCCGTCGGCCACCACGACGATTTCGGACGGGCCCGCCACCATGTCGATGCCGACCACGCCGTAAAGCTGCCGCTTGGCCTCCGCGACCCAGGCGTTGCCGGGGCCGGTGATGACGTCCACCGGTCTGATCCGGCCCGTGCCATAGGCCAGCGCCGCGACCGCCTGCGCGCCGCCGACGCGCCAGATTTCCTCGATCCCCGCGATGCTCGCCGCCGCCAGCACCAGCGGATTGATCTCCCCATTGGGGGTGGGCGTCACCATGGCGATGCGCGAAACGCCCGCGACCTTGGCGGGAATGGCGTTCATCAGCAGGGAACTGGGGTAAGCCGCCCGGCCGCCGGGCACGTAAAGCCCCGCCGCATCCACCGGCCGCCAGCGCGCGCCCAGCCGCACCCCGGCGGCGTCGGTGCCGTCGCTGTCCTGCGGCTTCTGCTTTTCATGATAGGCGGTGATGCGCGCGGCCGCCAGTTCCAGCGCATCGCGCAATTCGCGCGAAATGCCGTCCAGCGCCGCGCGGCACTCGGCCGGGCTCACTGCCCAGCCGCTGGCGTTCAGGTCGTGGCGGTCGAACCGGCCGGTATAGTCGGCCAGCGCTTCGTCGCCCTCGGCGCGCACGCGCTTGAGGATCGCGGTCACGTCGCGCGACACATCCTCGTCCGCTTCCCGCCGCGCATCGACCAGCGCGGTGAAGGCGGCGGCGAAATCCGCGTCGCGGCTGTCCAGCCTAAGCGGCATCCTTGCCTCCAGCAGCAGCCTTGCGGAACGCCTCAACTAGCGGCGTCAAGTCGGCCGACCGCATCTTGTAGGCGGCGCGATTGACGATCAGCCGCGCGGACACGGGCATGATCACATGCGTTTCGACCAGCCCGTTCGCCTTCAACGTCGCGCCCGACGACACCAGATCGACGATGCGCCGCGACAGGCCCAGCGAAGGCGCAAGCTCCATCGCGCCGTTCAGCTTCACGCATTCCGCCTGGATGCCGCGCGCTTCATAATATTTGCGGGTCAGATGGGGATATTTGGTGGCGACGCGCACATGGCTCATCGCCGCCTCATCCTCATCGGAAAGGCCCACCGGCTCGGCGATCGACAGGCGGCAATGGCCGATGTCCAGATCGACCGGAGCATAAAGCTCGGAATAATCGAATTCCTCCACCACGTCCGATCCGACGATGCCGATCTGCGCCGCCCCATGGGCGACGAAGGTGGCGACGTCGAACGCCCGCACCCGGATGATGGAGATGCCGGGCCGGTTGGTGGCGAAGCGCAGCGCCCGGCTTTTCTTGTCATGAAACTCCGCCTCCGGCTTGATACCGGCGCGCGCGAGCATCGGCAGCGCTTCTTCCAGGATGCGGCCCTTGGGAATGGCGAAGGTGAGGGGACGAGTCATGACCGGCGCGCCTTACTTGGCAGGGGAAGAAAGGGCAAGGTTCGCCATCTAATCCTCCCTGCGCGAACCGTGGGGAGGGGGGCCATCCGCAAAGCGGATGGTGGAGGGGAGGATGCGCAACGCCAGCCTATTACCCTCCACCGGCCCACGCCCGGCAGAGGAAAGGTCGTCTCACGCCACCTCCGCCAATGCCCCTTCCGTTTCCGCAATCCATCCGCCGCCCAGCACCCGGTCGCCCGCATAGAGCACCGCCGCCTGTCCCGGCGCGACGCCATATTCGGGCGCGGCGAAGACCAGCCGGCCGCCCTCCAGCCGCGCGGGCACAGGCTTCGCCATCGACCGTACCTTGGCGCTTAGCGGCCCTGCAAATCCGCCGCCCAGCCAGTTGATATCCTCCAGCCGCGCCGCCGATACCGCCAGCGCCGCCTTGGGCCCGACGATGACGCGCCGCCCTGCCGCATCCAGCCGCACGACATAGAGCGGCTCGGCCTGCCCGCCGATTTCCAGCCCCTTGCGCTGGCCGACCGTATAATGGATCAGCCCCTTGTGCGCGCCCAGCACGCGGCCATCGACATGGACGATGTCGCCGCTTTCGTCCGCATCGGGGCGCAGCTTGCGCACGATCTTCGCATAATCGCCGTCCGGCACGAAGCAGATGTCCTGGCTGTCCGGCTTCATCGCCACCGCCAGCCCCAGTTCGGCCGCGATCTCGCGGACCTGCGGCTTGGGCATCCCGCCCAGTGGAAAGCGCAGATAGTCGAGCTGCGCCTGCGTCGTCGCGAACAGGAAATAGCTCTGGTCGCGCGCGGGATCGGCGGCGCGGTGCAGTTCCGCGCCGTCCGGCCCCTCGACCCGGCGCACATAATGGCCGGTCGCCAGGCAATCGGCGCCCAGGTCGCGGGCGATCTGGAACAGGTCGGTGAACTTCACCCCCATATTGCATTTGACGCAGGGGATGGGCGTGCGGCCCGCCATATATTCGTCGGCGAAGTCAGCGATCACGGAGTCGCGAAAGCGGCTTTCATAATCAAAGACATAGTGGGCGATGCCGATCCGGTCGGCGACGGCGCGCGCGTCGCGGATGTCCTGCCCGGCGCAGCAGCTTCCAGTCCGGCCCACCGCCGCGCCATGATCGTAAAGTTGCAGCGTCACGCCGATGGTTTCCGCCCCGGTGCGCGCGGCCAGCGCGGCGACGACGCTCGAATCGACTCCGCCCGACATGGCGACGACGATCCGCCGCTGCGACAGCGGCTCTGGCAGTTGGAACTGGGGCAGCATGGCCGCGCATATAGGCGCGCGCGCGCCAGCATTCCAGCGGGATTCCGCGTGATCCCGGTTCATGCCGGAACGGCGGGCGGAGTTTACCGGACCTTATCCTTTCGCCGGTACTGATGGCCCCCATGGATCTGAGCTTCCTCAGGGCAGGCGGGCTGAAACCCGCTCATGCCAGACCCGCCGCCCGGCCGCACGCGCCGGTCTGGCCGATGCTGCGCGCTGCTTCGGCAGCGGCGCAGGCGGCCAGCCCGACCGCCCAGGCCGTGGCCGGGGTCCTGCGGGGGCAGGAAAGGCAGGAGGACTGGATCCAGGAACTGGCCGAAATCTTCGCGCCCCGTTCCAGCGGCATGATCGACGCCGTACGGCCGACGGGCAGCTTTAACCCGTTGATCGCAGAGCATTTAAGAGTGGGACAAGGATGATGAAGGGGGCGTTTACCGTGGCGCTTTAGCCGATGTTCAGGGCTGATGCGCATACCGGTGGCCGCTGCTGAACTCAGGCAACGCCAGTGCCGCTTTTTGAGGGTGAGAATGATAGAAAATCAGAAAATCCGGCCTGCTCAGGTCGTCGGGCCGCTTGGAGAACCCTTGACGCTGGACAGCCTGCCGCCAGTGGACACGACGCGCTGGGTCGTGCGCCGCAAGGCCGAGGTGGTCGCAGCCGTCAACGGTGGTCTTCTGACTGTGGATGAAGCGTGCGCGCGCTATTCGCTCACGCTGGAGGAATTTGCCGGCTGGCAGCGCGCGGTGGATCGTTCGGGCATGCACGGCCTGCGCGTGACTCGCATCCAATATTACAAGTCGCTCTACGAACGGCAGCAGAAATATTGAAGCCCGCGCCTTCCGGGCGATGAATGGCATGGAAGGCCGCCGGGCGATGTTCCGGCGGCCTTTTTCATGCGCACCGCTCCGCCGCCCGCCCCCGCGCGCGCAAATCGTTTCCCTGCCAGAAACATTTTCGGGAACGCGAAGCCGACTTCTCCGTTGAATAGGGCAGCCAACCCGCTGGGGGCGCTGGTCCAAGGAGAGTGTGAGATGGGTATCATTTTGTGGCTTGTTGTTGGCGGCATCATTGGCTGGCTCGCCAGCATGATCATGCGCACGGATGCGCAGCAGGGCATCCTTCTGAATATCGTCGTCGGCATCGTCGGCGCGTTCATCGGCGGCCTGATATTCAGCGGCGGATCGATCAATGACGGTCTGACGCTCTACAGCTTCCTGGTCTCCCTGGTGGGCGCCATCGTGCTGCTCGCCATCGTCAACCTGGTGCGTCGCGGATCGGTTCGCTAACTGATCCAGCTCAGCTGGCGGGTAAAGAGGGCTGCGTCCTTGGCGACGCGGCCCTTTTTCGCATTTGCGCCGCGCGTCAGCCCCGCCGCCCCAGCCAGCGGTAGAGCGCGAGCACCGCGATCGATCCCAGAACCGCCGCGATGAAGCCCGCCCTTTCACCGGGCGCATACACCCCCGTCATCCGCCCCACATAGCCCGCCAGCAAGGCGCCCGCGATGCCGAGCAGCAGCGTCACGACGCATCCGCCCGGATCGCGCCCCGGCATCACCAGCCTGGCGGCCGCGCCCGCGAGCAGGCCGATGATGATCCATCCCAGCAGGTCCATCCCCATTCTCCCCCCTTCGCCGCGCGCATAGCGCCATATCGGCGCGCCCTTGGCAAGCCGCGCGCCTGTCCTTGTCCCTGCGCAACGATGTTGCCGCGCCGCCTGGCAGGATGATATTGAGGCTTGAGCTAGGTGCTATATTTATATAATACAGCCCGGCATTTCAGGCAGCCCCGCCGGAAGATGGAGCAGGATGAATTACGAGACTCAGCTGGCCGGGGATGTCCCCGCGCACGTCTTCGGCGAGGAACAGCCGCGTCCACGCCGGCGCGGGCTGATGATCGGCGCGGCAATCGCCATTCTTCTGATCGCCGCCGCCGCATGGGCGATCCTGCACGGCAAGGGCGGCGAACCGGCCGCCGCGGTGGAGCAGGCGCCGGTCGTCACCGTCATCGTCCCCGGCCAGTCCATGGTGGAACAGACGGTCAGCGGCACCGGATCGCTCGCCGCGCGGGTGGAAATGCCCGTGGGCGTGGTCGGCGAAGGGGGCGAGGTCAGGCGGGTCCTGGTGCAGCCGGGCGATTGGGTGCGGGCGGGGCAGGTCCTGGCGGTGATCGAACGTTCCGTGCAGAGCGAGCAGATCCGCTCGCTCGCCGCCCAGGTGGAGGTTGCCCGCGCCGACGCCAAGCTGGCGCAGGCGCAGCTCGACCGCGCGAAGGCGCTGGTGAAGCGCGGCTTCATCAGCCAGGCGGATATCGATCAGCGCACCGCCACGCGCGACGCCGCCAATGCGCGGGTGAACGTCGCCGCCGCCCAGCTCGCCGAACAGCGCGCCCGCACCGGCCGCCTGGACATTCGCGCGCCCGGCGCGGGTCTGGTGCTGACACGCGATGTCGAGCCCGGCCAGATCGTCGGGTCAGGCAGCGGCGTCCTCTTCCGCATGGCCAGGGACGGCGCGATGGAGATGCTGGCGCAGGTCAGCGAAGGCGATCTCGCGCGGCTGCGCCCCGGCAATCAGGCAACGGTCACGCCGGTGGGCAGCACCGAAAGGATCGCCGGGCGGATCTGGCAGGTGTCGCCGGTCGTCGATCCGCAGACGCGGCAGGGCATCGCCCGCATCGCCATTCCCTATAATCGCGCGATCCGGCCGGGCGGCTTTGCCTCCGCCACGATCGTCAGCGGCGCGGCGACAGCGCCGATGCTGCCGGAATCGGCGGTGCAGACTGATGCGAAGGGGCATTATGTCTATATCGTGGACGGCCGTAATCAGGCGGTGCGCCGCGATGTCGAAATCGGGCAGGTGTCCGACAAGGGAGTCGCGATCACCAGCGGCCTGACCGGCACGGAGCATGTGGTGCTCTCGGCGGGCGCCTTCCTGGCCCCTGGCCAGAAGGTCAGGCCCGAAGTGCGCAAGGCAGGCTGATCGTGAGCGCGCTTTTCCGGCGCGCAGGGTGGAACAGGGGCAGGAAGCCGTCATGAGTTTTCGCAATATTTCCGCCTGGGCCATCCGCAACCCCGTGTCGCCGCTCGTGCTGTTCGCCGCGCTGCTGCTCGCCGGGCTGGTCAGCTTCATGCGCATGGACGTGAACCAGCAGCCGGACATCAGCTTTCCGGTCGCGCAGGTGATCGTGCTGCAACCCGGCGCCGCGCCGCCGGAACTGGAAACCCAGGTCACCCAGAGGGTGGAAGCGGCCGTGCGCGGCATCAGCGGGGTCGATGAAATCACCTCGGTCGTGTCGGAAGGGCAATCGATGACGGTTGTCCAATTCCAGATCGGCACGCCCGTCGACCGCGCCGTCAATGACGTCAAGAACGCCGTCGACCAGATCCGCAGCGACCTTCCCGAAGGCATATTGGAACCGCAGGTCACCCGGCTCGACATCGAAGGCGGGCCGATCGCCTATTTCAGCGCCGAAGCCACCGACATGACGCTGGAGGAGCTTTCCTGGTATGTCGACAACACCATCGCCAAGCGGTTGCTGGCGGTGCCCGGCATGGCGGCGGTCAAGCGCGGCGGCGGCGTCAGCCGGGAAATCCGCGTCATCCTCGACCCGGCCAAGCTGCAATCGCACGGCGTCACCGCTGCCCAGGTCAACCAGCAATTGCAGCAGGTGAACATCAACAGCGCGGGCGGCCGGACGGAGATTGCGGGCGCGGAACAGGCCATCCGCGTGCTCGGCAACGCCCGCAACGCCTATGCGCTGGGCCAGACGCAGATCGCCATTCCGGGCGGCCGCACCGTCAAGCTCGCCGATCTCGCCAATGTGCGCGATATGTACGCCGAACAGCGGTCCCTGTCGCTGATGAACGGGCGGCAGGTCACCAGCTTCAGCCTGGAAAAGGCGAAGGGTTCGTCTGACGTGACCGTCTACGAGGAAGCGCAGAAGGTCCTGGACAAGCTGCGCAAGGAAAATCCCAAGGTCCGCTACAAGCAGCTTTTCAGCACCGTCGATTACACCAAGAGCCAATATCATTCGGCCATGCAGGCGATGATCGAAGGCGCGGTGCTGGCCGTCGTCATCGTGTTCCTGTTCCTGCGCGACTGGCGCGCGACGATCATCGCCGCGCTCGCCATTCCCCTGTCCGCCATCCCCGCCTTCTGGTTCATGGAGATGATGGGCTTCACGCTCAACATGACGTCCCTGCTGGCGCTCAGTCTGGTGGCGGGCGTGCTGGTGGACGACGCGATCGTGGAGATCGAGAATATCGTCCGCCACATGCGCATGGGCAAAAGCGCCTATCAGGCCGCGATCGACGCCGCTGACGAAATCGGGCTTGCGGTGCTGGCGACGACCATGGCGATCGTCGCCGTGTTCCTGCCGGTCGGCCTGATGCCCGGCGTATCGGGCCAGTTCTTCATCCAGTTCGGCATGACCGTGGTCGTCGCCGTGCTGCTCAGCCTCGCGGTCGCGCGCCTCATCACTCCCATGGTCGCGGCCTATTTCCTGAAAGCGCATGGCCAGGAAAGCCATGGCGAAGGCTGGCTGATGGACGTCTATATGTCCGTCCTGCGCTGGTCGCTGGACGAACGCCGCGCGATCGCGCACCGGGCGCGCGGCGGCCGGGCGCGGTTCAGCGCATGGCTGCGCGACCATCGCATCTGGACGGTGGGGATCGGCGTCCTCGCCTTCCTGTCCACCCTGCTGGCCTTCGGCACGCTGCCCATGGCGTTCCAGCCGTCGATCGACACCGATTTCAGCCAGGTGAAGATCGAAATGGTGCCCGGCAGCACGCTGGAGCAGACCACGGCCGTCACCCGGCGGATCGCCGACATGCTGGTGGCCGAACGGCAGGTGGTCGATGCCGCATTCTCCGACATCGAAACGACCGGAGCCGACATTTACCTGACCTTGAAGAAGGACCGGCCGATGACCTCGGTCGAATGGGAACGCAAGGTCGCTCCCAGATTCCAGCAGGTCGCCGACGCGCGGGTGAATTTCCAATCGCAGGCGGGCGGCGGCTTTGGCCGTGACGTGACCATCATGCTGGGCGGGGAGGACCCGGACCTGCTGGAGCGGACCGCGAACAAGCTGGTGGCGGAGATGGCGGGGGTCAAGGAAATCCGCGCGCCCCGCGTTCAGGGCGACATGAGCCGCCCGGAAATCATCATCAAGCCGCGTTTCGACCTCGCCGCCAGCCTGGGCGTCACCACGGCCGCGCTCAGCCAGACGATCCGCGTCGCGACGATCGGCGACATCGACCAGAACAGCGCCAAATTCTCGCTGTCCGACCGCCAGATCCCGATCCGCGTCTCGGTCGCGGAGGATAGCCGCCGCGACATCGCCACCATCGAAAATATGCCCGTGCCGACCGTCAACGGCGGATCGGTCCCGCTCAAGGTCGTCGCCGACATAGAATTCGGGGCGGGGCCGACGCAGATCCGCCGCTACAACCAGGCCCGCCGCATCGTCGTGGGCGCGGACTTCGCGCCCGGCATCGTCAGCAGCCAGGCCATGGGCAAGATCAACGCCCTGCCCACCATGAAGGCGGTGAATGACGGCGCGATCCCCGGCATTCAGAAGATCACCACCGGCGAAGCCAAATGGCAGGTGGAACTGGTCAAGAATTTCGTCATCGCGGTCGTCTCCGGCATCCTGCTGGTGCTGGCGGTGCTGACCCTGCTCTACAAGCGGCTGATGCCGCCCTTCGTCAATCTGGGGTCGCTGCTGCTCGCTCCGCTGGGCGGCGCCATCGCCCTTCACCTGACCGGCCATCCCATTTCCATGCCGGTGCTGATCGGGCTGCTGATGCTGCTGGGCATCGTCGCCAAGAACTCGATCCTGGTCATCGATTTCGCGCTGGAGGAGATACAGAAGGGCGTGCCCCGTTTCGAAGCGATCGTCGATGCGGGCCACAAGCGCGCGCAGCCGATCGTCATGACCACCGTCGCCATGGTGGCGGGCATGGTGCCCACGGCCCTGTCGCTGGGCGGCGACAGCGCGTGGCGATCGCCAATGGGCATCACGGTGATCGGCGGCCTGCTGCTCTCCACCGTGCTGACGCTGGTGATCGTCCCTGCGACGTTCAGCCTCGCCTTGGGGATAGAGGAATGGATCGGCCCGCGCCTCGGCCGCCGTTTCCTGACCTACAAGCCGGGGGACGACAGCGCCCATGCGGGCGTCACTCATCCGGCGGAATGAATCGGCGCGCCGCCGCGGGAAAGAATGCCTTCATGCGAAAAGAAGTGCTTGCCTGAACGAAACGGCGGCGTAACCGTTGGTCGGCCATGAAGCTGCTTTCCGCATCCCTGCCCTCCGCCGGCGGCCCTGTTCATCCGGCGCGGCGGATGCGGATGGTGGCGACGGGCATGCTGCTCGCCATGGCGCTGCTGTTCATCGCCGCCCGTGCAACCGTCCACCTTCATCCCGCCATCGCCTTCGTGCAGGCCTTTGCCGAAGCCGCGATGGTCGGCGGCCTTGCCGACTGGTTCGCCGTGACCGCCCTGTTCCGCCACCCGCTGGGCCTGCCCATCCCGCACACGGCGATCATCCCGCGCAACAAGGACCGGATCGGCGATACGCTGGCGCTGTTCCTGCGCGACAATTTCCTCACCCCCGCCGTGGTCGCGCGGCGGATGCAGCGGCTGGACGTCGCGGGCGCGGCTGG
>NZ_ATHO01000049.1 GCF_000445065.1 Sphingobium quisquiliarum P25 | reverse complement strand
AGGCGGCCTCCAGCGCCTGCGACACGGCGGGCACCAGTTGAAGCCGCCGCCCGGCCGTGGGTCCGGGTTCGGGAACGAAGGCCAGCAGCGCTTCGGCCTGCGGGTCAGCCGCCATCACCCGCCCGGTCGCATCGAACGCCACTTGCCCGACGCCCTGCCGCTGCAACGCCGATTGAGCGAGCGCCACCTGCAACCTCTGTTCGATCAGCGCCGCCAGCGTCTTGAGCGCGGCGGAAAGATGCGGCCCCACGCCCGACAGCGCGGACACGGCCGAAGCGGTGAAATCCTCCCGTTCGCGCACCAGCAGCAGCCATGCGTCCGCCGCGCCGCCCGCCGTCACCCGCAGGAACCGGCCGTAGCGGATGTTCATTTCGTCCAGTTCCGCGCGTTGCCGGGCCAGTTGCGCGGGCCGGTCATAATCGAGCATCTCGTCCAGCGAATAGACCCGCCCGGGCCGCAGCGCGCCATAGGGATGCAGCCGCAGCGCCTCGATCCGGCGGAAGTCCAGCGGCGGTTCCGTGGCGGCGCGCGGAGCGGCGACATGCACCACGGCGGGTTCCTGCCCCGGCGCAGAATTGGCCAGGGTGATGATCAGGAACGCCCGCCGCGCATAGGTCCGCGCCACGAGCTGACGCAGGAATCCGCCCCATGGCGGGCTCTCATGGATACCCTCCACAAGGGGTAGCAACAGCTCGCGCTGGGTGGCGAAAGAGAGGGACATGGGATTTTGCTCCCATATGGGGGCTTCGCGGTCAAGCGCTTGGGGCGATCTACCGCCCGGCGAACCCTTGAGGGTAGAGAGAATAATGTCCGACCAACTGAGTAAATCGACCCTGACCCATCTGGAACGGCTTGAGGCCGAGAGCATCCACATCCTGCGCGAAGTCGTGGCGGAAGCGGAAAAGCCCGTGATGCTCTATTCCGTGGGCAAGGACAGCGCGGTGATGCTGCACCTGGCGCGCAAGGCCTTCTATCCCTCGCCGCCGCCCTTTCCGCTGCTGCATGTCGATACGACCTGGAAATTCCAGGAAATGTACAAGCTGCGCGACCGGATGGCGCGGGAAAGCGGCATGGAATTGCTGGTCTATCACAACCCGGAAGCCAAGGAGCGGGGCATCAACCCGTTCGACCATGGCGCGCTGCACACCGATATGTGGAAGACCGAAGGGTTGAAGCAGGCGCTCGACCTCTACGGCTTCGACGCGGCCTTCGGCGGCGCGCGCCGCGACGAGGAAAAGAGCCGGGCGAAGGAACGCATCTTCTCCTTCCGCACCGCCTCGCACGGCTGGGACCCGAAGAACCAGCGGCCGGAACTGTGGAACCTCTACAATGCCCGCAAGAACAAGGGCGAAAGCATCCGCGTCTTCCCGATCAGCAACTGGACCGAGCTGGACATCTGGCAATATATCCACCTCAACGACGTGCCGATCGTGCCGCTCTATTTCGCGGAGGAACGCCCGACCGTGGAGCGCGACGGCATGCTGCTGATGGTCGATGACGACCGTTTCCCGCTCAAGCCCGGCGAACAGCCGGTGATGCGCTCCATCCGCTTCCGCACGCTGGGCTGCTATCCGCTGACCGGCGCGGTGGAAAGCAAGGCGAAGACCTTGCCCGAAGTGATCCAGGAAACGCTGCTGACCACCACGTCCGAACGGCAGGGCCGCGCCATCGACAAGGACGCGGGCGGCGCGGGCATGGAGAAGAAGAAGCAGGAAGGCTACTTCTGATGGCGGCGCCCCGCCGCTTTTTCCTCACGCGGAGACGCGGAGACGCGAAGGCGTTGCATCAGGCCGCAGGCTTTTCCGTTTTTCCGGCGGTTCGGCCCGGTGCTGCGATCCATTCGGCAATGCGGCTTTGCCGTGGGCGTGGCCTGTCTGCGTCTCCGCGTCTCCGCGTGAACCATTATATCCAGATCAACGAGGTCCCAGCTTTCGCTGGGATGACGGGACAGATGACATGACCGACATTCTCGACGAACCCATCTACAAGACCGACGCGCTGATCGCGGAGGATATCGACCAGTATCTGAAGGTGCATGAGCACAAGACGATGCTGCGCTTCATCACCTGCGGGTCGGTGGACGACGGCAAGTCGACCCTGATCGGCCGCCTGCTCTACGACAGCAAGATGATCTTCGAGGATCAGCTTGCGGCTCTGGAAGCGGATTCCAAGAAGGTCGGGACCCAGGGTCAGGATATCGACTTCGCGCTGCTGGTCGACGGCCTCGCCGCCGAGCGGGAGCAGGGCATCACCATCGACGTCGCCTACCGCTTCTTCGCGACGGAAAAGCGCAAGTTCATCGTCGCCGACACGCCCGGCCACGAACAATATACGCGCAACATGGTGACCGGCGCGTCCACCGCGGACCTGGCCGTCATCCTGATCGACGCGCGCAAGGGCGTGCTGACCCAGACCCGCCGCCACAGCTATCTGGCGCATCTGATCGGCATCAGGAACATCGTCCTGGCGGTCAACAAGATGGATCTGGTCGATTATGATCAGGCGGTCTTCGACGCCATCGTCAAGGATTATACCGCCTTCGCCAGCTCGATCGGCATAGAGACTTTCACCGCCATGCCGATCTCCGGCTTCAAGGGCGACAATATCACCGGCCCCAGCGCGAACACGCCCTGGTACAAGGGCCCCGCGCTGATCGAGCATCTTGAAACGGTGGAGGTCAACAGCGCCGCCGACGCGGAAAAGCCGTTTCGCATGCCGGTGCAGTGGGTCAACCGCCCCAACCTCGACTTTCGCGGCTTCTCCGGCCTGATCGCGACCGGCGTGGTCAAGCCGGGCGATGCCGTGCGCGTGCTTCCTTCGGGCAAGACCAGCACGGTGACGCGCATCGTCACGATGGACGGCGATCTGGATCAGGCGGTGGCGGGCCAGTCGGTCACGCTCTGCTTCGCCGATGAAATCGATTGCTCGCGCGGCGACGTGATCGCGCTGGCCGACAATCCGCCGCAGGCCGCCGACCAGTTCGAAGCGACCATCGTGTGGATGTCGGACGAGGAAATGCTGCCCGGCCGTCCCTATTGGCTCAAGATCGGCACGCAGACCGTGACCGCGACGGTGCAGCAGCCCAAATATCAGGTCAACGTCAACACGATGGAGCATCTGGCGGCCAAGACGCTGGACCTGAACGCCATCGGCCTTGCGAACCTGTCCACCGACAAGCAGATCGTCTTCGAACCCTATAAGGAGAACCGGACGCTCGGCGGCTTCATCCTGATCGACAAGATCAGCAACGCCACCGTCGCGGCGGGCATGCTGAATTTCAGCCTGCGCCGCGCGCAGAACGTCCATTGGCAGGCGACCGACGTCACCCGCGAATTCCATGCGGCGCTCAAGAACCAGAAGCCCGCCGTGCTGTGGTTCACCGGCCTGTCGGGCGCGGGCAAGTCGACCATCGCCAATCTCGTCGAAAAGAAGCTGGCGCGCATGAACCGCCACACCTTCCTGCTGGATGGCGACAATGTGCGCCATGGCCTGAACAAGGACCTGGGCTTTACCGACGCCGACCGCGTGGAAAATATCCGCCGCGTGGGCGAGGTGGCGAAGCTGATGACCGACGCGGGCCTGATCGTGATCACCGCCTTCATCTCGCCCTTCCGCTCGGAACGGGAGATGGTGCGGCAGATGATGCAGCCCGGCGAGTTCATCGAAGTGCATATCGACACGCCTTTGGCCGAAGCGGAATCGCGTGATGTGAAGGGCCTCTACAAGAAGGCGCGCAGCGGGCAGCTCAAGAATTTCACGGGCATCGACAGCCCCTATGAAGCGCCGGAGGACCCGGAAATCCGCATCGACACCACCGCGATGACCGCCGAAGAAGCGGCCGACGCGATCGTGGCGAGGCTGATCCCATGAGCGCGCATGTGGACGCAAAGGCGCTGGCCGACGCGGACCTTGCCGCTCACCTCGCCGAAGTCGCAGGCCGCATCCTGCTGGAGGTGCGTTCCAGCGGCCTGTTCAGCGCCAAGGCATTGGGCAAGGCGGGCGACCAGACGGCGAACCAGTTCCTGGTCCACGCCCTGCGCGAAGCGAGGCCGGATGACGGGCTGCTGTCCGAAGAGGAAAAGGACAATGCCGAACGCCTTGGCAAGAGCCGCGTGTGGATCGTCGACCCGGTCGACGGCACCCGCGAATATGGCGAGGAACGTGCCGACTGGGCGGTGCATGTCGGCCTCGCCATCGACGGCAAGCCAGCCATCGGCGCGGTCGCGCTGCCGGGACTGGACCTGACCGGAACCGGCGCTGGCACCGTGCTGCGCACCGACCGGGTTCAGCCGCTTCCCCCCGCACCGGAAAAGCTGCGCATGGTCGTGTCCCGCACGCGCCCGGCCAAGGAAGCCGTCGCGGTCGCCGAAGGATTGGATGCCGAGCTGGTGCCCATGGGATCGGCCGGGGCCAAGGCGATGGCCGTCATACTGGGGCAGGCGGACATCTACCTGCACTCCGGCGGCCAATATGAGTGGGACAGCATGGCCCCGGTCGCGGTCGCGCAGGCGCATGGCCTGCACTGTTCACGCATCGACGGGTCGCCGCTGGTCTATAATCAGCAGGACGTCTATCTGCCCGACCTGCTGATCTGCCGCCCGGAACATGCGGAGCAGGTCCTTTCCCTCGTCCGCGCGCTTGACCAGGCAGCCTGACGCGCGAAGAGGGGCCTGAACTGCAAAGCCCGCGCCCCTGCGCAGGCAGGAGCCGGGCCCGGCCCGTTCTTTCAAGCGGCGGCGATGCCATCCATGAACTGCGCCATGGCGACATCGCGGTCGCTCATGCCGTCGACATCATGGGTGGTCAGCACCACGTCCACCCTGTTGTAGACATTGCTCCATTCGGGATGGTGGTCGAGCTGCTCGGCCCGCATGGCGCAGCGCGTCATGAAGGCGAAGGCCGCGTTGAAGTCAGCGAAGGTAAACTGCTTTTCGATCGCTTCCCGGCCGGTGCATCGGGTCCATCCCGTCACTTGCGCCAGCACTTCATCCAACGGCATTTTCACATGCGCCATTCCGCTTCCTCCATCTATGACCCCGCCATAGCAGCAAGCAGGACGCATTCCCAAGAACCGATAAAAGGAAAGGGCGCCCTTCGCAAAGGACGCCCTTCATCATAGCCGGGGTGGGGGGGGGAATGGCATCCCCCGCGCCATTATCCTTATTTCAGCTTCGCGAGGTCCGCGTCGATGGCGGCCAGCCGCGCATCGGTCACTTCGTCGGGCGAATATTGCTGCACGACTTTCAGCGTCATGCCGCGCGCCATGTCGATCTGTTCGTTGGTCGTCAGGCCGGGGATATGCTTTTCGACGATCGCCTTGGCGGCGGGATCATCCAGCAGGGTGCCGATATCGGTTTCAGCAGTGGAATATTTGGTCTTGGCAGGGGCGGCGGCCGGAGCCGTCTGAGCCATGGCAGGCTCGCTCGCCGTCATGAAAGCAGCGGCGGTGGCCATCAGAAAAAGACGCATGTGTCAGGATCCTCCATCTTCGACCCCGGCCATATCGCACGATCACGTTCGAATTTCAAGTCCTACCATGATGCGCGGGCGGCAAGCAGCAAATCCGCGAAGCGATCGGCCATGTCCTGCGCCTCCTCCGCCGGGATGTCGCGCGCCGCGCCCTCCTGCAACAGCCATCCCGAAACGGACGACACCAGCATATAGGCGACGCTGTCGGGGTCGCGCGCCGGAATGCCGTCCTTCACCCCCAGACCGGCGATGTCCCTCGCGATGATCCCCACGGCATAGAGATAGCCCACGTCATGGAGCGCCGCCGACACGGACGGAAAGCGTTCCTGCGTCGCGAACATCAGCCTGCACAGCGCCTGCACGTCGGGCGAGCCGAAGCTGGACGCGATGATCCGCGCATGATGGCGCAGGCGTTCATTGATATTGTCCGTCAGCAGATGGTCATGCTGCGCCGCGCGCGCGGACCATTCCGCCACGCTGCTGTGGACCACGGCGGTCAGCAGCGCTTCCTTGGACGGGTGCCGGGCATAGAGGGTCCCCTTCGACACGCCTGCCTCTGTGGCGACCGCCTCCATGGCCACATTGTCGAACCCGTCTTCCAGGAACATGCGGCGCGCGGTGGTCAGGATGGTCTGCTCGATCGCGGCGACCTGCTCCACCGTGGGTCTGCCGCGCTTGGGCTTGAAGGCTGGGGCTGTCTGCATCCCGTTGTGGTGGCACAAAGGGCCCTGCCGGACAATATCGCAAGTGGCTCCAGAGCATAATCGAACGATAATGATCGATATTGACGCGATCCGGTCAGGCGCATATCGATGCGGCAGCGCCGTACGCCGCCCTGAGCCTGCCCGCTCACTGCCCGGCCGCTACGCGAAGGCATGATCGAGGGGATGAAGATGACCGCAGGACGAAAGCTGCTGATGAAGGGCTTGCTCATCGCCGCGACGATGCTGGCGGCGGTCCCTGCCGGAGCGCAAAGGCTGGAGGAAGGCTTCCGCTCGCCCCCCGCCGAAGCGCGGCCGCGCCTGCGCTGGTGGTGGCCGGGCGATGCGGTGACGGATCAGGAACTGCGCCGTGAAGTGCAACTGATGGCCGATCATGGCTTTGGCGGGGCGGAAGTCCAATCCTTCACGCCTAATTTCGTGACGCTGACGCCGCAGGAGAGGGTGGCCGTCAACAATTATGCGGAACCCAGCTTCTTCGCACATCTGCGCACGGCGGCGGACGCGGCGCGGTCAGCGGGGCTAAGCCTTGACTACACCCTCGGTTCGTCGTGGCCGTCCGGCGGCGGAGAGGCGATCCCGCCGGAAAAGGCCTTCACCGAACTGGCGATGGCGCGCACGGCGGTGAAGGGGGGCACGGCAGGTCCCATCAAGGTGGAAATCCCCAAACGCACCAAGCGGCTGGGCGCGCTCAATGGCTTCGACCCGCGCGTCAAGGACCCCAAATATGCCGATTGGGGGAAGCGGATGGAGGCGCGCGCCCGCACCGTCGCCGTGGTCGCGATGAAGGGAAGCGCCCCCGATCTCAAGCCGCGCCAGGGGATGATGGGCATGACCATCTCGCCCTGGAACGATGTGCTGGCGTCCGGCACGCTCGATCCCGCCAGCAGCATCCTGCTCACCGGCAAGCTGCGTGAGGACGGGGCGCTCGACTGGACGCCGCCGCCGGGCGACTGGCAGATTTTCGTGTTCCGCCAGTTCGCGTCCGATGTCGGCGTGCTCGGCGCGGCGGGGAAGGGGCCGCAACTCATCCTCGACCATATGGACCCGTCCGCCTTCGCCGCCCATGCCGCGCGCGTCGGCGATCCGCTGGGCAAGGACCCGGCGGGCATGCGCGCGACCTTCGTCGACAGCCTGGAACTGATGCAGGACATCCAATGGGGGCCGCGACTGCTGAAGGAATTCAGGAAGCGGCGCGGCTATGACCTGACGCCCTACCTGCCCTTCGTCGTGCAGCCGGGCTGGATGCAGGCGTGGGACGAACATTATTCGCCACCCTATTTCGACGCGGCGAACAGCGACGTCGCCGAACGGGTGCGCGCCGACTATCGCCGCACCGTGTCGGACATGATGATCGCCGGGTTCATCCAGCCCTTCGTCGAGTGGAACCATGCGCGCGGGCTCAAGGCGAAGTTCCAGGCGCATGGCGGCGCGTTCGACATCATTCGCGGCTATGGCATGGCCGACATACCGGAAACGGAAGACCTGGTGCATGGCGGCGACCCGCTGTTCATGCGCTTCGCCCGGTCGGGCGCGAACCTTTACGGCCGTCCCATCGTGTCGGCCGAAAGCCTGGTCTGGGCCAACCGCCCCTATGAGGTCACGCCGGACGAGATGCGGCGGCGCACCGATCTCATCATGGCGGGCGGGGTCAACAGCATGGTCCTGCACGGCATGAACTACCGCTTCCATGCGGACGATTGGCCGGGCTGGCACGCCTTTCAACCCAGCCCCTTCTCGCTTGGGTTCAGCGGCCCGATCAATGAAACCAATCCGGTCTGGCCGGGCATGAAGGCGCTGGCCGCCTATATCGGCCGTCTTCAGGCGGTGATGCAGGCGGGCGAGCCGGTGGTGCCGGTCGCATGGTTCTACGGCCGCTATGGCTATTATGTCGGCATAGAGGATGAGGGCGCGGGCAAGCAGGCCGGGGAAAAGGCGTTCCTTGCCGCAGGCTATGATTTCGACCGGATCAATCCCGATTCCATCGCGCAGGCGAAGGTGGACGGGCGGCAGCTCCTTTCCAGGGGCGGCCATCGCTATTCCGTGCTCGTCCTGCCCCCGATCGACGGCATTCGCGCCGATACGGCCGAAGCCATCGCCAGCTTCGCCAGGGCGGGCCTGCCCGTCTTCTTCACCGATCGCGCGCCCCGCCGTGACGAGGGGCTGGCTGACGCCAGGCGGCGCGACGCACGCGTGCGGAAGGCTGTCGCCGCGGCCATGAAGGCCGGTGCGAAGGTCGTTCCGGCCAGCGGCCTTACGGCGGCGATCCGCGCGGCGGGGG
>NZ_ATHO01000048.1 GCF_000445065.1 Sphingobium quisquiliarum P25 | reverse complement strand
GCTGAGTTCCGACAAGATCAGCCGGGCGAAACGATAGCTGTCAGGACCGAAGAAGACGGCATCCTCATCATCCGTGGGGTAAGCGGAATGGAGGAACAGCGCACCGCCCAGAGAGGAGACCCGGAACAGGGAGCGCCAGCGCCCCTCCCCCGCTTCCTCAAGCGCGCCCGCCGTTTCCAGCAACTGCATGACCTCGCGATCAAGCAGAGATGTGCCGAATGGCAGGCTCCATCCCAGCACATCCTCAATCTTGCGCGCCTCGCGCCGTTCCGGGCGGCTCAGGACCAGCCCGTGAGTGGCGGGCGTGGGCGTCACGAAATGGTAATTACGCGCCTTGAGCAGTTGAAGCAGGGCGGCGAGCGCGGCGTCAGCCGGGTCGATAGGAGAATGAATCATCGGCAGACGGTTCCCGCCATCACAAGGGTTCAGCATCGAGATAAAGATAGCTGGGGTCGAATTCCGCCATCAGCTTAAGGCCATCAAGGTCCAGGATGCGCGCTTCCCCGCGATTATAGTCGAGCAGGCGCTGGTCGCGCAGCAGGCGCAGCGTCCGGTTGACGTGAACGGAAGTCATGCCCAGCGCATCGGCAAGCTGGGACTGGTTCATGCCCAGGGTGAAGCGTTCGCCGTTCAGCCCGACGATCGCCAACCGCTCATGCAATTCGCAGAAAAGTGCCGCCAGCCGCCCCGCTGCCGACCGCTGGCCCAGCGACAATTCCCATTCCCGGTTCATGCACGCGTCCAGATTGGTGCTGAACCAGTAGATGCGGCCAAGCCGTGGATGAGCCTCGATAAGTTCGCGAATGCTTTCGTGGGGCACACGCGACAGCATGCAGTCAGTGAGCGCCATGATATCATGTTCGAGCCGCTTGAGCGTGAAACCGTGAAGGTCGGCGAAATCCCCGGCGACATGCAACTGGGTGATCTGCCGCTTGCCATCGGGCAGATCCTTGTAGCGGCACAGCAACCCGTCGAGCAGGAGGGTGCTGGCCTCCAGCAGTTCGCCTTCCCGCACGATGACGCTGTTCCTGGACACCGGGCGCGCGGGAGGGATCAGCGCAAGGATTGCCTGCTCCTCTTCCTTCGAAAGGGAGTGCCGGGCCTTGATCCGGGCGAGATGACGTTCGATCATCGGGCGGCCCCTGACCGCGCCGCGACGGCCCGGCCCCGCTTGCCCGCCATGGCGGACGCGCAGCGGCCTTGACCGGGGTCCAAATGGCTGGACCCGTTGCCGTCCTGAAAGCCGGAAGGGGGTGAGGGCATCGCTATCGAACGCCGCCCAAGGCGGTAAGTTGCACTTGATGACCGGCCCGGTGGAAAGAAGCGGAGGGAGCGCGCCGCACCGGCAACGCGCTCCCTTGCCGCAAAGCGCTGTAGCGCGGGCGTTTCAGCGCTGCGCGATCAGGATGGGGCGATCCTTTTCCGCCTGTGCCATGGTCTGCGCCCGGTATTGCGAACGCAGGGCGCTCATCATGCCCTCCTTTTCCGTGTCATCGCGCGCAACGATGATCCACGCTTCGAACTTGCGGTTCGCGCTCACATTGCCGGGCAAGGGGTGAAGCGATCCCATGGCCTTCACCGCGCGCATGGAGATGCGGTTGATGTTGCGCGAGGTGGAGGGACCCGCCAGTTCCACATCCTGCGGCTTTCCCTGATCGTTCAGGCGGAACTGGACCCGGCTGTAGCCAGTGGAACTGGCGTCACGGTAGAGCCAGCTGGCATTGCGGATGCTGCGGGAAAGCCGGGCGGCCGTCCTTCCGGTCCATGCTTCATAATTGGCCGCATCCTTTTCCGGCGCGACGACGGTTAGCTGGCCCGGTCCCTGCCGGGCTTCCGCAGCGACAGGCGCAACCAGACAGGCGCACAGCGCTACGGCAACAGGTTTGGCATGCATGATGGCCTCCTCTGCTTTCTCTTCGATTGTCATTGGGACTGCTGCGGCAGCATCGGACCGGCCGAGAGCAGAGAGACTATATAGACCCGCAATGGAGTGCGGGATAATTATTTTACGCCTGCAAACTCATCCACATAGTGCAAATATCAAGAAGAACCAAAAAGACGAAATAATCGAACTAAAGACGTACGCCTTGGGCAAGCGTCTGGCGCCGCTGCCTTTTGCCGGACGCTACGGCATCCATGGCCCCGACTCAGGCAGGACCGCAAGGCTGGTTAAGGCGCGCCATCGGCATTGATCGCGAGGCCGATCGCTTCGGCCACCTTGATCCCGTCGATCGCAGCGGACAGGATGCCGCCAGCATAGCCCGCCCCTTCGCCCGCCGGGTAGAGCCCGGTGACGTTGAGGCTCTGATAATCCGCGCCGCGCGTGATGCGGATGGGCGAAGAGGTGCGGGTTTCGACGCCCGTCATGACCGCATCGGGATGGTCGTAATTGGCGATCTGCCGTCCAAAGGCGGGCAGCGCTTCATGAAACGCCTCTATGACGAAATCGGGCAGGCAGCGCGACAGGTCGGTCATGGTGACGCCGGGTTTGTAGGAGGGGATGACCTCCCCCAACTCCGTCGAGGGACGGCGCGCAAGGAAGTCCCCGACCTTCTGCCCCGGCGCCCAATAGGATGATCCGCCAGCCTCATAGGCCATGCTTTCCCAGTGCCGCTGAAGCTCGATCCCTGCCAGCGGGCCGCCGGGATAGTCGCGTTCCGGGTCGATGCCGACCACCAGCCCGGAATTCGCGTTGAACTCGGCGCGGCTGTACTGGCTCATGCCGTTGGTGACGACGCGCCCTTCCTCCGATGTCGCGGCGACCACGCGACCGCCCGGACACATGCAGAAGCTGTAGACCGTGCGCCCATTGGCGCAGTGATGCGCAAGGCTGTAGGCCGCAGCGCCCAGCAACGGATGGCCCGCGCAATTGCCGTAACGCGCCCGGTCGATCCAGCTTTGCGGATGTTCGATCCGCACGCCGATGGAAAAGGGCTTGGCCTCTATATGCACGCCGCGCCGGTGGAGCATTTCGAACGTCGGCCGCGCGCTGTGCCCCACCGCCAGCACGACATGATCCGCCTCGATAAAGCCGCCATCGGACAGATGCACGCCGCGCAGCCGCTGCCTGCCATCGCCCCCGGCCGTCAGTTCCAGTTCCTCGACCTTGTGCTGCCAGCGATATTCGCCGCCCAGCGCCTCGATCTGGCGGCGTAGGCTTTCGACCATGGTGACGAGGCGAAAGGTGCCGATATGCGGATGCGCTTCGGTCAGAATGTCGGCGGGCGCGCCAGCCGCGACGAATTCCTGTAGCACCTTGCGGCCCAGGAAACGGGGGTCCTTGACCCGGCAATAGAGTTTTCCATCGGAAAAGGTGCCAGCCCCGCCCTCGCCGAACTGCACGTTGCTGTCGGGGTTCAGTTCCGCGCGCCGCCACAGACCCCAGGTATCCTTGGTCCTTTCGCGCACCACCTTGCCGCGATCCAGGATGATCGGGCGGAAACCCATCTGCGCCAGGATCAGCCCGGCGAACAGGCCGCATGGCCCCGCGCCGATCACCACTGGCCGCTTGCCGCTCCACCCGTCAGGCGCATGGGCGACGAAGCGATAATCAGTATCGGGACGGGGGCGGACATCATGATCCCTGGCGAAGCGGGCCAGCACCGCCTCTTCGTCCGCCAGTTCGACATCGACGGTGTAGACGAGCTGGATCGCATTCTTGCGCCGGGCGTCGTTGCCGCGGCGCACGACCGCATGGCTGATCAGGTCCGCTGCCGCGATGCCCAGCCGCGCGCAGATCGCGGCGGGCATCGCTTCGGCCGGATGGTAGAGGGGCAGTTTCAGGCCGGACAGACGCAACATGGCCCCGCCCCTAGACCCATTTCCCCGCCCGCTCCAGCCCCCCATGAGGATGAGGGGAGCGCGCCTTAGAAACGGGCGCGCAGCCCGCCATAGATGGCGCGGCGCTCAACCGGGTAGAAGGCGGCGCTGCCTTCATCGGCCGGGGTAGCCGGATTATCCGGCACGTAGCGGACCATCGCGCTGATATCCCCGACCGCACGCTTTCCAGTCAGGTTGCGCGCGTCGAGGAACAGCGTCACGCCCTCCCTCACCCCCGCCTGCGCGCCGAGGTTGAGCATCGCATAACCGCCGATCCGCTTTGTATTCGCATAGTCCACCCATGCCCCCTGCGGCACCCATTCCACGGCGGGGGAAAGGCTGAGCCGGTCCGTGCCCAGCCGCAGTTCCGCCCGATAGAAGTGGCGCGGCACCACCGGCAGGCGATTGCCGCCGAACTGCACATCGTCCCGGAAGCGGAAATCGCTATACTGATAAACCTGCCGCAACATCGCCCAAGGAGCGAGCGTCAGGTCCAGACCCGCCTCGATCCCCTGATGGAGGGTGCGATCCGCGTTGAAGGTTGCGGCTGGAATGCCCTGCGCGGGATTCACCGTATATTGCAGCATTTCGTCCTTAAGATCCGCGCGATAAAGGCTGACGTCCCACGCGGCGATACCGGAACGTCCCCTTGTGCCCACCTCGACGGTCCACGCCTTTTGCGGCCGCACGGGCACGAAGGCCGCGATCTGCGCGACTTCGCCAAAGCCCGGCATCTCGACGGAACGGCTGTAATTGACATAGAATTGCACGGCCTCGCCCAGATCGAACAGCAGGCCGAATTTTGGCGCGAACGCATCATAATCGACCCGCGCGCTGACGGAGGCAGGGATCTGCTGATCCTGTTCCCGCTCAGCATGGGTATAGATGCCCCCCGCGATCAGCGTCAGCCTGTCTGCGGGGCGGTAGCGCAGTTCGCCATAGCTGTTGATCGTCTGCGCCCGCTGACGGGCATCGAACGTTGGCGCAGCCCCCGGAGCGCGGCGGCCTGCCGCATTCACGAAGCGGCGTGAGCGAACCTCGCCGAACCGGGCCGTGCTGCCGAGGGTGAGGCCGAACGGCCCTGCTTCCAGATCATATCGGCCATAGACGCCATAATCGGTCGATTTCTGGTCCACCACCTGAAAAATGGGATGGAACAGATCCTTGACGTTCAGGAACACGCCCCCTTCCAGCGCGCCACGGCCCAGTTGCACGGTCGTGCGGTTCTGCAAGCGAATGGAATCGATGTCGCGCGCCTGATCGCCCGTGACGCTGGCGGGGTTGGCAGCGGCCGGACGGTTCAGCGCCTGTCTTTCCGACAGGGTGCCCGGCAGGCTCTGGCGAATGCTCTGCACGCTCGCGTAAAACCGCGTCTCGACCGTATCGCTGATCTTCAACCCGGCATTGCCGTTGAAGCGGACTGCCTTGCGCGCCGCATGGTCGCGGTCGCCGTCCGAACGATCGGCGGTGATCGCCATCCAGGCATCGCCGCGCGCACCGGCATAGCCATAGGCCGCCTTGGCGCGCAGCGTATCGAACGATCCGCCGTCGATGCGCAGTTCCGCTCCCGGCGCGCTCCGGCCTGTCGGGGTGACGGCATTGATCGCGCCGCCCAGCGTCGATCCGCCCCACCGCAGCGCATTGCCGCCGCGATAGACCTCCAGATGCTGAAACACCTGCGGGTCCAGTTCCTGGAAATCGCCATTGTCATCGGCAAGGTTGATCGGAATGCCGTCCTGCAACAGCGTCAGCCCGCGCATGTGGAAGCCGCGTGAAATACCCGATCCGCGGATGGAGATGCGCACCTCCTGCCCGAAACGCGGCTGGGTATAGACGCCGGGCGAAAAGCTGAGCGCGTCACGCAGCGACACGGCCACCTTGTCTTCGAATTCCTGCGCCGCGACGACATCCGCCCCGCCCGCTACGCGGTCCACGCGCGCTTCGGCGTCTTCGATCATGGGAAGGGCCGTGACGATGATCCTCCCCTGATCGGGCGCTTCATCGGCCAGCGCGGGCAGGGTCGTGAGAGAACAGGCAAGGGCGCACAGCGACACGCTGCGCAGGTCAAGAATGACGGACATGACAGGACAACCTCATGAAAATACAACGCCAGCGCCACCGGCATGGCAGCGCGCAAAATGAATTTTCTAGAAGGTTGAAGGCGGCCCCGATGAAGGCGGCGGCGGGGCGGCCAGCCGGGCGACAAGGCCCGTCTTGAGCGCGAAGGCGATCGGCCCGGACGCAAGTTGCCAGGCAGGCAGGGCCAGATCGGCGGCCGCCACCGGCGGGATCAGCGGCTGGACCGACGCGGCGAAGGGGCAATGCTGCTGAACAGGCGCGGCATCGCCCTTGGGATGCGGCTTGCCGGGCGCATGGTCACGATCGACCACGACATTGACCGCGCCCTGCCCGGTACACAGCGTCACGACGACGCCCCGGTCGGTGCGCACCGGCATGAAGCCGGACGGGGCGACTAGCTGGATGGCGAGGACAAGCAGCGCCAGCGCGGCCAGAAGGCCCCGCGCGGCTTCCGATTGTCTGATCGCCCCCGTCATGCTGCTGCCCCTAGCGCCAGCGGCGGCTCTTGTCATCTGGATATCATATGGTCCGCGCACTCACCTTGACGTAAACGTAAGGTATCCCTAGATTGCCCGCCATGGACCAGCGCAGCAGCATCGCCGGCATAGAGGTGCCGGATCAACGCGAACGGCAAAGCTATACCATCACCGACCTGTCGGAAGAATTCGGCGTCACCGCGCGGGCGCTGCGCTTCTACGAAGATGAAGGGCTGATCGCGCCGGAGCGGCAGGGCCTGGCGCGCATCTATTCGCGCCGCGACCGTGCCCGGCTGGCGTGGATTCTGCGCGGCAAGCGGGTCGGTTTCAGCCTGGCCGACATTCGCGAGATGATCGACCTGTACGACGCCGATGAGGAGCATGAGGAGCAGCGCCGCGTCACTCTTGCCAAGTGCAAGGCGCGCATCGGACTGCTCACCCGGCAGAAGGACGATATCGACGCGGCGATCGCCGAACTGTCGGGTTTCGTCGCCGCGCTCGAAAAATAACGCTTCATCAGAACGACAATATTCCCGGAGAAGATCATGCCCAGCTATACCGCCCCGATCCGTGAGACCCGCTTTGTGCTCGATCATGTGCTGGGGCTGGACCGCTATGCCAATCTTCCGGGCTTCGAAAATGCGACGCCCGACCTGATCGAAGCCATACTGGCCGAAGGCAGCAAGATCGCGGAGGAGGTGCTGTTCCCGCTGAACGCCGTGGGCGACAAGGAAGGCTGCACCCGCCATCCCGACGGCAGCGTCACCACCCCGCCCGGTTTCAAGCAGGCGTTCGATACCTATGTGGAGGGCGGCTGGACGACCTTGCATGCGCCGGTCGAATATGGCGGCCAGGGCCTGCCCAATGTCGTGGCGAGCGCCGTGGGCGAATATGTGCTGTCAGCCAATCACAGCTTCGAAATGTATCATGGCCTCACCAGCGGCGCGGTCGCCGCGCTGCTCGCCAAAGGCAGCGACGAATTGAAGCAGACCTATATTCCCAACATGGTGTCAGGCCGGTGGACCGGCACGATGAACCTGACGGAGCCCCATGCCGGTACTGACCTTGGCCTCATCAAGACCAAGGCGGTGCGGCAGGATGACGGCAGCTATGCCATCACCGGCACGAAGATCTTCATTTCCTCGGGCGAGCAGGACCTGACCGAGAATATCATCCACCTCGTCCTTGCCAAGACGCCGGACGCGCCGGAAGGCAGCAAGGGCATCTCCCTCTTCGTCGTGCCGAAGGTGCTGTTGAAGGAGGACGGGTCTCTGGGCGAACGCAACGCCGTGTCCTGCGGCTCGCTTGAACATAAGATGGGCATTCACGGCAACGCGACCTGCGTCATGAACTATGACGGCGCCAAGGGCTGGATCGTGGGCGAGGAGAATAAGGGCCTTGCCGCCATGTTCATCATGATGAACGCCGCGCGCATGTGGGTCGGCATGCAGGGGCTGGGCCAGGCGGAAATCGCTTTCCAGAACGCGGTCCATTATGCGCGCGAGCGGCGGCAGGGCCGGGCGCTGACCGGCCCCAAGGACAAGGATGAGAAAGCCGACACGCTGTTCGTCCACCCCGATGTCCGGCGGATGCTGATGGAAGCCAAGGCGCTGACCGAGGGGCTGCGCGCGCTGATGCTGTGGGGCGCGCTCCAGGTCGATCTGGCGCAACATGCAGCGAGCGAGGAAGAACGGCAGGCGGCCGACGATATGGTCCAGCTGCTGACCCCGGTGCTGAAAGGCTATGGCACGGACAAGGGCTTTGACGTCACGGTCATGTGTCAGCAGGTGTTCGGCGGCCATGGCTACATCTGGGAAAATGGCGTTGAACAATATGTGCGCGACGCCCGCATCGCCCAGATTTACGAGGGCACCAACGGCGTGCAGGCGATGGACCTTGTGGGGCGCAAACTGCCGATGAATGGCGGGCGCGCGTTGCAGGCCTTCCTGAAAATCGTAGCGGACGAGGTTGCTGCGGCCAAGGGCGATGAGAAGCTGGCAGGCCTTGCCGAAGCGCTGGAAAAGGCCAGCGGGCAGCTGGGCGCGGCGACCATGTGGCTGATGCAGAATGCGATGCAGAACCCCGACAATGCCGGGGCTGGCGCGGTGCATTATATGCACATTCTCGGCATCGTTTCGACCGGCCTCATGTGGCTGCGCATGGCAAAGGCGGCCGCCACGCTGCTGGAGGCGGGCGAAGGCGATGCGCGCTATCTGGAGGCGAAGCTGGTCACGGCGCGCTTCTTTGCCGAACGCATCATGCCCGATGCGGGCGCGCTGCGGCGGAAGATCGAGGGCGGCGCGGAGAGCCTGATGGCGATCGACCCGGATATGTTCCTGGCGGCTTGAGGAGCCGGACGCGCAAGGCCTTGGCTACATCCTCCCCACGCCTATCGGCGCAGGGAGGATTTTGGCGCCCGTTTATAGAGGCTTCAATCGCCCCATAATTCCTTGAGCTTGCTGAAAAAGCCCGTCGATTGCGGGCATTCTTCGCCCGTCTCCGTCTCACGGAAGGCTTCGAGCAGTTCGCGCTGCTTGGCGCTGAGGCGGGTCGGGGTTTCGACATCGACCTGAATCACGAGATCGCCCTGCCCCCGGCCGTTCAGCACCGGCATGCCTGCGCCGCGCTGGCGGATCTGCTTGCCCGACTGGATGCCGCTCGGAATCTTGATCTCGTGGCGCTGACCGTCCAGGCCGGGCACTTCGATGCAGCCGCCTAGCGCCGCCGTGGTGAAGCTGACCGGCGCGCGGCAGAAGAGGGTGGTGCCTTCGCGTTCGAAAATCGGATGCCGCTTCACATGCAGGAAGATGTAGAGGTCGCCCGGCGGTGCGCCGCGCGCGCCTGCCTCACCCTCGCCGGAAAGGCGGATGCGCGTGCCTTCATCGACACCTGCGGGAATGTTGACCGACAGCGTCTTGGGCTTGTCCACCCGCCCCTCGCCGCGACAGGCGCGGCAGGGACTTTCGATCACCTGACCCGCACCGTGGCAACCCGGACAGGTGCGTTCGACCACGAAGAAGCCCTGCTGCGCCCTGACCTGACCATGCCCGTGACAGGTGGTGCAGGTCTTGACCCCCGTGCCCGGCTGCGCGCCTGAACCGTCGCAACTGTCGCAGGGCGCGGAAACCTCGATCTCTATCTCGGTCTGCTTGCCGTGATAGGCGTCGTCGAGGCTGATCTCCATATCATAGCGCAGGTCCGCGCCGCGCCGCTGCGCCTGACGTCCGCCGCCAAAGCCGCTCTGGCCGAAGATCGTCTCGAAAATGTCGCCAAGGTCGGAAAAGCCACCCGCGCCGCGTCCGTTGAAACCGCCGCCGCCGCCATTCTGGGCGTTGGTATAGGCCGCATGGCCGTAGCGGTCATAGGCCGCGCGCTTCTGCGGGTCCTTGAGACATTCATAAGCCTCGGAAACGGCCTTGAACTTCGCTTCGCTGTCAGTGCAGCCCCCGGTGCGATCGGGGTGATATTTCATCGCAAGCTTGCGATAGGCGCTCTTGATCGCCCCGGCATCAGCCGTCCGCTCGACTTCGAGCAATGAATAATAATCAACTTCGGTAGTCATATCGCCCCCGGGCGCGCACGTCCCCCGGCTTCGCCCCGGACGGCTGCATGGTCAGACACCATGCCGTCCGCCCGAGGCGAAGTCGAGAAGCGTTTCATCGGGCCTTACGCCTTGTTGTCGTCCACTTCCGAAAATTCGGCGTCCACGACGTCATCATCAGCCTTGGGAGCATCAGCGCCCGGAGCGGCGGCCGCAGCCTGCTCCTTCTCGTAGATCGCTTGGCCAAGCTTCATCGCCACTTGGGCAAGTTCCTGCGCCTTGGACTTCATCGCTTCGACATCGCCGCCTTCGACAGCGGACCTGGTCGCGGCGATCGCCGTCTCGATCTCGGACTTGAGGGCCGCATCCACCTTGTCGCCATGCTCGGAAAGCTGCTGCTCGGTGGTGTGGATCAGGCTTTCGGCGTTGTTCTTCGCCTCGGCCGCCTCGCGCTTCTTCTTGTCCTCTTCGGCGAAACGCTCGGCATCCTTGACCATCTGTTCGATGTCGGCGTCGGACAGACCGCCCGAAGCCTGGATGCGAATCTGCTGCTCCTTGCCGGTGCCCTTGTCCTTGGCATGGACGTTGACGATGCCGTTGGCGTCGATGTCGAAGGTGACTTCGATCTGCGGCACGCCGCGTGGCGCGGGCGGAATGCCGACCAGGTCGAACTGGCCCAGCAGCTTGTTGTCCGCCGCCATTTCACGCTCGCCCTGGAACACGCGGATCGTCACCGCCTGCTGATTGTCGTCGGCGGTCGAATAGACTTGGCTCTTCTTGGCCGGGATCGTCGTGTTGCGGTCGATCATGCGGGTGAACACGCCGCCCAGCGTTTCGATGCCCAGCGACAGCGGAGTGACGTCCAGCAGCAGCACATCCTTGACGTCGCCCTGCAACACGCCCGCCTGGATCGCCGCGCCCATGGCGACGACTTCGTCCGGGTTGACGCCGGTGTGCGGTTCCTTGCCGAAGAATTCCTTCACGGCCTCGCGCACCTTGGGCATGCGGGTCATGCCGCCCACGAGCACCACTTCGCTGATGTCGCTGGCCGAAACGCCCGCGTCCGCCAGCGCCTTCTTGCACGGCTCCATCGTGCGCTTGATGAGGTCGCTCACCAGACGCTCCAGATCGGCGCGGGTGATGGTCTTCACCAGATGCTTGGGACCATTCTGGTCAGCGGTGATGAAGGGCAGGTTGACTTCGGTCGACTGTGCGGAGGACAGTTCGATCTTAGCCTTTTCGGCCGCTTCCTTGAGGCGCTGGAGCGCGAGCTTGTCCTTGGTGAGGTCGATGCCCTCATCCTTCTTGAAGCCTTCGGCCAGATATTCCACCAGCTTGGCGTCGAAATCCTCGCCACCCAGGAAGGTGTCGCCGTTGGTCGACTTCACTTCGAACACGCCGTCGCCGATTTCCAGGATCGAGATATCGAAGGTGCCGCCGCCAAGGTCGTAGACGGCGATGGTCTTGCCGTCCTGCTTTTCCAGGCCATAGGCGAGCGCGGCCGCGGTCGGCTCGTTGATGATGCGCAGCACTTCAAGGCCCGCGATCTGGCCGGCGTCCTTGGTCGCCTGACGCTGGGCGTCGTTGAAGTAGGCGGGAACGGTGATGACCGCCTGCGTCACGGTTTCGCCCAGATAGCTCTCGGCCGTTTCCTTCATCTTCTGGAGCGTGAAGGCGGAAATCTGCGAGGGCGAATAATCCTTTCCGCCCGCCTGCACCCATGCGTCGCCATTGGCGCCCTTCACGATGTGATAGGGGACAAGCTCCATATCCTTCTTCGTCGTCGGATCGTCGAAGCGGCGGCCGATCAGGCGCTTCACGGCGAAAATGGTATTATCCGGGTTAGTGACGGCCTGACGCTTGGCCGGCTGCCCGATCAGGCGCTCACCATCCTTGGTGAAGGCGACGATCGACGGCGTCGTGCGCGCGCCTTCCGCATTTTCGATCACCTTGGGTTTGCCGCCGTCCATCACAGCCACGCAGCTGTTGGTGGTGCCAAGGTCAATGCCGATTACTTTTGCCATTTTTGTCCTCTTCGAACCCCAAATCACATTCAGCGGTTGACGGCCCCATACCTCACGAAAGCGCCAAGGCAAGGCCGTTTGCGGATGGGATATAGGCGCGATCTTCCTTGGCACAAGAAGCCTGGGTGATTACCGTAACAATCGACCGGAAACGAGACAGTCATGAAAGCGAGAGCAATGCGTCCCATCCTATCCTTACTTCCCCTTGCTGCTCCCTTTTTGCTGACCGCCTGCGGCGATCCCGCGCCCACCTATATCGATCAGGCGTGGGTGCGGCTGAGCCCCAACAAGGATACGCCGTCCGCTGGCTATTTCGTCGCGCATGGGGGTGATGCCGATACGCAGCTTCGCGGCGTGCTGACCGACTATGCGATCAAGGTCGAAATGCACGAAACCGTCAGCGAGGGCGGCGTCATGAAGATGAAGCCGATCGATTCGGTGGACATCCCGGCCAAGACCAAGGTCGCCTTCGCGCCGGGGGGCAAGCATCTGATGCTGTGGGGCGTCAACGACACGGCGATCAGCCGGGGAAAGATGACGCTGACCTTCCTGCTGTCCAACGGCGACCGGCTGCTGGTCGATGCCGTGATCCAGAAGCCGGGCGCGGCCGCTCCCGCCGTGGCGGGCGGCGGGGCGCAGAAGCAGCCTTGACCAGCCGCGCCCTCACCCCGGCCGAAACCGCGCTTGCCCGCTCGGTCTTCGGCGGGGCGATCGCCTATGACAGGGTGCGGGTGCATAATCGCAAATGGTGGCCGCTCCAGCCGCGCGGTGTGACGATGGCGCCCGACGGAGACCTGTGGTTCCATCCGGGCAGCGGCATGTTCTGTCCCGACTTCTGCGAAGCGCCGCTGCATCTGCAAGGGCATTTCATCCATGAAATGACCCACGTCTGGCAAGCGCAGAAAGGCGGCAAATGGTATCTGCCGCTGATGCGCCATCCCTTCTGCCGCTATCGCTATGACATCGTGCCGGGCCGCCCCTTCGGCCGCTATGGGTTGGAGCAGCAGGCGGAGATCGTCCGCCACTGCTTCCTGCTGCGGCGCGGCGCGCGGGTGGAGGGGAAGCCGCCCCTTCCCGTCTATGAAGCGCTGATCCCGTTCGCCACCGCCTGAGCGATGGGGACGCGCTGCCCCTGCCGTGATAGGATGCCGCCATGCGCATCATGACCGCCCTGCTTCCGCTCGCCGCCTTCGTCGCGGCTCCTGCATGGGCCGGACAGGCGGAACGCGCGGGTCATTATTATCTGCAAGGCGTGATGGAGACGGGGTCGGAACTGATGCTCCATCCCGATGGCCGCTTTCAATGGTATCTCGTCTATGGCGCGCTCGACCTGTTCGCCGAAGGCCGGTGGCAGGAAGCGGACGGGCAGGTCGTCCTGACCGCGCACAAGAGCAAGGACGTGCCCGAACCGGGGTTCGAAACGCTGGTGCTGACGGTGAAGGACAGCGTGCTGATCCCGCCGGACGGGCGCGGCGCTTACAGGAAGCCGCCGGACGAGCGGGATTGACCCGCCCGACCGCTTCTTTTCAGCGCACCGCCGGTTCCAGCAGGCGGATGCTGCCCAGATCGGCATCGATTTCCGCGCGGACGCCCACGGGCAGGCTGAACTGACTTGCGACATGGCCGATCGCCGCGCCCTGAAACGCTGGCACGCCGAGCGGTTCCAGATGCTGTTGCAGGACTTCCGACACGGTAAAGCCGCCATAGGAGGCATCGCTGGCAGCGCAGTTGGTGCATTGGCCGAAGACGACGCCCGCCACCTTGCCCAGCAGCCCGGCGAGCGACAACTGGGTCAGCATCCGGTCGATCCGGTAGGGCGCTTCGCCCACATCCTCCATGAACAGGATCGCGCCATCGAAAGCGGGCATCCATGGCGTGCCCACCAGCGCCGCCAGCACCGTCAGGTTGCCGCCCAACAGCCGCCCCGCCGCTTTCCCGCCGCGAAAGGTGCGGATGCGGCCGCTGCGCTGCACCAGCCGGTCTTCATGCGCGACCGGATTGACCAGCAGCGGCGTTGCGCCGTCAAAGGCGATCGCGCGAAAGGCGTCCCAGGAAAAGCGCGGCCAGCTGCTCGCGGCGTTGGGACCGTGGATGGTGGGGAATCCCGCGCGGGCGGCAAAGGCCAGATGCAGGGCGGTGATATCGCTGAAACCCACCAGCAGCTTGGGATTGGCGCGGATCGTGGCGAAGTCGAGATAAGGCAATATGCGCGCGCAGCCCCACCCGCCCCGCACGGCGAAGACGGCGCGCACTTCGGGGTCGGCGAACATCGCGTTGACGTCGGCGGCGCGGTCGGCATCCTTGCCCGCCAGATAGCCCTGCCTTTGCGCGAGATGCCTGCCGGGCCTTGGCTTGAGCCCCATGGCGGCGACGGTTTCCTTGACCAGATCAAGGTCGAACAGATCGTCGGTAAAGCCCGCAGGCTCGATCAATCCCACGGTGTCGCCGGGGCGCAGGCGGGGCGGCTTTTCCGGTGGTCGGGGCGCGGGAGCCTTCGCCGCAGCGAGCGCTCCGCCCATGGCGGCGAGCATCATGCGCCGGTCCAGCCCCATCGCCTTGCTCAAAATGGCCGCCCGTCCTTATGGCTGTATGCGCTTCCCGACCAATGAAGGTCTATATCGGGATAATGAGCGGCGCCGGACGGCACGCGGCCGAAGGCGAGGAACGCGCAATCGCCGCTGCTTTCGTTCACCAGATGATGGCCATTGGGACGCCCCTTCGGAAAGGCCGCCATATCACCGGCCTTCAACAGCACCCGGCCGTCCTCTTCGACCAGCATGGCTTCCCCGCTCAGCATCACGACGAATTCATCCTCTTCTTCATGCCAATGACGCTGGGAGGACGCAGCCCCCGGCTTCAGCACGACATGGCTGACGCCGAAATCAGCGAGGCCCGCCGCCGGGCCGAGCCTGCGCACCCAGCGGCCCGCGACCGCCCCGGCGAACTCCGCCGGATAGCCGGTGCGATTGCTCTGCTCTATTGCTGCAAGATCGATCTTGGGCATGATCTTCCCTTCCGCTGGCAAAGGCGCTGGCCTTTCGCTAACGCAGCGCCATGAACATGACCAGCACCAATCCCGGCATAGTGGACATAGCCAGCAGGCTGATCGCCTGCCCATCGGTGACGCCCGCGCGGGGCGAGGTGTTCGCGGTGCTGGAAACGCTGCTCGTGCCGCTGGGCTTCACGGTCGACCGCTTCGTGGCGGGTCAGGAACCTGACGGGCCGGTGGAAAATCTGCTCGCCTGGCGGACCACCGGCGCGGGGCCGCATTTCGCCTTTGCCGGGCATCTGGACGTGGTGCCGCCCGGCAATGGATGGACCAGCGATCCCTTCACGCCGGACATTCGCGGCGGCCTGCTGCATGGCCGGGGCGCTGTCGACATGAAGGGGGCGATCGCAGCGTTCGTCGCCGCGCTGGCCGGTATCCCTGACGAACTGCCCGGCACGATCAGCCTGATCATCACCGGCGATGAGGAAGGACCGGCGGTCCACGGCACGCTCGCGCTGATGGAGCGGATGGCCGCGCATGGGCTGCGCCCGGACCTGTGCCTTGTGGGCGAGCCGACATCGTCCCAACGCCTGGGCGACGTCATCAAGATCGGCCGCCGCGGCTCTGTGAATATGTGGATCAAGGTGGAAGGCGTGCAGGGCCATGTCGCCTATCCGCACCTGGCCGACAATCCCGTCCCCCGGCTCGTCCGCATCCTGTCGGCGATCGACGGCATCGTGCTGGACGAAGGGACGGACTGGTTCCAGCCCAGCAATATCGAGATCACGGACCTTGAGGTAGGCAATCCGGCCACCAACGTCATCCCGGCCGCCGCCCATGCCCGCATCTCCATCCGTTTCAACGACCGGCATAGCGGCGCCAGCCTGGTTGAGCGGATCACGGCGATCGCATCGGCCGAAGGCGGCGTGGTGACGGCGAAGATCAGCGGCGAGCCGTTCCTGACGCAGCCGGGAAGCCTGTCCGGTCTGGTTGCGGGCGCGATCCGCGAGGTGACCGGCGTGGAAGCGGAGCTTTCGACCACCGGCGGCACATCGGACGCGCGCTTCCTGTCGCGCCTTTGCCCCGTGGTGGAATTCGGCCTCAACAACGGGACGATGCACAAGCTGGATGAAGCCGTGGCGATCGACGATCTGAAGGATCTGGAGCGCATCTATGCGCTGATCGTGCGCCGCGCCCTGGGCGGCTGATGCCCCGTCAGCCCGCGCGGCGTTGCGCCAGCGCCTGCGGCGCGAAGCGGGAGAGGTAGTTTTCCTCCCCGGTCGGACGCGCGACATGATAGCCCTGGAACAGGGTGCAGCCGATCACGCGCAGCATGTCCATCTGCGCTTCACTTTCGACGCCTTCCACCACCACTTCCATGCCCAGCCCCTGGATCAGGCCGACGACCGCGCTGCAAATTGTGCGGGCTTCTGCGGAAATGGCGATGTCGCGCACCAGACTGCGGTCGATCTTGACCCGGTCCACCGGCAATTCCCTGAGGCGCGACAGGTTGGAATAGCCCGTGCCGAAATCGTCGATGGCGATCCGCACCCCTTCCTTCCGCAGCGCGCGTAGCTGCTCCAGAACGCGGGCATCCATTTCCATCGCCAGCGACTCGGTGATCTCCAGTTCCAGCATGTGCGCGGGGGTCCGGTGCGTCGCCATCGCCTGCCGCAGACGCAGGAAAAAGTCCCCCTGCGACAATTCGCGCGAGGAGATGTTGACGGCGATGCGCTGCCCCACATCCGCCTGCGACCAGCGCGCCGCCGTTTCGCACACGCGGCTCATCACCCAATCGCCCAGCGCCACGATCGCGCCGCTTTCCTCCGCCACCGGCACGAAGAATCCGGGCATGACCAGATCGCGCTCCGGGTGCGCCCAGCGGATCAGGGCTTCGGCCGTGACGATCCGGCCGCTGCCGATCTCGATCTGCGGCTGGAATTCCAGCAGGAACTCGTCGCGTTGCAGGGCCAGCAGCATGTCGCGCTCCAGCTCTGCCCGGTCCGCCGCCTCCAGCGCCAGTTCGGTCGTGAACATTTCCGCCCGGCCGCGCCCCTGATGCTTGGCATGATACATGGCGATGTCGGCGGAGCGCAGCAACGCGGGCAGCGTGTCGCCATGATCGGGGTAGCAGGCGATGCCGATCGATGCGCCCAGGTCAATATGCTGGCTGCCAAGATCGAATCGCTCGCCGAGCGCGAACTGGATCGCGCGGGCGATCCGTGCCGCGCCTGCATGGCCGGGCACATTGGGGAAGAACATGGTGAATTCGTCGCCCGCCAGCCTGCCGATCACCGGATCGCTCATGCCTGCGCTGACCTGCGCCATCACGACTTCGCGCAGCCGCCCCGCGACGCGCGCGAGCAGCTGGTCGCCCGCCGCGTGGCCCAGCGTGTCGTTGACGCCCTTGAACCCGTCCAGATCGATGAAGAACAGCGCGCCGCGCCAATCCTCCGGGCTTTCCGCCAGCAGCCGCTCCACCTGGCGGCAGAAGCTGGCGCGGTTGGCAAGACCCGTGACCTGATCGAACAGCGCCAGCGCCTGCACATGATCCAGATTGGTGCGCACCTGGCTGAAAAGGCTTTCCATCGCCACGGCTAGATCAGGCATTTCCGCAGCGATCTCAGGCTGAACGGGGGATTGCAGGTCGCCATGCGCCGCCGCGACCAGCCGTTCGGTGGCACTGTCGATGGCGGCGGCAGTGGTCGCGACGTTGCGCCGCGCCGATGCCCAGCTCAATGTGCCGCACAGGATCGCGATGATCAGCGAGCGGCCGACGCCCCTGACATCGGTGGCCTGCTGCTGTCCCAGCACGAGCGAGAGGATGAACACCAGCGCCCCCGCGGCGCAGGCGAAGGCAGTGGCGCGGCTTTTCAATGTCACGCCTTGCATGCGCCTCCTGCCAGACATGGGGTCCGCCTGTGGACCGCCCATGAGGCCGATATGAAGGACGCTGGTTAAGAAAGGGTCAGCAGTTGCCGCCCAACGCTATTTTTTGCGGCGCAGTATAATATAGATTGCACCGTTCCCTCCGTGGCGCGGATGCGCCAGCCGGACGCTGGCGATCCGGTCGGCATAAGCGCTGGTTTCCAGCCAGTGCCCTATCTCGCCGCGGATCGCGCCGCGCCGCGACTCGCGCCCCGCATCGGCGGATTTGGGCGGCTTTCCGGTGATGACAAGCA
Organism: Sphingobium quisquiliarum P25; assembly: GCF_000445065.1. Taxonomy (GTDB): domain Bacteria; phylum Pseudomonadota; class Alphaproteobacteria; order Sphingomonadales; family Sphingomonadaceae; genus Sphingobium; species Sphingobium quisquiliarum. The sequence continues at coordinate 1,492 of NZ_ATHO01000048.1, read as the reverse complement.
CTATGCGAACGTCCCGCGACAGGGCGATGCCCAGCGCCTGGTTCAACCGCGCATGGGCGGCCGGCAGGCTGTGGCCATGCAGGTCGATGGTCATGTCAGGCACCAGCGTGCCGTTACGGATTCGGCGTTCCCAGCCCGCGTCCAGCACCTTGGCGGGCGTGCGCTGGGGCGGAGCGGCGACAGGGACAGGCGCAGCAGCCGTTAACCCTTGCGCTTGCCTGGGCACAGGCTGCGGCGCAGGCGGATCAGGCAAGCGCGCGGCGGGGCGCAACGGACGGACCGATCGGGCCAGGGCGTTCCAAAGCGCCTGCTCCTCCGGCGAAAGATGCCGCCGCGCCATGGCAGGCGGCCTTACGGGCGAGCGAGCCGCGCCGCCGACCCGGCCGGCAGCAGGATCAGCGCGCTACCCCGCGCCGACATGCCGCCTGCGATGCCGCGCGCCCGGCTGCCCGCGCCCCAGAAGCTGTCGAACCGGTTGGGGCCCTTGATCGCCCCGCCGGTATCCTGCGCGATCCAGATGCCGTTGGGCTCCGCGCGGTCGAGCGAGAGCAGCACGGGCGCGCCCAGCGGCACATATTTGGGATCGGCGGCAACGCTTGCCTCGGCGGTGACTGGCACGCCCATCGCGCCCAGCGGACCGGGGCCGGTGAGTTCGCGGAAGAAGACGAAGCTCTTATTCTCATCCATGATCGCCGCGCCCTCCGCCGGATGGGCGCGCAGATATTGCATGATGTCCTGCATCGACCCGGCCTGAATGAGGCCGCGATCCTTCATCAGCTTGCCGATACCCACATAGTCGCGGCCATTCTGCCCGTCATAGCCGATGCGCATGACGCCGCCATCGGGCAGCAGCAGCCTGCCGCTGCCCTGCACCTGGAGGAAGAAGAATTCGACCGGGTCGGCGGCCCAGGCGAGTTCGAGGCCGCGCCCTGCGAGCGACCCGGCGACGATCTGCGCGCGCTCGTCATAGGGCACCAGGTTGCTGCCCTGAACCTTGCCGCGAATGGTCTTGCCTTGCAGGCTGTCGCTGAACTGGCCCAGATTGACGTCGATCAGGTCGGGCGGGCGGCGGTAGATCGGCACCTCATAGCCCGGCTGGCGCGTGCGCGATCCGGCGATCTCAGGCTCATAATAGCCGGTGACGAAGGCAGCGCCATCGCCCACCTGCACCGCTTCGAAATGGCGCGCGAAAAATTCGCTGGCGCTGTCCTCAGGCCAGCTCGACGCAGCGGCGCAGGCGTTGTTCCAGTCGGACCCGCGCGTCAGGCCGCTCTGATCGGTGCGGCGCATCAGCGACGGGCAGGACAGGCGGAACGCCTGCAACGCCTTGCGCGATCGTTCCCCCGCCGGGATCAGCTCGGCGATGGCGGGACCAGGGGTGATGCCCGCGGCGACTGCTGTTCCGGTGGTGGAAGCGGGACCTGCTGGCGGCGTTACGGGAAGCGCAGGGCGAGGCGTCGCCGGGACCGGACGCGCCGCACCGCCCGCGCTC
>NZ_ATHO01000047.1 GCF_000445065.1 Sphingobium quisquiliarum P25 | reverse complement strand
TGCGCCCGTCGCCGCGCTGGCGCAGGACGCCCCGCCGGAGCGATCGACCGCACGCCATCCCTATGCGGACCATGTAGCGGACGCGGCCCGGCGCTTCGGCATCCCCGAACGCTGGATATGGGCCGTCATGCGCGTCGAGAGCAACGGCGATGTCCGCGCCGTCTCGACGGCCGGGGCGATGGGCCTCATGCAGATCATGCCCGGCACCTGGGCGGGCCTGCGCACGCGCCATCGCCTCGGCTCCGATCCGTTCGATCCGCGCGACAACATCATGGCGGGCGCGGCCTATCTGCGCGCGATGCACGACCGCTACGGCAACGTGACGGCCATGCTCGCGGCCTATAATGCGGGGCCGGGCCGCTACGACGAGCATCTGTCGCGCGGCCGTCCGCTGCCCGCCGAAACGCGCGCCTATCTTGCACGGCTGGCGTCGATCACGGGCGGTTCGGACGACACTCAGCTTGCCGCCGCGCCGCCGTCCGATCCCTTCGCATGGCGCCGTTCCGCGCTGTTCGCCGTGCGGCCGGGCACGCTTTCACCTGCGTCGCCGTCCGCCGATCGCACGGCATCCGACACACAGCCGGAGCGACCCGCCGACGACAACGCCGGGCTTGTCGTGGCCGACGCTGCACCGCCTGCCAACGGCCTGTTCGTCCCGCTCTCCAGGCGGGCTCCGCGATGAGCGGCTTGCGCGCGCTCTGGCGGGCTCCCTCGCACTGTTTCGCAGAGGTGGAAGGGGGAAGGGCTGTCTTTCTGAAGGGGAAAGGCGGAGGGCAAGATAAAGGGCGGCAATGTGCGGAGCCCCTGCGCCTCGGTTGTGGCCTTGATTCTCAAGGTTTTCGGGCATCGCTGCGCAATGTGCGCGCGAGCCGCGCAATGTGCGGCGAACGCCGGACAGCAGGAAACAGCAGGGTTTGCCGCACATTGCGGCGCCCAGCATCATGAGCCGCGACGACGATTTCCGCATCCGGCCAGGCCGCATCCGCTCGCGGGGAAGCCAGCGCGCATTGCCGATCATCGCCCAGGCGCTTTCCGCCGCCCAGCGCGCCGGAGGCCATGTCTCGCGCCGGGGCCGCATCGTCGCGCCGGGCCGTTCGA
>NZ_ATHO01000046.1 GCF_000445065.1 Sphingobium quisquiliarum P25 | reverse complement strand
TTTCCAGGGACGGCGGCATGTCGTGACGCTGCGGCTATCGGGCGGGGACGCCCCTGAACGGGCGCGCCGCTTCTGTCAGGGCATAGAGGAGGCCGAATGGACCCTGCCGGGGCAATTCGTCGCCGACATCAGCATCGATGAGATGCGTTCGGATGGTGACGGCGAATGGATCGAACTGTCCGCGCTGACCATTGAGGAATGGTGACGCGCGCGGCGGATCAGCGGGTGCGTTCCGCCATGGCGCGGAGCGTGCCCAGAGCGGCGCGCAAGGCCTGATCGACATCATCCTCGACGCGGGCGCGCACGGGGACAGCCTGTTCGATGGGCATGTCCGCCAGCACCTGCTGCCCGCCGCCGGTCCGCCGTTCGCGCCGGGCAAGGCCGCGTTCGAGGCGGGCGGTGAGGTCGGCCAGCGTGGGCGGTTCGGCGATGACGGGCGTGGGCGCAGGCGCTTCCGCTATCTCTTCAAATGCCGCTTCCTCGACATGCGGCAGCGCCTCCGGGAGGACGGCCTCTGGCTGCCCGGCCGCCTCGACGGGTTCGGACTGCGGCTGGGCCGGGGCGATCCGGGGGAAGATGTCGATACCGCCGAAATCGCGGCTCGCGAAGATCGGCGTGCGCGCAGGCGCATCGGGGTGGGCGTCGGCACGGCGCAAGGCAGGACGCCCCGCGCGTGATCCCGTGGCGCGGCCGCGCGACAGCCAGCTCAGCTTCGACAATGCAAAACCCATGTCACTCACTCCCTGGACGCGATGCCAGCGTCCATAATCCTGCAAAAGGGGCGTCGAGACGCTTGCTCTGCCCGCCCAGCTCAACCCCATCACCATGAGCGCGCCGAAGCCCGCCAGAACAAGCCGCGCCTTCCACCCCAGCGGCGGCGCGGCGGCGGGCCAGACTTCGCTCAGCCCGCTCGACGCGACGATCGTTTCCACCAGCCCCGCCGGCAGCGCCAGCAGCACGGCAGCGGCGGCGATACCGCTCAGCAAGGCGGGCGTGATCATGCGCCTGGATGGTGCGCCCATGGCCAGCATCGCTCACGCCGCCGCGCGCAGGCGCTGCGGCGAATCGAGCAGCCGCCGGTAAACCGGTTCGTAGCGCAGAATATTTGACGACCAGTTACGCTCCCGCTCGACAAAGGCGCGCGCCACCGCCCGGCGTTCGGGCCAGAAGCCGCGATCGGCGAACATGCCGCCCAATGCCACCGCGATGGCGGCGGGATCGCCCGGAGTGAACAATGTGCCGGTGACGCCATCCTCGATCAGTTCGCGATGGCCGCCCACATCCGATGCTGCGACAAGGCGGCCCTGCGCCATCGCCTCCAAGGGCTTGAGCGGGGTCACCAGATCGGTGAGGCGCATCGCCTTGCGCGGATAGGCGAGAATGTCGACCTGCGCATAATAATGTTCGACCTGATCGTGCGGCACGCGTCCGGCGAAGAGGATATGGTCGGCGAAGGGGGACGCCATGGCCTGATCGCGCAGCGCCTGTTCGCAGGGGCCGCCGCCTACCAGCAACAGCTTGACCCTGGGGCGCAGCCGGACGAGTCGCGGCATGGCGGCGATCAGGTGGTCGATCCCCTCATAATCGTAGAAGCTGCCGATGAAGCCGACGACGTCAGCGCCCTCCAGCCCCAGCCGGGCGGTGAGCGCGGGATCGCGCGGCACCGGATCGCCGAACTGGTCCATGTCGACGCCATTGGGCGACACGATGATCTTGCCCGCGTCAACGCCGCGCGCGATCAGGTCGCCGCGCAGCCCTTCGCAGATGACCGCCACCGCATCGGCGGCGCGAACCGCGTGGGTTTCCAGTTGCCGCGTCAGCCAGTAGCGCGGGCTGCCTTCGGTGCCGGTGCCGTTGCCGACCGCCGCATCTTCCCAGAAGGCACGGATTTCGTAGATCATGGGAATGCCGTGGCGCTTCGCCACGCGCTGGGCCGCTATCGCGTTCAGCACGGGCGAATGGGCATGGATGATGTCCGGCCGCCAACCGGCGATCAGCGATTCGATCGCTTCGGCATGCGCGGAAATGTCGCGCCATTCGCGCAGCAGCGGATTGCCGCTGGCCGCTTCCCCGCCGGTGCGATGGAAGCGCAGGCCGTCCACGACCTCCTCCAGCGGCCCCGGCGCGCCGTGGCGGCGGCCGGTGATCCCCCGCACCTCCCACCCCTTCGCCGCCTGCGCCCGCAGGATCGCGCGGGTGCGGAAAGTATAGCCGCTGTGCATCGGCAGGCTGTGATCGAGGACGTGGAGTATCCGGGTCATGGCCCGATTCTTTGCCTGAAAAGGTTTAACGGGCCGTCAACTCTGTTGGCGTAGGACGGGAGCGTTCGGACCGAAGAACAGTGTGATAACGGATATCTCGCGCGCAGGATGATCGACGCCCTTTCCCTTCTCATCAGTCATGGCGTGATCATGCTGGCCGCGTGGCGGCTGCTGTCGCGCGATGACCTGGACGATGAATCCGCGCAGGAGCAGGCGCCCGATGCGTGACCTGTTCTTCGTCGCCTTTCTGGGCGCGTTCTTCCTGCTGGGCCTGCGCCGTCCGTTCCTGCTGGTAGCGGTCTATGCCTATATCGACATCGTGTCGCCGCAGCGGCTGTCCTATTTCCTGCTGAACAGCATCCCGATTTCCGCCATCGCCTTCGCGGCGGCGGTGGGCGCGTGGCTGGTGGCGGACAAGAAGGCCGATTGCCGCTTTTCGATGCGGCAGGTGCTGCTGCTGATCCTGCTCGCCTGGTGCGGCTATACCACCGCGACCGCCGATTTCCCGCTGAACGCGCATACCAAATGGGAATGGGTGTGGAAGGCGATGATCTTCGCCATCTTCCTGCCGCTCACCCTGCGCACCCGGCTGCGGCTGGAGGCGCTGACGCTGTTCATGGTGCTGTGCGCCAGCACCATCATCATCAACGGCGGCATGAAAACGGCGCTATCGGGAGGCGGCTATGGCGTGCTCAACCTGATGGTCGACAATAATAGCGGCCTTTATGAAGGCAGCATCATAAGCTGCGTCGCCATATCGCTGATCCCGCTGATCCTGTGGCTGGCGAAACATGGGACGGTCTTTCCGCCCGACTGGCGGGTACGCACCTTTGCCTATGCGCTGTGCTTTGCCTGCCTGCTGATGCCGATCGGCACGGAAGCGCGCACGGGTCTCGTCTGCATCGTGGTACTGGCGGGGCTGATGTTCATGCGGTCGAAGCGGCGCTTCGTCTACGGTCCGCTCATGGCGCTGGCCGCGCTGGCCGCCATCCCCTTCCTGCCCGCCAGCTTCACCGAGCGCATGTCCACCATCGAGAATCACCAAGGCGACGAAAGCGCCTCCACCCGCCTTGCCGTGTGGAAGTGGACGCTCGCTTATGTGAAGGAGCATCCGGGCGGCGGCGGCTTCGACAATTATCTTCAGAACAGCTTCACCTATTTCACGCAGGAACGGGTGACCGACAGCGGCGGTTCACGCATGGAGCGCCGTGTGGTGACGGACAAGGGCCGCGCCTATCACAGCGCCTATTTCGAGATGCTTGGGGAGCAGGGCTATTTCGGCTTTGCGATCTGGGCGCTGCTGCACCTCATCTGCTTCATCAGGACGGAATCCATCCGCCGCCTCTATCGCAATCGCGATGGCCCCGGCGAGGCTTGGGTCGCGCCCTTCGCGCTGGCGTTGCAGCAGGGCCATATCGTCTACATGGTGGGATCGCTGTTCGTCGGCATCGCCTACCAGCCGTTCATTTTCATGATGTTGTCGCTCCAGATCGGGCTGGACACCTATCTGACCCGCAAGCGGCGGGAAACCGCGCGGCGGCAGCTATCGCCATTGGGACCGTTGCGGCCCGCACAGGGGGGAGTGTGATGAGGGGAGAATTGCGGGTGCTGGGCGTGGCGCACGGCCTGTTGCTGGGCCTTGTGCTGGCGTCGCCCATGATCGGGACGGAGGCCCTGCCCTGGGGAGTCGAGGCGCTGTTCATCATCGCGGCCTTCCAGTTGCGGCTCGCCGACCGGCGGTGGGACGTGCGCGCTGGGCTGCGCGGCTGGGGCAGCCATATCCGCATGGCGCCTTCGCGGCTCGTTCCATGGGCGGGAACGGCTGTGGTCGCGGTCATTGCCGGGCCGGGACAGGCTGCATTGGCGGGATCGATCCTGACCGCCGTGCTGCTGGGCGAATTGCTGATCTACCCGGCGGCGGCCAACCTGCTGGGCCGTCTGCCCCGGCCGGGGCTGGCGGGACTGATAATCCTGCTGCTGATCGCCTGCGGCCTTAGCGAACCAGGCCATGCGAGCCGCCTGACCGCCGCCTTCGCCCTGGGCATGAGCGGCTGCGTCTTCTGGATGCGCGGCCCGGATGGGGAGGCGCGAGCGACGGCGCTGTCGGCGGCCAGCGCAGCAGCGGCCTTTCTGGGCGCGGTCTATCTTCCGGCGGCGGCACCCCTGCTGATTCCGGCGGGCGTGCTGGCCACGACCATCACCCTGGCGCACCTGTCCGTCATCCGCCGCCAGCCGCAGCATTGGCGGCTGAACGACGGCGCGCGGCCGGTCCGCTCGCTTCCTGGCCGGTCCTGACGAAAGGCGCGCCGCGACGGCCCGGCAAGGGGGAACGAAGCGGGAGACGGCGGGTTCTGTCAGGCTGAGAAGGAACCCATGCCCCAAAGCCGCCTCGTCCACTCCAATGACAGTCTACCGGGGATTTCGCGCAAGGCGCTCAAGCGGGGCTGGGCCTATTTCCTGCCGGACGGCACGCGCATCACCGACCGGGAAGAGATCGACCGGCTGAACGGCATCGGCATGCCCCCCGCCTATCGCGACTGCTGGTTCTGCCCCAAGCCCAACGGCCACATCCAGGCGACCGGCTATGACGACCGGGGGCGCAAGCAATATCGTTACCATCCCGAATTCCGCGCCGCGCGCGAGGCGGAAAAATATGGCGGCTGCGCTGCCTTCGGGCGCGCCTTGCCCAAGCTGCGCGCGCGGATCGAGGCTGACCTGTCCAGCCGGGGGCTGCGCAAGGAACGGACCATCGCCGCCGTCGTCCGCCTGCTGGACCTGGCCAAGGTCAGGGTGGGCAATGAGCAATATGCGGCCGCCAACAAGAGTTTCGGCGCGACCACCCTGCGCCGCCGTCATCTGGACCTGAAAGGGCAGCGGATGCGGCTGCGTTACCGCGCCAAGTCCGGGCGCGAACATGATCTGACCATCAGCGACCGGCGGCTGCTGCGCTTCGTGCGGGCGATGCAGGACCTGCCGGGGCAGCATCTGTTCCAATATCTGGACGAGGACGGCATCGCGCGGCCGATCAGTTCGGGAGACGTCAACGCCTATATCGCCGAAGCGATGGGCGGCGATTTCACCGCCAAGCATTTCCGCACATGGGGCGCATCGACGATCGCCTTCGAAACGCTGGCGTCCGGGCCGGTTTCGCTCGCCCAGATGGTCGCGCCCGTGGCCGAGGCGCTGGGCAACACGCCCGCGATCAGCCGCAAAAGCTATATCCACCCGGCGCTGATCGACCTCTGCAAATCGGGGCAGGACGAATGGCGCAAGGGGCTTCGCTTGCCGCGCAGCACGCGCTATCTCACCCGTTACGAACGCGGACTGATCGCCTTTCTGGAAGAAGGCGGGGCGACCCCCGCGCTCCCGATGGCGGCCTGACCGCCTGTCAGATCAAGGATGTTCATGACCGCGAAGAAAGACCCTGTCCCGCCCGCAATGGACGTGCGCCTGCCCAATCTCGCGGAGATGTGGCGTGCCACTCTGGACTGGCTCAGCGTCCATTCGTTGCAGATATTGATCGCGGCCGGGGCGGCGATCATCATCTATCTGGCGCTTGCGGCGCTGCTGGGCTTTGCCAAGCGCATCCTGACGCGGCCGGGCGACCCGCTCGGCCTGTCCCATGTCATAGGGCGGGCGATATCGCGGACCAATCATTTCTTCATGGTCATGGTCGCGGCGCGGCTGGTCGTCAGCTACGCCAATCCGCCGCTACTGCTGCTGAGCACCGTCAGCTTCCTGTTCACCATCGCCGCCGTGTTCCAGGCCGCCATCTGGGCGCGCGAAATCATCCTGGGCCTGATCGAGCGCCGGACATCGGCGGAAGACGGCCATGGCGAGACGCTGGCCAACGCGATGGGGCTGATCCGCGTCCTGGTGACCTTCGCCCTGTTCGCGATCGCCGCTGTCGTCGTGCTCGACAATCTGGGCGTCAACGTCACCGGCCTGGTCGCTGGTCTTGGCATCGGCGGCATCGCCATCGGCCTTGCCGCGCAGGGGATATTTTCCGACCTGTTCGCCGCCCTGTCGATCATCTTCGACAAGCCGTTCCGCCGGGGCGAGGTCATCACCTATGACCAGACCACCGCGCGGGTGGAGCGCATCGGCCTGAAATCCACCCGCCTGCGCGCCATGTCGGGCGAGAAGAAGGTGATTTCGAACGCGAACCTGTTGCAGAAGGAAATCACCAGCCTGCAAACGCTGGCGCAGCGGCGGGTGACCTTCGGCCTCGGCATCATATACCAGACGCCCGATGAAAAGGCGGACGCCATTCCGGACATGCTGCGGCAAATCGTGGAGGCGGAGGGTTTCATCTTCGTCAATGCCGGGCTGGTGCGCTTTGGCGCGAGTTCGCTGGACTATGAGTTGAACTTCGACGTGCCCGACCCCGACCGGCACGACTATTTCCTGTCCCGCCACCGCATCGGCATCGCCATATGGAAGCGGTTCAAGGCCGAGGGGATCGAGTTCGCCTACCCGACGCAGACCAGCTTCACCGCCGCGCCGGACGGCACCGCCATCATGCCTTATCCCGACCCCATCCATGTCGAAGGCGCGCCCAGGCGCTTCACCTGAACGGATTTTCGATTCGGTCCGTCCCGCCGCAGCTTGCTGGTGGGACGTGACGGATTCAGGAGAAGCGCAGGATTTTGGATTGAAAAGGGATTGCGATGTTCAACCGGAAGAAAGGCGCGATCGGCGCGGCGCTGGCGATGCTGGCGATCGCGCCTGCCGCTCATGCCGAAGGGCTGGGCGTTGAGGCCAATTACGGCCGCGCGCAGGGCGATTGGGGCGCGGAGCTGGGCGCTGGCTACGCGCTGGACCTGGCGGGTTTCAGCCTGACGCCGGGCGCTGGCGTCTATCTGCATGACGGTGATGCATCGCTCTATGGCCGGGTCGAGGCGACCTACACGCTGCCCGCCGCCGCGACCATCGGCGCTGGCGTCCGGTTCAGCGGCGACGATCCGCGTCCCTATGCGACCATCGCCATGCCGCTGATGCCCAAGCTGAAGATCAAGGGCAATCTGGGCCCCAAATATTACACCGCAGGACTGACGCTGGGCTACTGACCCGTTCCCCAGAGGGTGCCAGGATGGAGCAGGCCGTCCTTGAGCGGCAGCCCACCCTCCCGGTCGCTGGCCAGCAGCAATGCGCCGTCAAGGTCGATCCAGTCGGCGCCTTGCGCGACCAGCGCGGCGGGGGCGATGCCCAGCGACGTGCCCAGCATGCAGCCCACCAGGATGCGGAAGCCGCGTTCGCGCGCCTCCCGCGCCAGCGCCAGCGCCTCGGTCAGGCCGCCCGCCTTGTCGAGCTTGATGTTCACCGCGTCGAAATCGCCCAGCCGGTCGAGGTCGGCGCGCGTGTGGCAGCTTTCGTCGGCGCAGAGCGGCAATGGCGCGCGAATGCCCGCCAGCCGCTCCTCCCGGCCATGGAGGACCGGCTGCTCCACCATCTCGACACCAAGTTCCGACAGCGCCTGTGCCTGCGCGGCGATGTCCAGATCGTGCCAGCTTTCATTGGCGTCGACGATCAGCCGCGCGGCAGGCGCGCCAGCCCTGACCGCCGCAATGCGGGCCAGATCGCCCTCGCCGGTCAGCTTGCATTTCAGCAGCGCGAAGCCGCGCGCGGCGGCCGCGCGCGCATCCGCCTCCATCCGGGCCGGATCATTGAGGCTGATGGTGAAGGCGGTGGGCAGCGGCGCGGGCGGCTCCAGCCCGGCGAGCTTCCATACGGGAATCCCCGCCCTCTTCGCTTCCAGATCCCACAAGGCGCAGTCGAGCGCGTTGCGCGCGGCCCCGCGCGGCATGGCGTGCAACAGGAACTGCCGGTCGAGCGGGCCGTCATAGGCGTTGATCGCCGCCGCGCAGCCTTCCGCCGTTTCGCCCTCATAATAGATGGCGGTGCCTTCCCCCCGGCCCACATGATCTTCATCGCCGACAAGACAGGTCACGACATCCACCACCGTCTTCGCCCCCCGGCTGATGATGAAGGCGCCCGCCACCGGCCAGCGTTCGACAGTCGCGGAAATTATGCGGGTCATCGGCGTTCCCTATCAGGAGAATTGACGGAGCGAGCATCGGCTCTATGCGAAAATCCCAAGCCGCCGCATAGTCCCGCCGGCTGTCGAAACAAGGATTAGGCGCGCTGTGACTTCCCGTGAACTGACCGGATTTCTGCCACTGGCTGAACGGGCGGGCGATCCTGCACGGCGGCGCTTGTCCGATCTTGCCTGGCGCATCGGCTTTGGCGCGATCGGCTGGCCCTGGCTGCTGGCCAGCCTGTCGGGCGGGCGGAAGGCGGACAAGCGCGCCCTGCTGGACGAACTGGGCCTGCCGCACGACGCCCTGCCCCATCTGGGAAGCTGGAAGGCCGATATCGGCTTCCTGCGGCATATCGTGCGGGAAATCGCGCGGCTGCGGCCTGCGCAGGTGGTGGAACTGGGCGCAGGCGCGTCCACGCTGATCGCGGCGCGCGCTCTGGCGCTGCATGGCGGCGGGCGGCTGACCAGTTTCGACCAGCATGGCGGCTTTGCCGATGCGACGCGGACATGGCTGGCCGATCATGGATTGAAGGCCGACCTGCGCCATGCTCCACTGACCAGCGAAAGCGAGGATTGGCCGGGGCGCTGGTATGCGCTGGACAATCTGCCCGACCGCATCGACCTGCTGATCATCGACGGGCCGCCCTGGAGCGTGCATCCGCTGGTGCGCGGCGCGGCCGACAGCCTGTTCGCGCGCCTCTCCCCCAATGCCGTCGTGCTGCTGGACGATGCGGCGCGGCCGGGCGAGCGGCTGGTCGCGCGCCGGTGGCGGCAGCGCTGGCCCCATATCGATTTCCGCCTGATGCATGACGGGACGAAGGGGACGCTCGTCGGCCGCCGCCGTGACATGACGGTGCCGGTCGCCAATGATAATGAAGGCGCGGGCGGCTGGCGGCATCTGGGCCGCGCCGCCGCGATCGCCGCCCTGATTTCCACCGGGTGGATCGCGCGGGGCGCACTTGGCGAATTTCCGCAGGCGGCGCAGGCCAGCCCCTTTCTGGATGAAGCCGCGGCATCCCATCGCGCAGGCCTGTTGCGGCAGAATATGGCGTCGCAGCTCGAAAGCGCGATGCTCAATACCGATGAGATCCGGCGCTCCACCGGCATCGTCCTGCCGCGCTTTCCCGGCAATTGGCAGGTCAACGACGTGCAACTGTTCCCGACACCCGACAGTCCGGCCATCGCCGTGTCGATCGTGACGCCAGAGGGGGAGCAGCTGACCTTCTTCGCCGACCGCGCCGAAACCCCGGCCGGGGCGCGGCCGTTGCTGGCGCGCCGCGCGGGCGACATCATCGCTTATTGGGAGGCGGGGGACATGGCCTATGCGCTCACCGGCCGCGCGCCTTCCCGCCGGATCATGACGCTGGCGGCGCAGATCACGCCCCGCGCCTGACGAACGTCTCCGGTCTCCATCCGATCCCTCGTTGAGGGATGATGCGCGGGCTGCTAAGCGCGCCCGCATGGAAGATGCGGAAAAATCCGGCGCGCGCGGGGATGCGCGATCCTCTCTTGGCAGCCTGCGGATGTTGTGGCGCTTTGCGGCGCGCTATCCGGGGCGGATTGCCGGAGCGCTGGCCGCGCTGATCGTCTCGTCGGCCGCCACGCTGGCGATCCCCAGCGGATTCCGGCTGGTCATCGACCGCGGATTCATGGGTGGCGGCGACATCAGCCGCTGGTTCCAATATCTGCTGCTGATCGTGATCATATTGGCGCTGGCGACCGCCGCGCGCTTCTACTTCGTGTCCTGGCTGGGCGAGCGGGTGGTCGCGGACATCCGGTCAGCGACGCAGGCGAACCTGCTGCGGCTGGAGCCCCGCTTTTTCGAGGAGAACCGCCCTTCCGAGATCGCGTCGCGCATGACCGCCGACACCGCGATCATCGATCAGGTGGTGGGATCGACCGTGTCAGTGGCGCTGCGCAACATCGTGACGGGCGTTGGCGGCCTGATCTACCTGTTCGCGCTGGCGCCGAAGCTGGCCGCCCTGCTGCTGCTGGGCATTCCCGTCGTGCTGCTGGTGATGATCAGCCTGGGACGGCGAGTGAGGAAGCTGTCCCGCGCCAGCCAGGACAGGCTGGCCGCCGTCGGCAGCATCACCGCCGAAGTGCTGGGCGCGATGAAGGTCGTCCAGGCATTCGGGCAGGAACAGCGGGAATCGGGCCGGTTCGACGCAGCGGTGGAGGAAGGCTTCGCCACCGCGCGGCAGCGGATCATCCTGCGCGCGATAATGACGGCGGTGGTGATCGGGCTGGTGTTCGGGTCGATCACGATGGTGATGTGGCAGGGCGCGCTGGACGTCGCGGCGGGGCGTCTGTCGGGGGGCAGCATCGCCGCATTCGTACTGACGGGCGGATTGGTGGCGGGCGCTTTCGGCGCGCTGTCCGAAACATGGGGCGACTTGCTGCGGGGCGCGGGGGCGGCGAGCAGGCTGCATGAACTGATGACGGCGGCGCCGCAGATCGTCGCACCCGCGCGCCCCGTACCCCTGCCCCGCCTGCCCCAGGGCGCGCGCCTCCAGTTCGATGACGTGCATTTCAGCTACCCCACCCGGCCGGACCAGGCGGCGCTGCATGGCGTGACGCTGGACATAGCGCCGGGCGAGACGGTCGCCGTCGTCGGCCCGTCCGGCGCGGGCAAGTCGACGCTGATCCAGTTGGCGCTGCGCTTCTACGATCCTGACTCGGGCGTGATCCGGCTCAATGGCGTTGCCTTGCCGGAAAGCGACCCGGCGGACGTTCGCAGCATGATGGCCATGGTGCCGCAGGACAGCGTGATCTTTGCCGCTTCGGCACGTGACAATCTGCGGTTCGGCCGGTGGGATGCGAGCGATGAGGAGATTTGGGACGCAGCGCGCGCGGCCAATGCCGAAGCGTTCCTTCGCGCGCTGCCCCAAGGGCTGGACAGCTATCTGGGCGAAGGGGGAGCGCGCCTTTCGGGCGGGCAGCGGCAGCGGCTGTCGATCGCGCGGGCGCTGCTGCGCAACGCGCCGATCCTGCTGCTGGACGAGGCGACATCGGCCCTGGACGCGGAGTCCGAACGGCTGGTGCAGGATGCGCTCGGACGCCTGATGAAAGGGCGGACCACCATCGTCATCGCCCATCGGCTGGCGACGGTGCGCGCGGCCGATCGCATCATCGTTCTGGATGAAGGTCGTGTGGTCGAACAGGGCGATCACGCGTCGCTGATGACGAAAAGCGGGCTCTATGCGAGGCTGGCGAGCCTTCAATTCCAGGATGCGCCGGTTGGTTGAGGGTGAGGACTGAGCGATCGGCCCCATCTCACTTTCGTGCGAGCAGCGGCCTAATCTCAAGATTGAACTGGACTGCTGCTTTCGCAGGAAGATGGGGCCCTTATAGGGGCAACATGGGCGATAGCAGAGGCCGCGATAGGCTTTTGCCATCTGGCGGAGCTTCCTTCCCCTGCCCTTCACGGCGGGAGGCGGGAGAGGCAGATGCTGGCATCATTGTGAACACCCGCGCGGATGGGCGAGCTTCAATTCAGCCCCGGCGCGAAAAAACTGGCCATCGCATCTGGCGAACAAGGCGGAGCGGTTCTTCCTGTGGTTCGGCTTGACGGAAAGACGATGGGATCGTGCAGCTGGCGGCGCTGCCACGAAGCGCCTTGGCCTTAGAGGCTGATCCGCACGATATGGTCGAGTATGGCGGGGTGGAGCGGACGTTCGAACTGGCAGCCTGCTTCATGGCCCCTTGTCCACAGAACGAGCGCGCGGCGGCCTTCGAAGCCGGGCAGCATGATCCACAGGCTGTCGCCGCTGGCCAATTTCATGAAGCTCTGGAGGCGAAAGCCGGTCACGGAAAGGTCGGCCACCTTGCTCCTGAACCAGGTTTCGCCCGGCCGCCGCACCTTCACGGGCACCAGCAAGTGGCGGCGCGCGGCCTGGCGGCCTTCATTTCGCGAAACGTCGATTTGAAATTCTGCGCCCATGATGACCATCGCATTCCCAAGCCGGATGATCGCCGATCGAGGTAAAAAAACAATGAAGCTTGCAGCGCGCACAAAAAAGGGGCCGCATCAGCGGCCCCGTTAGATCAGCGTCTGTCGCAAGCTGATTGCGTCGCCTTTGTCCGCGCCCGGAAACGGGAAGTCAGATTCCCGGCCAGACGGCGGCGGCGTGATCAGCCCTTAGAAACGGCTATACTGCTCGTTCCCGACGAAGCCCAGCTTCGTCACGCCCGCGCGCTTGATTTCCGCCAGCACCTCGTCAACGACGACATAGCGGGTCGCAGCATTCGGCTGGAACTGCAATTCGGGTTCGACCGGCAAACGCAGCGACTGCTGCAAATACTGACGCAGGGTCAGCAGGTCGATGGCCGAACCATTCCAGGTGATGACGCCGCTGGCATCGATCGCCACCTTGTTCTTGACAGGATCGATGACGCTGTCGGTCGGCGGCGCGTTCTGCGGCAGGTCGATCTTGACCGCGTGGGTCTGGATCGGGATGGTGATGATGAACATGATGAGGAGAACGAGCATGACGTCGATCAACGGCGTCGTGTTCATTTCCACCATCGGCTCGCCATCTTCACTTCCGGCACTCATTGCCATGGGGCGATACTCCTAGAGCATTTCCGGGAATGGCCGCTTGCCGGCCATTCGGTTCGAAAATGCGTCAACAAAAGACTCTACTTAAAGCCGCTGCACATTCGTGCCCGGTTCGGGCTCGGAAATGAAGCCGACCTTCGGGAAACCGGCGCGCTGCATCGTGTAGATGGTGCCGCCGATGCACCGGTAGGGGGTATTGATGTCGCCGCGGATATGCACTTCGGGCAGATCCTCCGGCGTCAGATTTTCAACGCCGCCCGCCTTCTTGATGTCCGCTTCGAGCTTCGCGACCGCGCGGTCGAGCAACTCGTCCGAAGACACCCTGGTCAGGTTCCAATAGACCGCACAGCTGCCGTCGCTGCCCGTCGTGATCGACAGGGAGACATTTTCCGGCTTCGTCGTCGTCGGCTCGAACGCGACCTTGGGGAGCTGTAGCTGAACCGTCTGGACGACGACCGGGACCGCGATGAGGAAGATGATGAGCAACACCAGCATGACGTCGACGAGCGGCGTCGTGTTGATGTCGGACATCGGCTTGTCATCACCGCCGTCGGAGCCAACACTCATTGCCATTGATAATTTCCTAACATCCGTGTCGATGGCGCCCCGTCATGCAGGGCCCACGACCGGCAGGGAACCTTGGCGGTCGCAGCCGCCCGCCGGTTCCCCGCCGGCGCTTGACCAATCAGGCCTTGGTCGCAGCCGCGGCAGGCTTAGCGGCCGGAGCAGCCGGAGCCGGAGCCAAAGTGGGCTTCACCGCGCCGTTCGACACGAGGTGAGCCAGCAGGTCGACGGTGAAACCGTTCAGCTGCTCGGCGATCGACTTGTTGCGGCGCTGCAAGAAGTTGTAGGCGAGCACCGCGGGAACGGCCACGGCCAGACCCAGCGCGGTCATGATCAGAGCTTCACCGACCGGACCGGCGACGGCGTCGATCGAGGCCTGACCGGCGGCGCCGATCTTGATGAGCGCGCGGTAGATGCCGATAACCGTACCGAACAGACCGATAAACGGCGAGGTCGAACCAACGGTCGCGAGGAAGGCGAGGCCGCCGCCCAGCTTCGAGTTGATCGACGCTTCCGAACGGGCGAGCGAGCCGTGCAGCCAGTCATGGGCTTCGACCGGATCGGTCAGCTTGGTGTGTTCTTCCTGCGCCTTGATGCCGTCATCGACGATCTGCTTGTAGGCGGAGTTCTTTTCCAGCTTCGCCGAACCTTCCTTCAGCGTCGCGGCGCGCCAGAAGGTCGCACGCACCTTCTTGCCCTGGTTGATGACCTTCTGCTGCTCGATCAGCTTGGTGAACAGGATGTAGAAGGTGCCGACGGACATGCCGACCAGAATGATGAACACGGTCCAGGCGATCGTGCCCCCCTGCTCCAGGGCTTCCATGAGCCCATACGGATTCTCGGGCTTAGGCGCGGCTGCTGCTGCGAGATACATCAACATTTTCAAGACTTCCCTCTCAAAGGATCAATAACCGGGGAAGGCGGCGGCGCCGGCCTTCCCGCCAAAATCATTCAGGCAGTCGCCACGTGATGCGACCATTGTAGGTGTCGGACATGGGGCCGCCCCCCGCAGCCGTCGCCGGCTTGAACCGCGCACGGCGGGGAAGCAGGCGGCAGGTCGCCTCATCAAGGTCCGGATGGCCCGTCGAAGAGGTGATGGTGCAGTTGGTGACACGTCCATCCGGGCCGATCTCCAGCCGGAAGCCAGCGGTGCCCGAACGTTCTTCACGCTGCGCGCGGCTGGGATAGTCGGCATCGCTGAGCCAGCTGCCCGGCGAGCTGCGCGGCGTTGCACGCGTCGCTGGAGTGGGCGGCGGCGGCGGAGCCGGCGGCG
>NZ_ATHO01000045.1 GCF_000445065.1 Sphingobium quisquiliarum P25 | reverse complement strand
TGGCCGAAGCCACGCGCGGCGCGGCGCAAGGGCAGCTGGCTGCGAACGATGCGCTGGTCCGGGGCTTGTCGGCCGAAACCGATCCCGCCGTGCTTGCTGCCAAGGCGAAGGTGGAAAATGCACGGCTTGACCTTCAACGCACGGTGATCCGCGCGCCGATCGACGGCGTGGTCACGCGGCGGCAGGTTCAGGTCGGCCAGCGTGTCGCGCAAG
Source organism: Sphingobium quisquiliarum P25 (assembly GCF_000445065.1). Taxonomy (GTDB): domain Bacteria; phylum Pseudomonadota; class Alphaproteobacteria; order Sphingomonadales; family Sphingomonadaceae; genus Sphingobium; species Sphingobium quisquiliarum. The sequence goes on along the minus strand of NZ_ATHO01000045.1, from coordinate 68,439 downwards.
GCACGCCGATCATGACCATCGTGCCGCTCCACCAGGTCTATGTCGACGCCAATTTCAAGGAACGGCAGCTGCGCCGCGTGCGGATCGGCATGCCAGCGGAGGTCATTTCCGACCTTTATGGCGGCGACGTGGTCTATCATGGCAAGGTCGTCGGCTTTTCCGGCGGCACCGGCTCGTCGATGGCGCTGATCCCGGCGCAGAACGCCACCGGCAACTGGATCAAGGTGGTTCAGCGCCTGCCGGTCCGCATCGCGCTCGACCCCAAGGAACTGGCTGCGCACCCCTTGCGCGTCGGGCTTTCGATGGAAGCCGAGATCGATCTGACCGGCGCATAAGGAAACGCCCGTGAGCAGCCTTGCCGACGGCATCTCGTCCCTGACTCCGCGTCAGCGCACGCTGGCGGCGCTCGTGCTGGCGCTCAGCAACTTCATGGTGGTGCTGGACCTGACCATCGCCAACGTGTCGGTGCCGCATATCGCGGGGAATCTGGGCATCACGCCCGATCAGGGCACCTGGATCATCACCTCCTACGCCGTCGCGGAAGCGATCTGCGTGCCGTTGACCGGCTGGCTTTCCCAACGATTCGGCACGGTCAGGGTCTTCACTTTCAGCATGGTGGGCTTCGGCATCTTCTCGCTGCTGTGCGGCCTGTCGATGAGCCTTGGCATGATCGTCGCCTGCCGCATCGGGCAGGGGATTTGCGGCGGCCCCATCATGCCCATGTCGCAGACGTTGCTCGTCCGCATCTTCCCGCCCGACCAGCGCGCCCGCGTGATGGGCCTTTGGGCGATGACGACGCTGATCGGGCCGGCGGCGGGGCCAATCATCGGCGGCTACATCAGCGACAATTGGAGCTGGCACTGGATCTTCTTCATCAACCTGCCGATCGCTGCCCTGTGCGTATTCGCGGCCATGGTCCTGCTGCGCCCGGCGGAGAACGAACCGCGCAAGCTGCCCATCGACTATGTCGGCCTTGGCCTGCTGATCTTCTGGATCGGCTGCCTCCAGGTCATGCTGGACCTTGGCCGGGACCGCGACTGGTTCGGCGATCCGCTCATCGTGACGCTGGCGGTGCTGGCGGCGATCGGCTTTTGCGTCTTCCTGATCTGGGAATTGACTGAAGAACATCCCGTGGTGGACCTGAAGGTCTTCCGCCATATCGGCTTCACGTCCGGCGTCGTGTCGCTGGCGCTGTGCTTTGGCGCCTATTTCGCGGGGATCGTGATCATCCCGCAATGGTTGCAGATGTCGATGGGCTATACCGCCACGTCGGCCGGTTTCGTCACGGCCTTCACCGCCTCCACCGCCATTCTGACCGCGCCCATCGCGGCGCGCGTCATGAACAAGGTCGATGCACGCATCCTGGTGTCGGGCGCGATCGTGTGGCTTGGAATGGCGACCTTCTGGCGGGCGGGGTGGACCAGCACGGCGGATTTCTGGACATTGGCCATGCCGCAGATCGTGCAGGGCTTCGCCATGCCCTTCTTCATGATCCCGCTCACCACATTGACGCTGGGGTCGGTCCTGCCGGAGGAAACGGCCTCCGCCGCCGGGATGCAGAGCTTCCTGCGCACCATCGCGGTCGCCATCACCACGTCCGTGGTGCTGACGGGCTGGAGCGATGGCCAGCGCACCTCGCGCAGCGAAATGGTCTCGGCCCTGCCGCCGGATGCCGCCGCGCCCCTCACCGGAAGCGGCTTTTCGCCTGAGCAGAGCCGTCAGATGCTGTCCGACCTCGTGGACCAGCAGGCGACTGTGATCTCCATGGACTATGTCTTCTTCGTGGCCTCGCTCTGCCTTTTCGCGGCGGCGGCGCTGATCTGGCTTGGCCCCCGGCCCACCGGCAAGGTGGACACGTCTTCCGCGCACTGACCGGTCCTGCCGTTTGACAGGCCGATTGACGCGGCGCAGCATCGCGGTCACTGAAAGGCCAAAGGGGCTGGGGCCATGCGAATCGTCATCATCGATGACAGCGGCCTGCGCGCGACGGTTCTGGAGGAGGGACTGCGCGAGGCGGGCTATGACGATATCCATATCGTCCCTCCGCGCGGCGGCTTCGTCGCGCGGCTCGAACGCATGGCGCCCGATGTCGTGCTGATGGACTTGGGCAGTCCCAGCCGCGACACGCTGGAGGAAATGCTCTCCGTCAGCCGCGCGCTCGCCCGGCCCATCGTCATGTTCGTCGATCAGTCGGACGAATCGATGATCGGGGCCGCCATCGACGCGGGCGTGTCCGCCTATGTGGTCGATGGCCTGCGCAAGGAACGGGTGAAGCCGGTTCTGGAACTGGCGGTTCGCCGCTTCAACGCCTTCGCCCGGCTCCAGACCGAACTGGACGAGGCGCGCACCGCCCTGTCCGACCGCAAGATCATCGACCGCGCCAAATCCATCTTGATGAGCCAGCGGGGCTTGTCCGAACCCGATGCCTATGCGCTGCTGCGGTCGAGCGCTATGAACCAGGGGAAGAAGATCGTGGACGTCGCCCAGGCATTGATCACCGCCAGCGACCTGTTGGGAGGGGGGCTATGACGATCATCGGGACGACGCCCCTGCGCATCGCCTATCTGCCGCTGACCGACTCCGCTGTGCTGGCCGTCGCGCGCGAAAAGGGCTTTGCCGAGGAAGAGGGCATTGCGCTCGACCTCGTCCGGACGGTCAGCTGGGCGACGCTGCGCGACCGGCTGATCTTCGGCCAGGTGCAGGCCGCGCATATGCTGGCCCCGCTCGCCATCGCCGTGACGCTGGGCTTGAGCCAGCAGCCAGCGCCGCTTTCCGCGCCCTACAAGCTCAACGTCAACGGCAATATGCTGGTCATGGCGAAGGAGTTTGCCCAGGCGCTGGACCCTGACGTCGCCGCGCGGCTCAACGATCCGCTGGGCACCGCGCATGACTTCGCCGCCGCCATCGGCCTGTGGAAGCGCAAGCCCGTCATTGGCATCGTCCACCGCTTCTCCAGCCATGCCGTCATGCTGCGTTACTGGCTGGCGAGCGCGGGGGTAGATCCCGACCGCGACGTGCTGCTGCGCGTGGTGCCGCCGTCGCTGACGGTGGAGGCGATGCGCGCGGGGGAGATTGACGGCTTCATCGCTGGCGAGCCCTGGGGCAGCGCGGCGGTCGATGCCGGTCTTGCCGAAGCGGTCGCGATCGGCGAGCGCATCTGGCGGCGTGGCGTTGAAAAGGTGCTGGCCTTCCGCACCCCCTGGCTTGAGGAAAATTCGCAGGTCGTGGACGCGCTGATCCGGGCGCTGGTCCGCTCCGCCGCATGGTGCGACGATCCCGCCAATCATGAAGCGCTCGCCCACCTCCTGTCCCAGCCGCATTTCGTGGATCAGCCTGCGGACCTCATCCTGCGCGCGCTATCGGGCCGAATCACCGCGCGGGCGGACATGCCGCCGCTGGATATGCCCGACTTCATGCTCTTTTCCCGTGAGGCGACGCCCTTCCCGTGGCGCAGCCAGGCCCTCTGGCTTTATTCGCAGCTGGTCCGCTGGAAAATGGTCGACCACACGCCCGAAAACGCGGCGAAGGCCGGATCGGTCTTTCGCCCTGACATCTTCCGCCGGGCGCTGGCCGAAAGCAATGTGCCCATCCCCGGCGCCAGCATGAAGGTGGAAGGCGCCGTGGCCCAGCCGCTGGCTGTGGGGTCGAAGCGGGGTGAACTGACGCTGGGGCCGGATCGCTTTTTCGACGGGCGGGTATTCGACCCCGAACGCATCGAAGACTTCCTCGCCAGCTTCTAGGCCCTGCATCTCCTTGATCGTCATCCTGAACTTGTTTCAGCATCCATTGTGGATCACGCCGCCGGATGAGCGGAAAATTGTGCCTTGCAACATGACCCGAATCATTAGATAAGACAAAGATCGCGCGACGAAGCGCGTTTCATGGACGAGCACGCCCAAGGATGGGGCCGCGCTCTCCCAGTACCAGAATTTGCAGCAAAGCCGCTGGCCGGACCCTGTTTATAGCAGGCGTCGGGGAGCGGCTTTTTTCATGTCCATTTCACAAGATCGAGGGACGTCATCATGGCAACTGCTTATTGGGATCGCCCGAAGGGTGAGGGGGAAAGCGGCCAGACCAGTTTCTGGAAGGCTGGCCACACGCCGACGCTGATCGCTGCTTTCCTCTATTTCGATCTGGCCTTCATGGTCTGGGTGCTGCTCGGGCCGCTCGCTCCGTCCATTTCCAAGACACTGGGCCTCACCCCTGCTGAAAAGGGGCTGATGGTCGCCGTTCCGACGCTGGCGGGCGCTCTGCTCCGCGTCGTAAACGGTCTGCTGGTCGACCGCATCGGCTGCAAGCAGGCAGGTGCGATCAGCCAGGTGATCGTCATAGCCGGCCTCTTCACCGCCTGGTTCATGGGTGTGAACAGCTTCGGCGGCACGCTCGCGCTGGGCGTGATCCTGGGCTTTGCGGGGGCCAGCTTCGCGATCGCCCTGCCGCTCGCCAGCCGCTGGTATCCGCCGGAGCATCAGGGCAAGGCCATGGGCCTCGCCGGAATGGGCAATTCGGGCACGGTGCTCGCGTCTCTCTTCGCCCCGGTGCTGGCCAAGCTGTTCGGCTGGAACGCGGTGCTGGGCCTTGCCTGCATCCCGCTCACCATCGTCTTCATCGTTTATATGCTGATGGCGAAGAACGCACCCAACGCGCCCGCGCCCAAGAAGCTGGTCGACTATTTTCACCCGCTCAAGAGCGCTGACGCCTGGTGGCTGATGGGCTTTTATTCAGTGACCTTCGGCGGTTTTGTCGGCCTTGCTGCATCGCTGCCGATCTACTTCACCGACCAGTTCGGCCTGACGCCGATCGTCGCGGGCTACTGCACGGCAGGCTGCGTTTTCGCCGGATCGCTGGTCCGTCCGATGGGCGGCGCGCTGGCTGACAGGATCGGCGGCGTGAAGGCGCTGATGATGGTCTATATCGCCGCCGCGCTGGCTTTGGCGGGCGTCTCCTATGCGCCGACGCTGGTGTCTGCCCTTGGCTTCTTCGTCGCGGCGATGCTGGCGCTGGGCGTCGGCAACGGCGCGGTGTTCCAACTGGTGCCGCAGCGTTTCCAGGAGGAAATCGGCGTCATGACCGGCCTCGTCGGCATGGCGGGCGGCATTGGCGGCTTCTATCTCGCCTCATCGCTCGGCATTGCCAAGCAGTTCACCGGCAGCTTCGCGCCCGGCTTCCTGATCTTCGCGGGGCTGGCCGTGGCGGCTTTCCTCGGCATCTCGCTGGTCCGCGCCCGCTGGCGCGCGACCTGGAGCAGCGGCGCCCGCATCTGAGGCAAGTTAACCGGACAGGAGGCGGCGGCCCTCGAAAGAGGAGCCGCCGCCCTTGTTTTGGTGTCCGGGAACTTCTTGCCTCCGTTCGCCCTGAGCTTGTCGAAGGGCTTCACTTCTCTTCAAGAAAGGAGAGGACCCTTCTATCAAGCTCAGGACAGGCTCAGCCCAAACGGGGGGGTGTTCTTTAAGAAAAGTTTCTTCCGAATCGCCTTGACCCTGATCGCCGTTCATCTATGCTGCACTGCGAAGGACAAGGTTGTCCTCCACTCACATAGCTGAACTGGTCCATGGACGGACTGGCGACGCGTGAATGATGGCAAAGCCGCCATCCAGACCTTTGGGTTCAAAGCCCAAGCGTCCGGATGGCGGCTTTTTTTTTTATTCTGGAGTCAAGGGATGGATTTTCAGAACAACGCCGGACCGGGAGCGGCCAACGAAGAGGAAATCTTCGTGCCCTCCGAAGATGTTCGCGAACATCTGGTGGTTGTGGGCAACGGCATGGCTGGTTGCCGCGCCGTCGAGGAACTGCTGGCGCGGGACGCCGGGCGCTATCGCGTCACCATCTTCGGCGCAGAACCCTATGTGAACTATAACCGCATCATGCTCTCGCCCGTTCTGGCGGGTGAAAAGAGCTTCGATGACATCGTCATCAACAATCGCGAATGGTATCTCGACAACAATATCGAGCTGATCGCAGGTGATCCGGTGACGGCGATCGACCGCGCGGCCAAGACCGTCACCAGTGAATCGGGCCGCACCGTCGGTTATGACAAGCTGCTGATCGCGACAGGCTCCGATCCGTTCATCATTCCGGTGCCCGGCAAGGACCTGCCCGGCGTCATCAGCTTCCGCGACATGAAGGATGTCGATACAATGCTGGAAGCCGCCGGAAAGGGCGGCAATGCGGTGGTGATCGGCGGTGGCCTGCTGGGCCTGGAAGCAGCGCACGGCCTCACGCTGCGCGGCATGAAGGTGACCGTCATCCACCTCATGGACACGCTGATGGAAAGGCAGCTTGATGAGGCGGCGGGCTGGCTGCTGAAATCCGCGCTGGAAGGCCGGGGCCAGACCATCCTGACGGGCGCGAATACCGAAGCCATTTATGGCGACGGCAAGGTGGAGGGCGTGCGCCTGAAGGATGGCCGCGAAATCCCGGCCAGCCTCGTCGTCATGGCGGTGGGCATCCGCCCTTCGACCGCGCTGGCCCGCGAAGCCGGGCTGGAGGTCAATCGCGGCATCAAGGTCGATGACCATATGGTCACCAGCGACCCTGACATCCTCGCGGTCGGCGAATGCGTCGAGCATGACGGCAATGTCTACGGCCTTGTCGCGCCGCTGTGGGATATGTGCCGCAGCCTTGCCGACGGCCTTACCGATCAGCACACGGGTTACAAGGGTTCGGTCACCTCGACCAAGCTCAAGGTCGCGGGTCTGGATGTCTTTTCGGCGGGTGACTTTTCGGGCGGGGATGGCTGCGAGGACATTGTCCTGCGCGACGCCTCGCGCGGCGTTTACAAGCGCGTCATCGTCAAGGACGACAGGATCATCGGCGCGGTGCTCTACGGCGATACGGCTGATGGCGGCTGGTATTTCGATCTTTTGAAGAAGGGCGAGGACGTCAGCGGCATTCGCGACCTGCTGATCTTCGGCCAGGCCTTCGCCTCTGGAGGGGGCGCGCTGGACCCTAAGGCGGCCGTTGCGGCGCTCTCGGACGATGCCGAGATTTGCGGCTGCAACGGCGTCAGCAAGGGCCAGGTCGTCGCTTGCATCGAAGCGGGCAATTGCAGCCTCGATGCGGTGCGTGGGTCTTGCAAGGCTTCGGCAAGTTGCGGCCAGTGCACCGGTCTGGTCGAAAATCTGCTGGCGCTCACCCTTGGCGACGATGTGGCTTCGGGTCCGAAGACCATGTGCAAATGCACCAGCTTCACCCATGATGACGTCCGCCGCGAGATCGTGGCGCAGAATATGCGCTCGATCCCGGAAGTGATGCAACTGCTGCACTGGTCGACCCCCGATGGTTGCTCCTCCTGCCGCCCTGCGCTGAATTACTATCTGCTCTGCGCGCTGCCCGGCGAGTATCAGGACGATCAGCAGAGCCGCTTCGTCAACGAGCGCATGCACGCCAACATTCAGAAGGACGGCACCTATTCGGTCGTTCCGCGCATGTGGGGTGGCCTGACCAACCCGCGTGAATTGCGCGCCATCGCCGATGTGGTCGAGAAATATGACGCGCCGATGGTGAAGGTCACCGGCGGCCAGCGTCTCGACATCTTCGGCATCAAGAAGGAAGACCTGCCCGCCGTCTGGGCCGACCTCAATGCCGCGGGCATGGTGTCGGGCCATGCCTATGGCAAGTCGCTGCGCACGGTGAAGACCTGCGTCGGTAGCGAATGGTGCCGCTTCGGCACGCAGGATTCGACCGGCCTTGGCGTCAAGATCGAGCGGATGACCTGGGGTTCCTGGATGCCCCACAAATTCAAGATCGCGGCCTCCGGCTGCCCCCGCAATTGCGCGGAGGCGACGATCAAGGACTTTGGCGTGGTCTGCGTGGATTCGGGCTATGAACTGCATGTCGGCGGCAATGGCGGTATCCATGTCCGCGCCACCGACCTGCTGTGCAAGGTCGCGACCGAGCAGGAGGCGCTGGATTATTGCGCTGCCTTCATCCAGCTCTACCGCGAAGAAGCCCGCTATCTGGAGCGCACCGCGCCGTGGATCGAGCGTGTCGGCGTCGAATATGTGAAGCAGCGCATTGTGGAAGACGAAGCAGGCCGTGAGGCCCTGCGCAGCCGCTTCCTCTATTCGCAAAGCTTTTCTCAAGACGACCCATGGGCGGAGCGTGCGGCGGGCCGACATGCCGAACTGCACCAGCATCTCGAACCCATCGCCATCGCTGCGGAGTGAACGACATGACGACATGGATCGACATCGGAACGCTGGCCGACATTCCCCAGCGCGGCGCCCGCACGGTGCAGATTGCTGGCGAAAAGGAAATCGCCGTGTTCCGCACCAGCGACGACAAGGTTTTCGCGCTGGTCAATGAATGCCCGCACAAGAAGGGGCCGCTGAGCCAGGGCATAGTCCATGGCCACAGCGTCGCCTGCCCGCTGCACAACTGGAACATCGCCCTGAAAACGGGCGAGGCGCAGGGCAATGATGAAGGCTGCACGCCGGCCATCGCCGTGAAAGAGGAAGGCGGCCGCATCCTGATCGCCCGCCCCACGGCGCTCAAGGCGGCCGCGTGAGCTTCCGGTCCCCAGCCATAGCGGCGGGGATCTGGGTGGGGGCGGTCTGCTGGCCATCCCTTGCGGCATGCGCCTCCACCCAAATCTTGTTCCTCGGGACGAAGAGGTAAGAGCATGACAGAGGCCATCCGCACCACCTGCGCCTATTGCGGCGTCGGTTGCGGCATTTCGGCCACGCAGACCAGGCCCCGGTCGGTCAAGATCAGGGGCGATGAAGCGCACCCGGCCAATGGCGGGCGTCTCTGCTCCAAGGGCACGCATCTGGGCGAAACCGTTGGCCTGACCGGGCGCCTGCTGCATCCCATGATCGGCAACAAGCGCGCCAGCTGGGACAAGGCGCTTGACCTTGTGGCGAAGAAATTTCGCGAGACGGTCGATCGCTACGGACCCGACAGCGTCGCCTTTTATGTTTCGGGCCAGCTGCTGACCGAAGATTATTATGTCGCCAACAAGCTGATGAAGGGCTTCATCGGCACTTCCAACATCGACACCAACAGCCGCCTCTGCATGTCGAGCGCGGTCGCCGGTCACAACCGCGCCTTTGGCGAGGATGTGGTGCCAGCGAACTATGGCGATCTGGAGGAAGCGGACCTGATCGTGCTGGTCGGCTCCAACACGGCCTGGTGCCACCCGATCGTTTACCAGCGTATTCAAGCTGCCCGTGCTGCTCGCGGCACCAAGCTGGTCGTCATCGATCCGCGCCGTACCGAAACCTGCGAAGGCGCCGACCTGCATCTGCCGGTGAAGCCCGGCACCGACGTGGCGTTGATGAATGGGTTGCTCGCCTGGTGTGATCAGGAAGGCATCACCGATCCCGCCTATATGGCCGATCATGTCAACGCCCCCGAAGGCTTCTGGGAGCATATCCGCACCGGCCATGACCTGTGGACCACGGCCAAGACATGCGACATCGCGCCCGCGCTGCTGGAACAGTTCTTCAAGCTGTTCGCCGCCACGCCGCGTACCGTCACCCTGTTCAGCCAGGGCATCAACCAGTCGATCCGCGGCACCGATCAGGTGAACGCGATCATCAATGTCCACCTCGCCACCGGCCGCATCGGCAAGCCGGGCGCGGCGCCTTTCTCGATCACCGGCCAGCCCAACGCCATGGGCGGCCGCGAGGTGGGCGGCCTCGCATCAACCCTTGCCAGCCACATGGACTTTGCGCCCGAAAATGTGGAGCGGGTAGGCCGCTTCTGGGCCGCGCCGAACATGGCGGCCAAGCCGGGCCTGAAAGCCGTCGATCTGTTCCGTGCCATCAATGAAGGCCGCATAAAGGCGCTTTGGGTGATGGCGACCAATCCCGCCGTTTCGCTGCCCGACGCCAACCGCGTGCGCGAGGCGCTGGAAGCGGTTCCCTTCCTCGTCGTGTCGGACATCATCGCGGACACCGACAGCAGCGTTCATGCCGATGTTCGCCTGCCCGCCGCTGGCTGGGGGGAGAAGGACGGCACGGTCACCAATTCGGACCGCACGATCAGCCGCCAGCGTCCTTTCCTTGCGCTCCCCGGCGAGGCCAAGCCCGACTGGTGGATCATCAAGGAAGTCGCCAGGCGGATGGGCTGGGCCAATGCCTTCGCCTATGACCGGCCCGCCGACATCTGGCGCGAACATGCGCGCCTGACCGCCTATCAAAATGACGGCCAGCGCGTGCTCAACCTGCGCGGCCACGCCACCATCGGCAATGACGCCTATGAGGCGATGGAGCCGTTCCGCTGGGGTGGCGACAAGCCGTTTGCCGATGGCCATTTCTCGACGCCGGATGGCAAGGCGCGGCTGGTCCTGACGAAGCAGATGGAGTTGCAGGAGCCGCTCAAACAGTGGCCGATGACGCTCAACACCGGCCGTTATCGCGACCAGTGGCACACGATGACGCGCACCGGCCTCGCGCCCAAACTCGCCCGTCACCGTGAGGAGCCGCTGGTCGAAATCCATCCCGAAGATGCGCAGGACCTCGGCATTATCGATGGCGACCTTGCCCGCGTTCAGACCGCGCAGGGCAACAGCATCTTCCGCGTTGCTCATAGCGATGGTCAGCGCCGGGGCGAGATCTTCACGCCGATCCACTGGACCGATCAGGTCTCGACCGGCGGCCGCACCGGCCTGCTGCCCCGTCCGCTGGTCGATCCGCATTCGGGCCAGCCCGGCTTCAAACTGACCCCCGCCAGCATCGAGAGGGTCGTCACCGAATGGAAGGGCTTCCTGATCCTGCGCGGTGATCAGCCCGCGAAGCTCCCCTGCCTCTGGTCGACCCGCGTGACCGTTCCCGGCGGCGCGCTCTACGAAGTCGCGGGCAATGGCGATCCCATAAGGCTCGAAGCCAGCCTGCCCAAGGGCGACCGGGTCGAAGCCATCGACATGACGCGCGGCACCCGCCGTATCGCGATCATCAGCGAAGGCAAGCTCGCCGCCGTCCTCTTCGTCACCCGCACCGGCCTGCTCCCCTCGCGGGATTGGCTCATCAGCCAGCTTGCCGTCGAAGGGGTGGGGGCCTCCGTCCTCGCCGCCCGTGGGCCGGGCAACCAGCCTGACAAGGGGCCGACCATCTGCGTCTGCTTCGACATCGGCCTCAATCAGATCATGACCGCCATCCGCGAACAGAGCCTGGTCGATGTGCCCGCCATCGGCAAGGCGATCGGCGCTGGCACCAATTGCGGGTCCTGCCGCCCCGCGCTCGCCAACATCCTCGCCCAAATCCCGCAGGAGACGCTCCATGCAGCCGAATGAACTTATCGCCCCCGGTGAAGTCTGGCTGGTCGGCGCAGGCCCCGGCGACCCGGACCTGCTCACCCGGAAGGCCGAAAAGCTGATCGCTGCGGCGGAGATTGTCTTCTACGACGCGCTGGTCGGTCCCGGCGTTCTCGACCTCATCCCGCAAGGCGTGGAGCGGGTCAGCGTGGGCAAACGCTCTGGCCGCCACAGCAAGGCGCAGGAGAGCATCAACGACCTGCTCCTCGCCGCCGCCAAGGCGGGCAAGCGCGTCGTCCGCCTCAAAGGCGGCGATCCCTCCATCTTCGGCCGCTCGGCGGAGGAGATGGAACATCTGGCGGCGGACGGCATCCGCTTCCGCATCTGCCCCGGCATCACCACCGCCAGCGCCGCTGCGGCGAGCGGTAGCGCTTCCCTCACCCTGCGCGGCAAGGCGCGCGGACTGACGCTCGTCACCGCGCATCTGAAGGCGGGCGAACCGCTCAAGCTCGACTGGGAAGCGCTCGCCCGTCCCGGCGGCACGCTCGGCATCTACATGGGCCGCGCCGCCGCCGGAGAGATCAGCCGCCAGTTGATCGCCGCCGGACGTGATCCCGAAACCCCGGTGATGGTGGCGGTTAACGTTTCGCTCCCCAATGAACGCCTGATCCGCGGCAAGCTGTCCGCGCTGGCATTCCTGGTGCAGACCATCAGTGACGAGGACCCGACCCTGCTTCTGATTGGCGAAGCGGTTGCGGGCACGGCCGTGCCTGCCGAAATAGCGGAGACCATTGCCCTTCCTGCTTGACCGCAACCTCACCTCAGCGCGAATGGGGAAGGGCTAATTTCGCCAGATCCTCCGGCCGATTGATGTTCGGCAGCAGGATATCTTCCCGCTCCACGATCCGCGCGCCGATCCGCTCCAGCCAGCCGAAGATCGAGCGGCTATTCTTCTCCGCCAGATGTGCATCCAGTTCGTCCGCCAGGGAAACAGGCCAGAACCCGGCCAGTTGCTGCCCCTTCAAAACCGCAGCGCTTTCGCCGATCAGTGCGTCCGCCAGCGCCGCCGGATAGACCGGCATGTCGCACCCGGTCGTCAGCACCGCGTCAAATCCTTGGGCGCGCGCATGATGCAGCGCCGCGTTCAGCCCGCCCAGCGGCCCCATGTCCGGCACGGGCCGGTCCGCCAGCCCCGTCATCCCCTCGACCGTCCGGCCGCAGACCACCACCGCCTCCACATGCGCCCCGATCGCAGCCGCCGCATGCTCCAGCAGAGTCCGCCCGTCCGGCAGCACCGCAGCCGCCTTGTCGCTCCCGAACCGGCTGGAACGCCCACCGGCCAGCACCGCGCCCAGCAATCGCATTCGTCCACTCCTTGGCAGAACCCGTCATTTCCCCTATGGCGCGCCGCGTGGGCGGGCAACCGCTCACATGAAAGAAGATCGCGCCGGAAAGGGAATGCGGTGCGGGCGAGCCTTCGCCCAATTCCGCGGCTGTCCCTGCAACTGTAAGCGGCGAGCGCGATGCACTTGGTAACTCACGCTTTCGAAAGGGGAGGGCGCGGGGAACCGGCCACTGGACGCGAGTCCGGGAAGGCCCGTGCATCGCTGCCCTGACCCGCGAGCCAGGAGACCTGCCGGCGCATGGTCGCTCTTGCCTTGGGTCCAGGGACAGGCCCAGGCACGGTGTTTTTCCGTCTGAGCGACGAAGCGGCGGGGGCCGCATCGGTGCGCGGGGCGGGCTGGCGTCTCCTTGTCTCGCGCACCGGCCGCTCGCGCGGAAGCCCTGGCCCTCATGTCGCATGGCGCTCAGGGAAGACAATCATGTTGAAGACAAGCATTTCGCTCATCGCGCTCCTCGCCGCAACGCCCGCCGTCGCGGAGGAATCGGGGGAGATCGTCGTCACCGCGCTCGGCATTGAGCAGCCGACGGACGAGGTCGGACAAGCGGTCACCGTCATTGATGAAAAGACGATCGAAACCCGCCAGAATGTCAGCGTCGTCGATCTGCTGGCGACCACGCCGGGCATCCGCTTCAACCGGACGGGCAGCCTCGGCAATGTCACCAGCGTGTCGGTGCGCGGCGCGGAAACGACGCAGACGCTGGTGCTGATCGACGGGGTCAAGGTCAACGACCCCAGCGGCATCGGCGATCAATATGATTTCGGCAATCTGCTGGTCGGCAATATCCGCCGTATCGAGGTGCTGCGCGGCTCCAACTCCATCGCCTATGGCAGCCAGGCGATCGGCGGTGTCGTCAACGTCATGACCGGCGTGCCGGGTGAAGGCTTCGGCGGCAAGGCGTCGGTCGATTATGGCTATGCCGACACGCTGAACGCGAAGGCGGACGTGTCGGGCACCAGCGGCATCGTTTCCGGCGGCGTCGGCGTCGCCTATTTCAGGACGGACGGTATTTCCGCCGTCTCGCCCGGCTTCGGCGGATCGGAAAAGGACGGTTATGAAAATGTCACCGGCAACGCCCGGTTGAAGATCGCCTTCACCGATAATGTCAGCCTGGATCTTCGCGGCTATTATATCCATGGCGATCTTGACTATGACAGCTTCTTCGGCGCGCCTGCCGACAGCCCGGACGTCGCCCGGTCGAACCAGTATATCGGCTATGCGGGCCTCAACTTCGCACTGCTCGACGGCACGCTGACCAACCGCGCGGCGGTGACCTGGTATCGGCAGGACCGCGATTATTATTATTTGCGCGGCACTGATCCCGATTTCGGCTATTCCGGCAACAATCTCCGCTTCGAATATGAAGCCGTCTATCAGCCCGCCGACGAAGTGAAGCTGCTGCTCGGCTATGAGCATGAGCGGCCCGACTATGAATTTTTCGGCTTCGGATCGCGCGAAAGCCACAGGGCGAACATCGACAGCGTTTATGGCCTCGCCGTGGTGAAGCCGCTCACAGGTCTGTCAGTGACTGCTGGCGTGCGCCGCGACGATCATAGCCAGTTCGGCGGGGCGACCACCTTCGGCGCCAACGCCAACTATTCGCCCAATGGCGGCGTCACCAATTTCCGCCTGAGCTATGGGGAAGGGTTCAAGGCGCCTTCGCTCTATCAGCTTTACGACACCTACAGCGGCAATCCCGCCCTGAAGCCGGAACGCTCCAAAAGCTATGACATCGGCTTCGACCAGAATCTGGGCAGCGAAAAGGCCGTGCTGTCCGTCACCGGCTTCTGGCGCGACACGCAGGATCAGTTGAATTACGACAATGCGACGTCCACTTATGAAAATCTGGACCGCACCCGCGCCAAGGGCGTGGAAGCGGAACTGACGCTGCGGCCCGTGGAGGCGCTGACCTTCACCGCCGCCTACAGCTATGTCGATGCGCGGGACCGTTCGCCCGGCAGCACGGCCCGTGGCCAGCGCCTGTTGCGCCGCGCCGCCAATGCCGTCAGCACGTCCGTGGACTATGTCTGGTCCTTCGGCCTGTCCACGGGGGCGACCGTGACCATGGTCGGCGACAGCATCGATCTCGATCCCGTCACCCGCAATCGGGTCCAGCTGGACGGCTATGCCGTCGCCGACCTGCGCGCTTCCTTCCCCCTCACGGAAAATCTCGAAATCTACGGCCGCATCGACAATCTGTTCGATCAGGAATATGCGACCGCCTATGGCTATGGCACTTACGGCCGCTCGGCCTATGGCGGCGTGCGTGTCCGCTTCTGATGAAGGGCTAGGGGGGCGGGCGTGACCGCTCGCCCCTCAACGCTCCGGCGCGGCGTTGATCTGCGCAATGATGCTGCGCGCGGCCTGTACATAGGCCGGGCCGCCGCAGACGGTCCACGCCTGCGGCACGCGGATGCGCGGGATGGATCGCAGGACCGGATGGTGCAGCATCTCCGTCCCCTGGTCGACGATCTTCTCGCTGCCTTCCTCCACGATCAGATAGTCGGGACGGGCAGCGATCATCTCCTCCAGCGACACCTGCGCCAGCGCGGGCTTGCCCAGCTTCGCGGCCAGATTTGTCAGTCCCGCCCGCTGGATCAGATCATCCACCAGCGTGCCGGTGCCCGTCATATAGCCGCGCCTCTGATAATAGGCCGCCACGCCGCCGCGCCGGGGACGGGGCAGGGCCGCAAGGTCGCGCTCCATGCGCGCGATCAGAGCCTGCCCGCGCGCCGGATGGCCGACCGCTGCCGCCACCTGACGGATCTGGCCGCGGATGGCCGCGAAACCGTCCGCGCTCGCCAGCCCCAGCTTGCGCCACCGCCCTTGTGGCGCACCCACCACGCCACCCGCGCCATCAGGAAAGCCCACCACCAGGTCCGGCCCGATCGCCAGCACTTCCTCGGCGGGGCGCTTGAGCACGCGGATCTGCCGCGCCTTGGCGACGGCGGCGGACAATTCCGGGTCGTGGCCATAAGGGCTCAAGGCCGCGATCTGCCCCGGATCGGCAAGCGCCAGCACATATTGATCGGCGCAGGTGTTGAGCGACACGATTCGCTTCGGCGGCGTTGGCGCAGCGGCTGTCAGGCTGAGCAGGCACAATGCCGCGATGATCCTTTTGTGCATAAAGCCTGCCTTCAAAACGCGCCCTGCTCCTGCGCAGGCAGGAGCCCAGTTGATGCGGTGGGACTGGACTCCTGCCTGCGCAGGAGCATGTCGTCTACTCACAGGCAGCGGGGAAGCAAGCCATGAGCATTCGCCGCCACCCGCTGCTGCTCCCCATCCTCATGGCGCTCACATTCGCCGCCGCCTTGGGCTCCATCACCCTGGGCGCGGTCCCGCTCTCGCCCGCCCGCATGGTCGCCGTGCTCACCGGCGGGGGTGACGAGGTCGCGCGCGCCATCCTCCTTGATCTGCGCCTGCCGCGCATGCTCCTTGGCCTCATCGTCGGCGGCATGCTCGGCCTCGCCGGAGCGGCGTTGCAGGGCTATCTTCGCAACCCGCTCGCCGAACCGTCAGTGCTGGGCGCGTCCAACGCCGCCGCGCTGGGGGCCGTCTGCGCCCTCTATTTCGGGTTGGCGCAGCTTCACCCGATCGTCCTTCCCATCCTCGCCATCATCACCAGCCTCATCGCCATCGCCGCGCTGTTCCTGCTCGCTGGCCCTTCTGAAAGCCCGCTGACGCTGATCCTGGCGGGGATTGCCGTGGCGACGCTGACGGGCGCGGGGATCAGCCTGTCGCTCAACCTGTCGCCCAATCCCTTCGCCGCGATGGAGATCATGAACTGGCTGATGGGCAGTCTCGAAAACCGCAGTTACGCCCATGTCTGGATCGCCTTCCCTTGCGTTCTCATCGGCGCGGCGCTGCTGATCGCCGACGGCAGCAGCCTTGATGCGTTGACACTGGGTGAGGAAGGCGCGCAGGCGCTGGGCGTCGACCTTGGCAAGGCGCGGTTGCGCATGATGCTGGGCGTCGCGATCGGCGTAGGCGGCGCCGTCGCGGTGTCGGGCGCGATCGGCTTCGTCGGCCTGATCGTACCCCATCTGGTCCGCCCGCTGACGGATCGCTCTCCTTCCGCCGTCCTGCTGCCATCGCTGCTGGGCGGCGCGGCGCTGCTCACCTTTGCCGACATCGGCGTGCGCCTTATCCCGACCAGCAGCGAACTCAAGCTGGGAGTCCTGACCGCCTTGCTGGGCGTCCCCGTCTTCCTCGTCCATCTGATGCGGGAGCGGCGGCTATGGTGACCCTTCGTGCCCAGGACCTTTCCGTGCGCCTCGGCCGTCATGCCGCCGTGACGAGCGTCTCCACGATGCTGGAGCCGGGGCAGCTTGCCGGTATTATCGGTCCCAACGGCGCGGGCAAGTCCACCCTGATCCGCGCGCTGCTGGGCCTCGTCCGTCCCGAAAGGGGCGTCGTGTCGATCGACGGCATTCCGATCGCCAGCCTCGGCCGGAAGGACGTGGCGCGCCGCGCCGCCTATCTGCCTCAGGGCCAGACGCTCCATTGGCCGCTGCTGGTCGAACGGCTGGTGGCGCTGGGCCGCATGCCGCATCTGGGCCCGCTCTCCCGTCTCTCCCCGCAGGACGAGGCGCTGGTCGACGCAGCGCTGGCCCGCGCGGACGTTATTCACCTGAAAGGGCGGATCGCGACCGAATTGTCAGGCGGTGAACGCGCCCGTGTCCTGCTGGCGCGCGCTTTGGCGGTCGGCGCGCCAGCCCTGATCGCCGACGAACCGCTCGCGGCGCTCGATCCTGGCCATCAGATCGACGTCATGGACCTGCTGCGCGCCGAATCGCGCGCCGGGTCGCTGGTGGTCACCGTCCTCCACGACCTCAGCATGGCCGCGCGCTATTGCGATCGCCTGCTGTTGATGGACAGCGGCAGGCTGGTGGCTGACGGTCCTCCCATGCAGGTCCTGACTGAACAGAACCTCGCGCGGGTCTATGGCATCGCCGTCCGTATCGAAGCGGATGGTGATTGGCCGGTGATCGTTCCTCTGGGGCGCGTCTAGCCGCCTTACTCCGCGAAAGCCCGCGGCGCTGCCGCCACCACCGTATAGGTGCCCGCACCCACCTCCGACACTTCCAGAGCCCGTTCGGCAACCCCGCTGCGCCCGAAGCGGAACGCTCCGTCGATCCCGGAAAAGCCCCCCGAATCGCGCAGCCTCGACGCGGGGAAGGGCGTCCCCGGCTTCCAGTCGCGCGCGATTCGCACGGTCAGCAGCACGGCGTCATAGCCCAGCGCCGACAGGCGGAAGGGCGCGCTGCCATAGCGGGCGCGGTATTTGCTCGCCAACTGGCCATAGAGCCCGTCCGAAACGCTCGCGAACCACGCGCCGCGCAGCGCCGGGCTGGAGGCGATGCTGCGGTCGGTATTCCACAATTCCGTCCCCAGCAGGCGCGCCGTCGCGCCGCCATTCTTCCGCACGATGGGCGCAAGTTGCAGCGCCACTCGCCCGCTGTCCGCGATCAGCAGCGCGTCATAGCTGGACGATGCCTGCAATTTCTTCACCGCCGCCGTCATCGAAGCGGGCGACCGGTCGAAGGTCTGCATCGATACGACCGTGCCGCCTTCCTGCTCGACCGCGCGCAGCAGCGACGTGCCCGACCGCTCGCCATAGACGCCCTTGGGCACCAGCGCCGCGAATTTCGACAGCCCCTTGCCCTTGGCGAACTCGACCACGCGCTCGATCGACTGGCCCGGATTATAGCCCATGATGTAGACGCCGTTCCCGGCGATGCTCACATCGTTGGAAAAGCTGATCACCGGCACATCGGCCTTGGCCGCGATCGGCCCCACGATCCGCGCGTCCTCCGCCAATAGCGGGCCCAGGATCAGCCGGTTGCCTTCCGCCAGCGCCCGGTTCGCCGCCGCCGCCGCGCCCATGCTGGTGTCATAGGTGGTGATGCGCACCTTGTCCGCCTTGGTGTCCAGCAGCGCCAGCGTCGTCGCATTGGCGATCGACTGGCCCACGCCCGCATTTGGGCCGCTCATCGGCACCAGCAGCGCGACGCGGTGGCGCTGCGTATCGGTGGGCAGGCCCTGCGTCACGTCCGGGGCAGTGGACACGGGCTCGGTGGGGCGCACCGGCCCCGGCCCGCGCGGGACGATCGACTGACAGGCGGCCACCAGCAGCGCGCTGGCGGCGAACAAAATACGCGCACCGCGCTTCATTGCCGCGAACATGGCCGCTTGCCGGAGGGCATCCGTCTCTGTCATCTGGCGTCCTTATGGAAACTACAACGTCTGGTCTGGAACCGGGGCTTTACATCGTTGCGGGGCCGATCGGCAACCTCGGAGACCTTAGCCCCCGCGCGGCCGATGTCCTGCGCCGCGCCGATGTGATCGCCGTGGAAGATACACGGGTGAGCGCACGGCTTCTGCGCCATGCCGGATCGGATCGTCCCATGATCCCCTATCACGATCACAGCGCCGAAGGGGTGCGGCAGCGCCTGATCGAGAGTATGGCCAGCGAATCGGTCGCGCTCCTTTCCGACGCGGGGACGCCGCTCATTTCCGATCCCGGCTACAAGCTTGTCCGCGACGCGCGCGCGGCGGGGCGGAACATCACCACGCTGCCCGGCCCCAGCGCCGCCATCGCCGCGCTGACGCTCTCGGGCCTTCCCACCGACCGCTTCCTCTTCATGGGCTTCCTGCCCGCCAAGCAGAAAGCCCGCGCCGACGCCCTTGCCGAGGTCGCCGCCCTGCGCGCCACGCTGATCTTCTACGAAAGCGGCCCGCGCCTGTCCGAAAGCCTTGCCGCCATGGCCGAAGCGCTGGGCGATCGCGACGCCGCCGTCAGCCGCGAAATCAGCAAGGCGTTCGAGGAGACCCGCACCGGCACCCTCACCGGACTTTCCGCCCTGTACGCCGACGCCCCGCCCAAGGGCGAAATCGTCGTCATAGCCGGTCCGCCCGGCGAAGCCCCGCCGCCAAGCGCCGAAGACGCCGACGCCGCGCTCATCGAAGCGATGGAACGCCTGCCCGTGTCCAAGGCCGCCGGGAAGGTGGCCAAAAAGCTCGGCCTCGACCGCCGCGCCCTCTACGCGCGCGCCATGGAACTCAAGGGGTGAAGCGGCAGCAGGCCGAAAAGCGCGGCCGTCAGGCGGAGCGCATCGCCGGATGGTGGCTGCGCCTCAAGGGCTGGCGCATCGTCGGCCGCCGCCTGCGCACGCCGGCGGGGGAGGTGGACCTTGTCGCGCGGCGCGGCGCGATGCTCGCCTTTGTCGAGGTGAAGGCCCGCGCCACCGCCGCCGATCTTGACCTCGCCATCGACGAGCGCCGCCTCTCCCGCGTCGCTTCGGCGGCGGAAATCCTCTTCCATCAGCTTGCCGAGCCGGGCGATGACATGCGGATCGACGTGATCCTCCTTGCGCCGGGCCGCCCGCCGCGCCATCTGGCGAATGTCTGGCATGGGGGCTGACCTCTGCCCAAGGCTCCACCTCCCGTTCGCTTCGAGCGAAGTCGAGAAGCAGATAGCGCAACACGCGTTTCTCGACTGCGCTCGAAACGAACGGAGCTTGTAAGAAGGCTTTTTGGATGACCCAACTCAACCCTCTCACCGTCGCCGTGCAGATGGACCCGATGGAAGGGATCAACATCAAGGGCGATTCCACCTTCCACATCATGCTGGCGGCGCGGGCGAGGGGGCATCGCCTCTACCATTATCTCGCGCCGGACCTAACCTATCGCGACGGCCGCGTGCTGGCGAAGGCGCATCCGGTGAAGGTGCAGAAGGTGGAGGGCGACCATTATGCCTTCGGGGAGCCGGAACTGCTCGACCTTGGCCGCGATGTGGACGTGGTCCTCATGCGGCAGGACCCGCCCTTTGACCTCAGCTACATCACCGCCACCCATCTGCTGGAGCGGGTGCAGCCCGAAACGCTGGTGGTGAACGACCCCGCCTCCGTCCGCAACGCGCCCGAAAAGCTGTTCGTGCTCGACTATGCCCGTTTCATGCCGCCGACCATGATCACCCGCGATCTGGCGGAGGTCAGGAGCTTCCTTGCCGAACATGGCGAGATCGTCGTCAAGCCGCTCTATGGCAATGCGGGCAACGCCGTCTTTCATGTCGGGCAATCCGGCGCGAACCTGTCGGCGCTGGTGGAACTGTTCAACGCCTCATGGGTCGAACCCTTCATGGTTCAGGCCTTCATCCCCGGTGTCGCGCAGGGCGACAAGCGCATCGTGCTGGTGGATGGGGAGGTCGCGGGCGCGATCAACCGCATTCCCGGCGCTGGCGAAATCCGCTCCAACCTTGCGGTCGGCGGATCGGCCGCGCGGACGGAACTCACCGACCGCGAACTGGAAATCTGTGCCGCCATGGGCCCGGAACTCAAGCGGCGCGGCCTGCTGTTCGTCGGCATCGACGTGATCGGCGGCGAATGGCTGACCGAAATCAACGTGACCTCGCCCACCGGCATCGTATCGATCGACGCGTTCAACGGCACTGATACCGGCGGCATGATCTGGGATGCCATAGACGCCCGCCTGGCCGCACGGGTGGCCGCCTGACTGGAACGGCGCATCACGCTCCCGCGAAGGCAGGAGCGCAGGGCAGCGCCGGGCGGCGTGAAGGATGACCCAATGGGTCCTGCACCTCATCGACGCGGGCGGCTACTGGGGCATCTTCGTCCTGATGATCCTGGAAAATGTCTTTCCGCCGATCCCGTCCGAACTGATCATGGGCATCGGCGGCATCCGGGTCGGCCAGGGGCGCATGGCGATGGAATGGCTGCTGCTCGCCGGGACCGTGGGAACCACCGTCGGCAACTATTTCTGGTATCTGGTGGGCCATATCCTGGGCTTTCACCGGCTCAAACCCTTGGTCGATCGCTATGGCCGCTGGGCCACGCTGGAATGGAGGGATGTCGAAAGGCTTGACCATATTTTCGGCAAATATGGCCAGATCGTCGTCTTCGTCTTCCGCTTCCTGCCCGCCTTCCGCACCATGATCTCGCTACCGGCGGGGCTGTTCCGCATGGGCCATGTCAGGTTTCTCGCCTGGACGGCGGGCGGCGCGCTGATCTGGAACATCATCCTTGCCTATGCGGGCTATGTGCTGGGCCAGAATTTCCGCGATATCGACAAATATGTTGGTCCCGTCGCCACCGCCTGCGTGGTGGGGGCTATCGCGCTATATCTGTGGCGCCTCGCGACATGGAAACCGAGGGGGTGAGCCAAACGCTCTCCCGCCTTTGTTATCTATGGCATCATCCGATCACGCCCGGGGATGCGCATGCCGGTACACATCCAGCAGATGCGCCGCATCCACCTGCGTATAGATTTGCGTCGACGACAGGCTGGCATGCCCCAACAGTTCCTGCAACGATCGTAAGTCCGCTCCGCGCCCCAGCAGGTGCGTCGCGAAGCTGTGGCGCAGCGCATGCGGCGTCGTGCGTTCCGCCAGCCCCAGCCGTCCCCGCGCGCCCTGCACCGCCCGCCGGATGATCGCAGCCGATAGCGGACCGCCCCGCGCCCCCCGGAACAGCGGCTCCTGCCGCGCCACCGGATAGGGGCAGGCCGCGACATAGGCCTCGATCGCTGCGCGCACCTGCGGCAGCAGCGGCACCATCCGCGTCTTGCCGCGCTTGCCCGTCACCCGCAGCGTGTCGCCCAGGGGCAGGACATCGCCCATCAGCCCCATCGCCTCGCCGATGCGCAGCCCCGCGCCGTAGAGCAGCAGCAGCACCGCCCAATCGCGCGCGCCGATCCATCCCTCCCGCGCCGTTTCAGCGATATCGCTCGCCAGCGCCACCGCTTCATCGGGCGACACCGGCCGGGGCAGCCCGCGCTTGACCTTCGGCCCCTTCAGCAGCGGCACCTGCGCATCCGCGCCGCCGATGAACTTCAGGAAACCGCGCACCGCCGACAATTCCCGCGCCGCCGACACATTGCCGATCCCGTCCATGCGCCGCGCCGCTAGGAAAGCGCGCAGGTCCGCCTGACCAATGCCCGCGATGCTTGCCGCCGTTACCGTTTCCCCGCGATGCTCCTCCAGGAAAGCGATCAGCCGCTCCGCCGTCGCCACATAGGCGCGCACCGTGTGCGTTGACCGCCGCCGGTCTAGCGCCAGATGACTTCGCCATGCTTCCACAAGATCCCGCACGTCCATTCTCCACGTCCGTTCGTGTCGAGCGGAGGCAAAGACAGTAAGCCAGCGCCGCCCCAAACGGAATCCCCGATGCTTCCGGGCCTTGAAAATCCCCGTCAGATGGGCACATGGAGCGCATGGCAACTGCTCCCGATCCTGCCGGAATGCCCACCGGCACGCTGCTCCAGATGTCTCCGCGCATCGGCCGCGTCCTCGCGCCCAATCCGTCGCCCTTCACCTATACGGGAACGCAGACCTATCTGGTGGGCACCAGCGATCTCGCCGTCATCGATCCCGGCCCGGACGATGCGGACCATCTCGACGCGCTGCTCGCCGCAATCGGGGGCCGCCCTGTCCGCGCGATCCTGTGCACCCATACCCATCGTGATCACAGCCCGGCGGCCCGGCCGCTTTCGGCGCAGACCGGCGCGCGCGTCACTGGCTGCGCGCCCCTGGTTCTGGACGATGACGGCCCGCGCGCCGACGCCGCCTTCGACCCCTCCTACCGGCCCGACCGTGTCCTCGCCGATGGCGAGCAGGTGAGGGGCGAAGGCTGGACGCTGGAAGCGCTGGCGACGCCCGGCCATACGTCCAACCATCTCTGTTTCGCTCTGGCGGAGGAGAATGCCCTGTTCACCGGCGACCATGTAATGGGCTGGTCCACCAGCGTCATCTCGCCGCCCGATGGTGACATGGCTGACTATATGCGCTCGATGCAGCGGCTGCTCGACCGCGACGACGCGATCTACTATCCCGCCCACGGCGATCCGGTCGAAAATCCGCGCCGTCTGGTGCGCGGCATGATGGGCCATCGCAAGCAGCGCGAAGGGCAGATAATGCGCTTTCTGGAGCGCAACGGGGCCAGCACGATCCCGGACATGGTGGCGGAGATGTACAAGGGCATCGACCCGCGGCTTCATTCCGCCGCCGGGCGATCCGTGCTGGCGCATTTGATCGATCTGGACGGACGCGGGCTTGCCGCGTCCGCTGGGGATGGGCTGTGGCGGACAGCCTGAAACGCTATGCCGGTCCGGCCGCTGCCGCGCTGCTGATCCTGCTGCTGGGCGGGGCGATGCTGGCGGGATGGCAGCGTTATAATCGCGACTATGTGGTCAGCGTCGAGGATGATGGATCGGCGGTGACAAGGATCATTGCGGAAAAGATTTCCGGCGCAGCGAGCCTGCGCGTGTCGCAACTGAACGGCACGATCCAGAGCACGGCGCGCGACGTGCGCGGTTTTGGCTGGCTGAAATCCGACCAGGTGGTGAAGATGCCCTATTCGGTCGATTATTTCGTCGACCTGTCGGGGCTGTCCGCAAGCGATCTGGAATGGGACGAAGGCAGCCGCACGCTGATCGTCAACGCGCCTGATGTGAAGCCGGGCAAACCCAATCTGGATGAAGCGCGCCGCACGCTGGTGCGCACCAGCGGCCTGTTTGTGACGCGGGAGGCCGGCGAGGCGCTGAGCCGTCAGGCGTCGGCCCATGCAGAGGTGCGCGCCCAGGCTTCAGCGCGATCGCCTGAGCGCATGGCGCAAGCGCGCGAATATGGCCGCGCGGCGATAGCCAGGCTGATGGCTGCGCCGCTTAGCGCCATGGGCTATGATGGGGCGCGGGTGCTCGTCACCTTCCCGCCCGAACGCAAGAACGGCAATCGCGAGCAGTGGGACGTCACCACGCCGATCAACGAGGTACTGGCCAATAAGCGGCAGGAGCGTTAGGGCGCGCCGCAAGCCCTGAATGGCACCGAGGAGTTAGGGACATGAACGCCATCACCGGAATCCCGCAGGGGACTGACCTGCGCGCAGAGATCGACCGGCTGCGCAAGGAACGCAATGCCGTCATCCTTGGCCATTATTATCAGAAGCCCGAAATCCAGGACCTGTCCGATTTCGTGGGCGACAGCCTGGAACTCTCGCGCAAGGCGGCGGAAACGGATGCGGATGTCATCGCCTTCTGCGGCGTCCGCTTCATGGCGGAAACGGCGAAAATCCTCAGCCCCGAAAAGATCGTGGTGCTGCCTGACATGGACGCCGGATGCAGCCTGGAGGACAGTTGCCCGCCCGCTCAGTTCAAGGCGTTCCGCGAAGCCCATCCCGACCATATCGCGCTCAGCTACATCAACTGTTCGGCCGAGGTGAAGGCGCTCAGCGACATCATCGTCACCAGCTCGTCCGCCGAAACGATTCTGAGCCAGATCCCGCGCGAACAGAAGATCATCTTCGGCCCCGACAAGCATCTGGGCGGCTATCTCAAGCGCAAGTTCAACCGCGACATGCTGCTGTGGCCGGGCGTCTGCATCGTGCATGAAGCGTTCAGCGAGACCGAATTGCTCAAGCTCAAGGCGCAGCATCCCGATGCGCCGATCGCCGCGCATCCCGAATGCCCGCCCTATATCGTCGACCATGCGGACTATGTGGGATCGACCAGCGGCATCCTGCAATATGCCAAGACGATGCCCGGCGACACGCTGATCGTCGCGACCGAACCGCACATCATCCACCAGATGCGCAAGGCGGTGCCGGAAAAGAATTTCATCGGCGCGCCGGGCGCGGACGGCAACTGCAACTGCAATGTCTGCCCCTATATGGCGCTCAACACGATGGAGAAGCTCTATCTGGCGCTGCGCGACCTCCAGCCCCGGATCGAGATGGACGAGGATCTGCGCCTCGCCGCCAGGAAAAGCCTCGACCGTATGCTGGAACTCGCCAGCGGCACCGTTGGCAAGGGCGACGTAGGCAACCGTTGAGCCGCATGCTCCTGCGAAGGCAGGAGTCCAGTTCAGCCATTCCAGCCGGATTCCCGCCTTGCGGGAACGGCAAGTTTCAGGAAGCGCCATGACCTTCTCCCTCCCCGGCTTCGACCTCGACGCCTTCGTCGCCTCCACCCTCGCCGAGGATCTGGGGCCTGATGGCCGCGACGTCACCAGCGAGGCGGTGATCCCCGCCGACGCGGTCTTCGACGGCGTGATGGACAGCCGCGACGCGGTGACTCTGGCGGGCCTGCCGATTGCCGCCGCCTTCTTCCGCGCGCTCGACCCGCAGGTGGAGATCGAGCTGCTGCGTCAGGATGGCGACCGCGTGCCCGCTGGCACCGACATCATGCGCATCCGTGGCAAGGCCCGCGCCATGCTGACGGCGGAGCGTTCGGCCCTCAACACCGTCCAGCACCTGACCGGCATCGCCACCATGACGCGCGCCTATGCCGACGCGATCCTGGGCACGGGCGCGACCTTGCTCGACACGCGCAAGACGATCCCCGGCCTTCGCGTGCTGGAAAAATATGCCACGCGTCAGGGCGGTGCGACCAATCACCGCATGGGCTTGTGGGATGCGGCGATGATCAAGGACAATCATGTCGCGGTCGCGGGCTCCGTCGGGGAAGCCGTTCGCCGCGCCGCTGCTGCCGGGATCGAACGCATCATCGTGGAGGTCGATCGGGTCGACCAGATCGAACCGGCGCTGGCGGCCGGGGCCACGCACCTGCTGCTCGACAATATGGACGCGCCCACCCTGCGCGGCGCGGTCACGCTGGTCGGCGGACGCGTGCCGACCGAAGCGTCAGGCGGCGTCACGCTCCAGACCATCCGTGCCAAGGCGGAAACCGGCGTCACCTATATCAGCGTCGGCCGCCTCACCCAGTCGGCCCCCGCCGCCGACATCGGCCTGGACTTTGCCTAAGAGCCTGCTGGCCCTGCTGCTGCTCGTAATGCCGGTCCCCGCGCTGGCGCAGGCGGCCTATTGCTCCATCCCGCAGCAGGTGCCGCGCCCCCGGCCCGAACCACCGCCAGCGGGCGAGCCGCGCCGCCTGATCCCGGCCGCGGGCTATACCCTCGCGCTCAGCTGGTCGCCGCAATATTGCGCCACGGCGCGCGGGGCTGACAGCGCCTTCCAATGCAGCGGCCGCAACGGCAGGTTCGGCTTCGTCCTGCATGGTCTCTGGCCGGAGGGTAAGGGGAGGGATTGGCCGCAATATTGCCGACCTGCCGATCTCCTGCCCCGCCAGATCATCCGCCAAAATCTGTGCACCACGCCTTCCGCCCAGCTGCTCCAGCATGAATGGGCCAAGCACGGCACCTGCATGACGACGCGGCCAGAACTATATTTCAACCTCGCCCGCGCCTTCCACGACGCGATACGCTATCCGAACATGACGCTGCTCACCCGGCGCAAGAGTTTGACCGTGGGCCAGTTCGCCGCTGAATTCGCCCGCGCGAACAAGGGGTTGAAAGCTGACATGATCCGCGTCAGGACCACGCGCGGCGATTGGCTCAGCGAAGTGTGGCTCTGCATGGACCGGGCGATGGAATATGCCCGCTGCCCCGTCCATCAGCGCGGCGCGCCCGCAGGCGCAAGGCTGCGCATTCAGCCCGGCCCCAACATCCTGCCAGTCAGAAGCCGCGCCGCGCCCGCGCCGCGCCCGTCCCTGAAGCTGGACCTTGATCCGAACGCCAGGGTTCCGGCGGACTGACAACGGACCTCAACCCTCGATCGTCACGGTGGAGGGATGATGCTTGTCCAGATGCCTGCGGATGATCCGCAAATTCTTCGTGTTGGACTTGAACAGAAAGTCGAACACATCGCCAGCGAAGGGAATGGCGCCCACCACAGTGTCGAAGCCGACATTAGCCGCCATGCGCGCCAATTGCCATTTGGGCATGCCCAGATTGCGCGCTTCCCACACGATCCATGCGCCCATCGCGGCGGTCGCCACATCGCCCACGACGGGGATCAGGCCCACCAGACTGTCCAGCCCCACGCGCCGGTTGGTGCCGGGGATGACGAACAGGCCCTCCAGCATCGCTTCCATAGCCTCGATCCGCCGCCGCACGGATGCGGCGTCGCGGCCAAAGCCGGGAAGGTCGCGCACCATCCGGTCGAACTGATCTTGCGACAAAGCCATGCCCGTTCCTCCTGAACCCTAATTGGGGCTGGGGAACAGGTGGTTCAATGGGTGCCGCGCGCGGGGGGAAGGGGTGAAGCCCGTCAGGCGGCGCGCCACCAGCGACCAACGCACTGGCGCGCCGAGCGCGATATAGCCGTTATGCGCCTGCATCAGCGCTTCGGCCTGCGCCACCCGCGCCATCCGCTCCGCCGTGCTCGTCGCCAGGCTGGCCGCTTGCAACTGCGCGTCGGCCTGCGCGGAGCAATGCACCTTGCGCGCGCAGCCAATGCGGCCAAGATACCAGAGCGCGCTGTCATAAGCGGCGACTTCGTCCACCAGCCGCAGGTCGGCCTCGTCCTTCAACTCCACCCGCTCCGCCGCCAGCCCGATCAGCCCCAGATCATGGCGCAGCAGCGCGAACAGGGTGGTCGCGCCCGGTCCCTTGGGCAGGGCTATTTTCAGCACGGGCGGATCGCCATTTTCGCCGCGCCAGCGGGCGACGGCCGCCCGCGCCCGTGTCCGCCGCTCCTCCAGCGGCATCCCCGCCCAGGCGGGCCGCGCAGGTGGAGCGGGCAGGTCGATCTGGGCTGGCACGATCTGCTCCGTCACCGCCCATCCGCCCAGCGGGAACAGCTTGGGCAACTGGCTGCGGTCGATCGCCATGTTGATCGCCAGCCGCACATCGTCATCGTCCAGCAGCTTGCCCTTGCCCGTCACGGCCAGCCCCATCAGCCCCTGCACCGGATCTACCCGCACGGCGTCGCGGTCGACGCCCGCTGGCACCAGCAGCGGCAGGTCGGTGAAGCGCCCGCCCAGCACCATGTCCGCCGCGCCCTGGCGAAAGCGGATGACGGCCATCGCCGCCCGCTCCGCCTGCAGGATGCGCGTGCGCCACGGCGCAGGCGCGCCTTCTTCATCCTCGTCGCCGGATTCGGGCTCGATCGGGGTCAGCAGCAGCGCCTTGCCCCAGCGTTTTGAACGATAGGGGCCGGTGCCCCCGTCGCGGGACAGTATCGCCATTTGCGGCTGCGCCAGCATTTGCAGCAGGAAGGGGCGGGGTGCTCCCAGCCTGATCTCGATCACCTCGCCGGTCATCGGCACTACCGCTTCCACCACGTCCAGCGGCCCTTCGGGGTCCAGCCGCCGCAGCGCATCGATCCGCGCCGTCAAGAGCCGCGCCACGTCGCTGGCGGTCACCTTGTCGCCATTGGCCCATAGCGCGCGGCGCAGGCGGAAGATGTAGCTGCGGCCGTCATCCTCCACGATCCAGCGCTGCGCCAGCGCGGGCAAGATGTCACCGCTGGCGTCGAACGCCACCAGCCCTTGCGCCGTCGCCTCCAGCATCAGCTTCGCCGCGGGCGCGGGCAGATGGTTCAGAGGCTTGGCCAGTTCCGCTGGCGTGCCGATCACGCTGACGGCCACCGGCCCGCTCGCCTTTTCCGAACAGGAACCCAGCATCGCCGCTCCGGCCGCCGCGGCGCCAGCGGCCAGGCAGGTCAGGATCGGACGGGGCAGGGATGCAGGCAGGGTCATGACGCGCCGTAGGAGTAACCCGCCCGCGCGCCGCCGCCAACCCGGTGCGGCGCGGTAAAGCCGCCCGCTGCCATTTTCATCATCACGCCCAAAGCTGTCCCATCGCGGAACAGCATTTTGTTAACCATGAGTCTGCATTGGCCGGGCCAGTTCAGGGGCCTATGCCATCCCTCATGCGTATCCTCTCCACGACCCTGCTCGTCTTCGCCGCCGCTGGCGCCACCGCTCTTGCGCAAGGCAGGCCGACGCCCTTCACTATCGAGGAAAGCGGCAGGGGCTATGCCTCGCTTGGGGAAGCGGTCGCGGCGATCGGCGGGGGTAGGGGAACCGTGCTGATCGCGCCCGGCACCTATGCGCAGTGTGCCGTGCAGGAAGCGGGCGAAGTCACCTTCCGCGCGCGGACGCCCGGCACCGTGATCCTCGATGGCGTACCATGCGAGGGCAAGGCGGCGCTCGTCCTGCGCGGCCGGGCCAGCGTCGTCGACGGCATCGTCTTCCAGAATCTGCGCGTGCCAGATGGCAATGGCGCTGGCATCCGGCTGGAAAACGGCAATCTCACCGTCACCAACAGCCTGTTCCGCAACAGCGAGCAAGGCATATTGAGCGGCGACGGCCCGCAGGCCAGCGTCACCATCGACCGTTCGACCTTCCGCCATCTTGGCCGGTGCGACCGCGACCTGGACTGCGCCCACGGCGTCTATATCGGCCGCTATGGCAGCCTGAAGGTGACGCGATCGCGCTTCGACCAGGGCGATGGCGGCCATTATCTGAAAACCCGCACGCCCCGCGTCACCATCACCGACAACAGCTTCGACGACAGCGGCGGCCACCTCACCAACTATATGATCGACCTGTCCAACGGCGCGAGCGGAGAGATCAGCCGCAATGAAATGGTGCAGGGTAAGGACAAGGATAATCACAGCGCCTTCATCACCGTTGCGCCGGAAGGGCGGGAGAATGACAGCGCGGGCCTGTCGATCCTGAACAACAGCGCCTCCTTCGTGCCGGGTCTGGACCGCAACAGCAGCTTCGTTGCCAACTTCACCGATGATGCGGTGCGGATCGGTCCCAATAAGCTGGCCAGCGGCATCAAGGTTTCGGATCGGCGCTGAGGGGCGTCCGGCTGGATGTCCGCCCGGTTCGGACCGCCTGAACCAGTCACTTGCCTCACCATTCCCTTTTCGGCATCACGCCGTAATCGGCACCACCTCTCCCCGTTCGGGCTGAGCTTGTCGAAGCCTGTCCTGAGCGCCTGCTGCAAGCAGGCAGTCTAAAGCCCATTCTTCTGCAATAAGCAGGCCGTGCCTGTGTCAGCCTGCTCGGAACCTCAGGTAAGGCAATGCCAATTCCCGTCGCCATGCTATAGCTCGGCCCCATGCACACCACCTACGGATCGGCGACCGTCCGCCTCTATCATCTCAGCGATGCTCAGGAAGGCGGCGCCGCCACCACATTATTCTACGGCTCTCTCGACGAGGCGATGCGCATCGCCGCTCAGCAGCCGGAGGATGTGCAGGACGGCCTGTTCCTTGCCACCGACAATGACGTGATCGCCTATCTCGACCTGATCGGCGACTGATCCACGCACAAAAAAGGGGCGCCGATGAGGACGCCCCTTCCTTTTTCAAAGCGCTAGGCTTCCGATCAGAAGCGGTAGCCCAGGATCAGGGCAGCCTGATGGCGCTCCGGCTTGGTGCCGGCAATGCGCTCATAGCTCGAATAGCGATATTCGGCGCGAGCGATGAAACCCTGGATGGTGGTTTCCACGCCTGCGCCCAGACGGTAGCCGTCCAGCTTGACGCTGTCGTCATCCACGCGGCTTTCCAGACGCGCGTTGGTGTAGCCGCCCTTGGCGTACAGCAGCACGTTGGGGACGACTTCGCCGCCGACGCGGACGCCTGCGTACAGGTCGCGGTCCGTGCGGGCGAGGCCTTCCTTCACGTCGGAGTCGGAATATTCGCCTTCGAGACCGAACACGGCGCCGTTGACGTTGATGTCATAACCGATCACGCCGCCATAGAGCAGGCCGCTGTCATGATCGTCGGCATTGAAGTCGAAATGGTCGAGACCGACGACGCCACCGATATAGGGGCCCGAAAAGGGGACGGCGTCCTGCGCCATGGCAGGGGCGGTGACGCTGGCGAGCAGCAGCGCGGAAGCGATGAGCTTTTTCATAGTGGGTTCTCCTCCTGAGTTCGTTTTCCCACGAACGGGCGCGGTTTAGAGTCGTTTCCGGCGTCCCGTAAAGGCGAAGAAACAAGATCTTAATGCATTTGCACAAATGGCTGTGGCAATCTTGCACCAGTCTTGAAATGTGCATGCCACGTTCCAAGGCTACCCTTTTCCCGCAGGAATCAGCGATTTTTCCCTGCCTTGGAAAGGGCCTTACAGCGCAAAAAATGTATTGGTCTTATCCGTCCGAAAAGCCGAAGGGCGCATGGCCGCGACGGAAATCCTCGGGCAGCAGGTCGCGTCCGATGGGCGGCGCGGACCGTGCGAGGCACCGGCTGCGGTGGCACAGGCGGCACGTCACCCCCACCGGCGTGGGCTCGGACGGCGGCAGGCCCTGCGCATAGATCAGCCGGTGCGCATGTTCGGCAGCGCACAGCAGCGCCACCGCCCGTTCGACGCGCGGCATGCCCCATCCGCCGCCGCCTGCGCTCACCGTGCGCGCGATCGAGAAGAAGCGCTGGCCATCGGGCAGCTCCAGCCATTGCGTCACCACCTCGCGCGGGCGGCCGAACAGTTGGTGCACCGACCAGAGGGGGCATGAACCGCCATGCCGCGCAAAGGGAAAACCCGCGCCGTCCAGCAGCTTGCTGATATTGCCCGCCGGATCGACCCTCAGGAAGAAGAAGGGCACGCGCTCCTGCCCCGGTTTTTGCAGGCTGGTCAGGCGGTGCGCCACCTGCTCGAAACTCGCGCCGAACTGCCGCGCCAGCGCTTCCACATCGTAGCGCCGCGCCTCCACCGCCTTGGCGAAGGCGGCATAGGGCATAAGGATGGCCGCCGCGCCATAGCTCGCCAGCGCGCGCCGCGTGAGCCGCCGCCCGCCATCGCTGACGAACTGCCCCTCTTTCAACAGTGCATCGATCTCGCCCCGCATCTCCAGATAGGCGACCTGCTGCGCCAGTTGAAAGTTGCCGCTTGCCTCGTCCAGCGTGTCGTCGATCAGCACCGCGTCGCGATGCCGGTCCAGGCGGCGCATCGATCCCGCCATCACCTCCGAAGGCAGCCGCCTGACCCGCAGCCCATGCCTCGTCTTGAGCCATTGGGGCATGCCCCCGGCCTGGGCGACTTCCGCCGCCAGCCTCTCGCCCGCATCGTCCAGCAGCGGGAAGCTGTTGCGCCGCGCCGCGATGAAGCGCCGCGCTTCGGCCACCGGATCGGGCGCGGCCGCATCGCCGCTCGCCACGCCGCCGCGATCCGCCAGGGTCAGCTGCTCCTCGCGATAGGCGGTGTGCAGCCGCAGCAGCGCTTCGGCAAAGCCGGGATAGTTGACCGCCACATCCTGCATCGCCAGCGCGGGCAGGTCGATATCGGCGAACATCGGCTCCTTCAGCGCCGCTTGCAGCCGCGCCGTCTGCTCGGCACCACCATCCCCTGCCAGTTCGCTCATGTCCATGCGATAGGTGCGCGCCAGCCGCAGCAGCATATCGGCGGTCAGAGGCCGCTGGTTCCGCTCCAGCAGCGCGACATAGGAAGGGGATATTTCCAGGTCAGCCGCCATGTCCGCCTGAGTCAGTCCCAGTTCGCGCCGCAGCCTCCGCAGGCGCGGTCCCATGTAAACGGGTCTGTCCTTGGCCATGTCCCACCGTTCCTGTGCAAAGCTGTACAACTTTACACAGTATGCTTGTAAAGTTCCACAACTGAACCTCACGCACCCTGACGCCGCGGGAAAGGAGGCGTTACGCCCATTCCATCCAATCAGGGAATGAGGGACCATGACCTACATACAGGAAATCGCGAAGGCGGACGGCATCATCGGCGGACAGGCGCATTGGCAGGGCATCGCCGCCGAGCCGGTCGCGCGCATGCGCCTGCAAAACCGCTTCCGCACCGGGCTCGACATCGCGCGCTATACCGCCGCCATCATGCGCCGCGACATGGCGGCCTATGATGCCGATCCCGCCAACTACACCCAGTCGCTGGGCTGCTGGCACGGCTTCATCGGCCAGCAGAAGATGATCAGCATCAAGAAGCATTTCGGCACGACGAAGGGCAGATATCTCTATTTGTCGGGCTGGATGGTCGCCGCGCTGCGCAGCGAATTTGGGCCGCTGCCCGATCAGTCGATGCATGAAAAGACCAGCGTGCCCGCGCTGATCGAGGAGCTTTACACCTTCCTGCGTCAGGCCGACGCCCGCGAACTGGGCATGATGTTCCGCGATCTCGACAAGGCGCGGGAGGACGGCAACGACGTCGAGGTCCAGCGCCTTGCCAATGCGATCGACCAGTATGAAACGCACATAGTGCCCATCATCGCTGACATAGACGCGGGCTTCGGCAATGCGGAGGCGACCTATCTGCTCGCGAAGAAGTTCATCGAGGCGGGCGCCTGCTGCATCCAGATCGAAAATCAGGTCTCGGACGAAAAGCAGTGCGGCCATCAGGACGGCAAGGTCACCGTCCCGCACGAGGATTTCCTGGCGAAGATCCGCGCGGTCCGCTACGCCTTCCTTGAACTTGGGGTCGATGACGGCATCATCGTCGCGCGCACCGACTCGCTGGGCGCTGGGCTCACCAAGCAGATCGCTTACAGCCGCGAGGAAGGTGATCTGGGCGACCAGTATAACAGCTTCCTCGATGTCGAGGAGGTGACCGACCTTTCCAGCCTGCGCGGCGATGTCGTGCTGGCGCGCGGCGGCAAGCTGTTCCGCCCCAAACGCCTGCCGTCCAACCTCTACCAGTTCCGCAGCGGCACTGGCGAGGACCGGGTTGTCCTGGACTGCATCGCCTCGCTGCAAAATGGGGCCGACCTGCTGTGGATCGAAACGGAAAAACCGCATATCGACCAGATCGCCGGCATGGTGGACCGCATCCGCGCGGTCATCCCCGACGCCAAGCTGGTCTATAATAATTCGCCCAGCTTCAACTGGACGCTGAATTTCCGTCAGCAGGTTTTCGACCGCTGGCAGGCGGAGGGCCGGGACGTCAGCGCCTATGATCGCGCGAAGCTGATGAGCGCGGATTATGACGCGACCGACCTGGGGCGGGAAGCCGATGAGAAGATCCGTACCTTCCAACGGGACGCGTCAGCGCGCGCTGGCATCTTCCATCACCTCATCACCCTGCCGACCTACCACACGGCGGCGCTCAGCACGGACAATCTCGCCCGCGAATATTTCGGCGAAGCGGGAATGCTGGGCTATGTCGAAGGCGTCCAGCGCAAGGAAATCCGACAGGGCATCGCCTGCGTGAAGCATCAGAATATGGCGGGCAGCGACCTTGGCGATGACCATAAGGAATATTTCGCTGGCGAAGCGGCGCTCAAGGCGGGCGGCGCGCACAACACCATGAACCAGTTCGCGGCATGAAGCACGAAAGAAGGAGGACGAAATGACTGAACCTGCACGGACGCGCGCGGTCTTCTCGACCGAGGATTTCTCGCTGCTCAAGGCGGCGGTGGCCGATTATATGCAGAAGGTGAAGGATACGCCGGAATCGGTGAAGTTCGCCAATCTCTATCATCGGCTCGGCCGCCTGCGCTGATTGCCCCCTTGCCGGTGACAGAAGCCCGCTGCCGCTATTCCGGGCGGCGGGCTTCTGGCTGCTATGACGCGCAGGGGCAGCCGTCACAGCAATATTGCCTCTTCCGCCCGGCCCGCTCTGGGTCTAGGGGGATGTTGTTATGGTCAAGCCCCGCACGCTGTATGAAAAGATCTGGGACGCGCATGTCGTTGAACGCCGCCCGGATGGAACCTGCCTCATCTATATCGATCGCCACCTCGTTCATGAGGTGACGAGTCCCCAGGCGTTCGAAGGCCTTCGCCTTGCCGGGCGCAAGGTGCGCCGTCCCGACCTGACGCTCGCGGTGCCGGATCATAATCTGCCCACGACGCCGCGCCGCGATGCGCAGGGCAATCGTATCCCGATCGCCGATCCCGAAAGCGCGCAGCAGCTTGCGGCGCTGGAAAGGAACGCGCCTGAATTCGGCGTGCGCCTCATCGGCGACGCGGACCTGGAACAGGGCATCGTCCATGTCGTAGGTCCCGAACAGGGCTTTACCCTGCCGGGCACCACGCTGGTCTGCGGCGACAGCCACACCAGTTCGCATGGCGCGCTGGGCGCGCTGGCATTCGGCATCGGCACGTCGGAGGTGGAGCATGTGCTCGCCACCCAGACGCTGCTGCTGAAACAGTCGAAGACGATGGAAGTCGTGGTCGAAGGCGAACTGGGCTTCGGCGTCACGCCCAAGGATGTGGCGCTCGCCATCTGCGGCCGCATCGGTACGGCGGGGGGCACCGGCTATGTCATGGAATATCGCGGCTCCGTCTTCCGCGATATGTCGATCGAGGGGCGGCTGACCGTCGCGAATATGTCGATCGAGGCGGGCGCGCGCTCTGGTCTGTTCGCGCCGGATGAAAAGACCTTCTCCTATCTCAAGGGCCGTCCGCTCGCTCCCAAGGGCGCTGCATGGGATGCCGCCGTCGCCTATTGGAAGACGCTGCACACCGATGAGGGCGCCGTCTTCGACAAGAGCATCGTCATCGACGCGGCCGATATCGTGCCCAACGTCACCTGGGGCACCAGCCCCGAAGATGTGGTGCCGGTCACCGGCGTCGTGCCTGACCCGGAAAGCTTCGCCGACGCGTCCAAGCGGGCCGCCGCGCAGAAGTCGCTCGACTATATGGGCCTCACCGCCGGGCAGCGGATGGAGGATGTGACGGTCGAGCATATCTTCATCGGCAGTTGCACCAACAGCCGGATCGAGGATCTGCGCGCCGCCGCCGCCCTGCTCAAGGGCAAGCATATCGCCAGCGGCATCAAGCAGGCGCTGGTCGTTCCCGGATCGGGACTGGTCAAGCAGCAGGCGGAGGCCGAAGGGCTGGACCGCGTCTTTACCGAGGCCGGGTTCGAATGGCGCGAGCCGGGCTGCTCCGCATGCCTTGGCATGAACCCGGACAAGGTGCCCGCGGGCGAACGCTGCGCCTCGACCAGCAATCGCAACTTCATGGGGCGGCAGGGGCCCGGATCGCGGACGCATCTCGTCTCGCCCGCCATGGCCGCCGCCGCCGCCATCACCGGACATCTGACCGACGTGCGGGAACTGCTGGAAGAAAAGAGGGGAGAGGTGGTCGCATGAAGAAGGTATTCTGGCTGCTGGCGCTGGGCGCGCTGGCCAGCGCCGCCATGGCCGCAAGTCTGGGGCGCGCGGAAGACCGGGCGGACCAGCAGGCGGGGCAGGCGCACTGATGGACAAGCTGACTGTCGTTGAAGGCCGCGCCTATCCGTTCGGGATGAAGAATGTCGACACCGACATCGTCATCCCTGCGCATTGGCTCAAGACCATCTCGCGCTCCGGCCTTGGCAAGGGCGCGTTCGAGGTGCTGCGCAAGGAACCGGGCAATGTGTTCGACGACCCGGAATATGCAGGCAGCCCGATCCTGATCGCGGGCGATAATTTCGGTTGCGGGTCCAGCCGCGAACATGCCGCCTGGGCGCTGGCTGACCTGGGCATCAAGGTCGTGATCGCGCCCAGCTTTTCGGACATTTTCTCCGGCAACGCCTTCAAGAACGGCATCCTGACCGTGGTCCTGCCGCAGGAAGCGATCGACCGGCTGATGGAGGTGGCGCAGACCGACCCCATCCATGTCGATCTGGAGCAGCAGACGGTGACGACGCAGTTTCAGGATCGTTTTCAGTTCGAAATCGATCCCTTCCGCAAGCATTGCCTGCTGGGCGGGCTGGATGAAATCGGCCTCACCTTGGGTCAGGCGGACACGATCGGCGCCTATGAAGCCAGGGCGGCCGGGGAACGGCCCTGGCTCGTTCCCGCCGTTGCCTAAGCGCCGCGAGCTTCCTATTTCGCTCTTTAGTTTATCCTCATTCTTGCAGGGCACAGCATGACGACTTTCGATGACCGTGAAAAAGCCTTTGAAAACATGTTCGCCCATGATCAGGAGATGCAGTTCCGCATCCAGGCGCGGCGCAACCGGCTGCTGGGCGAATGGGCCGCCGCCAAAATGGGGCTGACGCCGGAAGAAACCGACGCCTATGCCAAGGCGGTGGTGCAGGCCGATTTCGAGGAAGCGGGCGACGAGGACGTGATCCGCAAGCTGCTGGGCGACATGACCCAGGCCGGGCTCGACATCGTCGAAGCGGACGTGCGCGCCGCGCTTGAGGAAAAGCAGGTCGCCGCCCGCCGCCAGTTCATCGAAGCGCAGTAAAGCAGCAGGAGCCTTCCGCGATGCCGATGGCCGCTGACGAAATCGCCGACATGATCCGGGCCGCCATCCCGGATGCGGAGGTCGAAATCACCGACCTTGCCGGTGACGGCGATCATTATGCGGCGCGCGTCGTGGCGGAAAGCTTCCGGGGCATGAGCCGCGTTGCCCAGCAGCGCGCCGTCTATGCGGCGCTGGGCGGGCGGATGGGGGGCGTGCTCCACGCCTTGCAACTGACTACGGCCGTTCCCAACTAACGCCCTATATTTTCATGAGCGTCCGGCTGGACCGGCGCGTGACAAGAATGGATCGACCCATGACCGACGCCGTCCACCAGCGGATCGCCGACATCGTGAACAGCAATGATGTGGTGCTGTTCATGAAGGGAACGCCCCTGTTCCCGCAATGCGGCTTTTCCAGCCGCGCCATCGCCATCCTCGATCATCTGGGCGTCGCCTATGAAACCGTCGACGTTCTCCAGGACCAGCTGATCCGTCAGGGGATCAAGAGCTTTTCCGACTGGCCGACCATCCCCCAGCTTTATGTGAAGGGTGAATTTGTCGGCGGCAGCGACATCATGATGGAAATGTATGAGGCTGGCGAGCTTCAGCAGCTTCTGTCCGAAGGCGGCGTCGCCTCCGCCAACTGATTCTCTCGCCCGCGATCGTCAGACTGTGACGATTTCGGGCAGGATCGCATCCAGCAACAGCATCCCGGCAGGCGTCACGCGCAGCCGGGGGCCTTCCCGGCGGAGCAGGCCCAGCGCCGCCAGCCGGGCGATCGCGCCTTCATCCACCAACTGTTCGACCTGCCGTTCCGCCAGCCGCGCGATCCGGTCGAGATCGACCCCTTCGGCGAGGCGCAGGCCCATCAGCAGCGCCTCGCGCCCCTTGCTGGCGGCGTCCAGCACCTCTTCGCTCTGCAACCCATGGCCGTTGCGGCTCACCGCGCTGATCCAGTTTTCCGGTTTCCTGTGCCGCAGCGTCGCCATGCCCGCCCGCCTGCCATGCGCACCGGGGCCGATGCCCGCATAATCGCCATAGCGCCAATAAGTGAGGTTATGGCGGCTCTCCTCGCCCGGCCGCGCATGATTGCTGATCTCATAGGCGGGAAGGCCCGCAGCCTGCGTCATCGCCTGCGTCATCTCATAGAGCGTCGCACCATGGTCGGGATCGGCGGGCGTCAGCTTGCCCTGCGCCGCCAGCGTTGCAAATCGCGTCCCCGGCTCAATCGTGAGCTGGTAGAGCGACAGGTGCCCGGTGCCCAGAGACAGGCCGCGCGCCAGTTCCGCTTCCCAATCCGTCTCGCTCTGTCCCGGCCGCGCATAGATGAGGTCGAAATTGACGCGATCGAACACGGATTGCGCTACGTCCAGCGCCGCCAACCCCTCCCGCACATCATGCGCCCGGCCGAGGAAATGCAGCGCCTCGTCCTCCAGCGATTGCAGCCCCAGCGACACGCGGTTCACCCCCGCGGCGGCAAGGTCTGCGAAACGCGCTGCCTCCACCGAACTGGGGTTCGCCTCCAGCGTGATCTCTATTCCGGGCGCCAGCGTCCAGCGGCGCGCCGCCGCATCGATCAGCGCGCTCACGATCGCGGGCGGCATTAGCGAAGGTGTCCCTCCGCCAAAGAAGATGGACCCCAGAACCCGCCTTTCGTTCAGCGCTGCCTCATGGGCGAGGTCGCTCAGCAGCGCATCGCGCCACGCAGCGTTATCGATCTCCGCCCGGACATGGCTGTTAAAGTCGCAATAAGGACATTTCGAAACGCAAAATGGCCAATGCACATAAAGCGCCATCGGTTCGGAGGAGGGCGCAGAACGGGATGGGGGCGAGGACATGGGCGAGGGCGCTCTTAGACCGCTTTGTGCCGCGCGGCCAGCGATAGCGGCGAGGCGCTTGCGGATCACCATCTGGCGGAAGGGTCAGGCTCCGGTTACCTCGGTCCAATTATCTGATTCGCTTGTTTCCATGGAAGGCGGCGCATCGGCTTTAAGGAGGCAGGATGGGCGAGGTCATCAATCTGCGGCAGGCTCGCAAGGCAAAAGCCCGCGCCGAAAAGGAACGCACGGCGCAGGCGAACCGCGCCAAGTTCGGCCGCACCAAAAGCGAGCGCGAGCTTGAGCAGCGCGAGGCAAAGCGCCAATCCAATCAGCTTGAACAGAGCAAGCGTGATCCCCAGGACTCTGGCGATGATGGCAAGGAATAGATCGCGCCTTTTCTATGGGTTCACGATGAATATCTGTTCACATCGACTTAATGAAGAACGGTTCACCGGCCTAAAGGATCATCTGGTCCAAAATCTGAAGGTTCTCATGTGCTAAATTGATCGGGATGAGAGTTCTTCTTGCACTATGAGAGGATATATTCAGAAAATTCGCCCCGCTGGCTCCGCGATTGCCGCTGTTCTGGCCCTTGGTTCCACTTATGCCTTTGCGCAGGAAGCGCCTGCTCCAGTTGCGCCTCCGCCAGCGGCGGTGATCGTGCCGCCCCCGGTCGCGCCCGTGCCCGCCCCGGCGGAGGCCCAGCCGATGGTGCAGCCGACCGCTCCGGTCGAGGAGCGAATCGCCGCGGCCCGCGCCGCTGCCGAACAGGAAGCGGCCGAGAGCGCTCCAGCCCCAGCCGCTACGCGTGAAAGCCGGGTCAGCCGCGCCACGCCGGTTCAAACGCCCGCCGCTGCTCCCGTGGCCGAGCAGCGCGCGACACCGCCTGCGCCTGCGCCCGCCACCACTGTACCTGTCCGCAGCGTAAGCGCAGCCGAACCGGCTCCTGCTGTAGTGCCCCCCGCTGCCACCGATCGCGTGGCGGAAGAAAGCGCCGTCACGACCGATTGGACGCTTCCCGCCGCGCTTGGCGCGGGCGCGCTCTTGTTGCTGGGTTTGGGCGCGGCCGCCTTCATGCGCCGCCGCCGTGCAGCAGTGAGCGAGCCCGAAGCGGACCTGCCGCTCCATGCGCCGGAGCCTGTCGTGGCACCCGCGGCACCCGCCGTCCGGTCTCCGCTCGCCCAGCCGATGCCATCGGCCACCGCTCATGGCGATCTCGCCGCCATGGTGGCCGCTCCGCCAAGCGCGGAAAATCCCTTCCGCACCCGTCACAATCGCATGCGCCGGGCGCGGTTCCTTCTTGCCCAGCAGGAAAACAGGGCAAATATGCACAGGCCAGCGCAAATCGCTCCGGTCCCGCCGCAGACCATCCATACCGAACCGCAGATGCAGACCGTCTATCGCATGGGTGGCGATCGCAGCCGCCGGATGAGCTTCAGGCCGCAGACGCGCTAAGCTGTTCGATCACCCAGGAAAGGGGCGATGGCGATTGCCGTCGCCCCTCCGCATGCGCATTCGCCTTCGATTCGGTTGCACTCAGGGCCGACCCCTGATACCGGCGCGCCGGTAATTTCGCGCCAGTTTGAAGGAAGGCCGCTCCACCATGTCCGATAAGATCAACCGCATTGTCCTGGCCTTCTCGGGAGGGCTCGACACCAGCGTGATCCTGAAATGGTTGCAGCAGACCTATGGTTGCGAAGTGGTGACCTTCACCGCCGACCTGGGACAGGGCGAGGAACTGGAGCCTGCGCGGCAAAAGGCCAAGCTGATGGGCGTGCGCGACGAACATATCTTCATCGACGATCTGCGCGAAGAGTTCGTCAGGGACTATGTTTTCCCGATGATGCGCGGCAATGCCCTTTATGAGGGTCTGTATCTGCTGGGCACCTCGATCGCGCGCCCGCTGATCGCCAAGCGGCAGATCGAGATTGCGCGGCAGGTCGGCGCTGACGCCGTCAGCCATGGCGCGACGGGCAAGGGCAATGACCAGGTCCGCTTTGAACTGGGCTATTACGCGCTCCAGCCCGATATCAAGGTGATCGCGCCGTGGCGGGAATGGGACCTTACCAGCCGCACCAGGCTGATCGAATTCGCCGAGCAGCACCAGATCCCGATCCCGCGGGACAAGCGCGGCGAAAGCCCGTTTTCGACCGACGCGAACATGCTGCACACCTCGTCCGAGGGCAAGGTGCTGGAAGATCCGTGGGAAGAAGTGCCCGACTATGTCTATTCGCGCACCGTCAACCCGGAGGATGCGCCCGACGCGCCGGAATATATCACTATCGATTTCGAGCGCGGCGATGGCGTGGCGATTAATGGCGAGGGCATGAGTCCGGCGACGCTGCTCGAAACGCTGAACGAATATGGCCGCAAGCATGGCATCGGCCGTCTCGATCTGGTCGAGAACCGCTTCGTCGGCATGAAGTCGCGCGGCATGTATGAAACGCCGGGCGGCACCATCTATCATCTGGCCCACCGTGGCATCGAGCAGTTGACGCTGGACCGTGGCGCCGCGCATCTGAAGGACGAACTCGCGCCCCGCTACGCCGAACTCATCTATAACGGCTTCTGGTTCTCGCCCGAACGCGAGATGCTCCAGGCAGCGATCGACCACAGCCAGGAAAAGGTGACCGGCACCGTCCGGCTGAAACTCTACAAGGGCGGCGTGCAGGTCGTCGGGCGCAAATCGCCTTATTCGCTCTACAGCGAAAAGGTGGTGACGTTCGAGGATGACGCGGGCGCCTATGATCAGCGCGACGCGGCAGGCTTCATCAAGCTCAACGCGCTGCGCCTGCGGCTGCTGGGACGGCGGGACGGCTGACGGGAGAATGGCAGGGGAGGGGTGATGCGCGCCCCCCTTCATTCCATCATCATGCGCGTTACAAATTACGACAATTTCCGCCGTGACATGACAAGTTTGCGGGACAAGTCTTGCTCATAAGGGGTTTCAGGAACGGCGATGGCCGTTCGTCACACCCTTTATGAGGAAGAGAAGAAAATGATCCGCAAATTTTTTGGCACGGTCGCGGTTGGATCGCTGTTCGTCGGCGGTCTCGCGGCTTCGCACATGGCCCTGGCGCAGCCGGGCCCCGGTGGCCCTGTCGGCCGCCATGGCGGCATGATGGCAATGGCCGACACGAACAAGGACGGCAAGATCAGCAAGGCTGAACTGACCGCCGCTATCGACGCGCGCTTCGTGAAGATGGACGCCAATCGCGACGGCAAGCTGACGAAGGAAGACCGGGAAATCAGCCGTCAGGCGCGGCTTGACCAGCGCTTTGCGGCGCTGGACACCGACCGCAATGGCCAGATCAGCAAGGCCGAGTTCACCGCCGGGCATCAGGCGCGGTTCGACCGGCGCGATGGTGATAGCCGGAATAGTGAAGGCAAGCGCTTCGGGCGCG
Organism: Sphingobium quisquiliarum P25; assembly: GCF_000445065.1. Classification (GTDB taxonomy): domain Bacteria; phylum Pseudomonadota; class Alphaproteobacteria; order Sphingomonadales; family Sphingomonadaceae; genus Sphingobium; species Sphingobium quisquiliarum. Next base: position 25,717 of record NZ_ATHO01000045.1, on the reverse strand, counting down.
GCGGCCATCATGGCCGTGGCGGCGGCATGATGTTCGGCGGCCCCGGCCGCGGCGAGGCGATGAAGGACGGCGCGCTGACGCGGGCCGAATTCCTGGCCGGGCCGCTCGCCATGTTCGACAAGGCCGACAGCAACAAGGACGGCTTCGTCACCGCTGACGAGATGAAGGCCGCCCGCGCCGCGATGCGCAGTGAATGGCAGGCCCGCCGTGGTGCGGACGCCGCGCCGAAGAACTGACAGCCGGGGAAGGGTGAAGGCGGCGTCCTTCACCCTTCCAACCCGCAGATAGTCATGACAGATATCCCCCATGAGTGAAAAACCCCACCTGCTGCTCGTCGACGATGAGCGTTCGATCCGCGAACCGCTGGCGCAATATCTCTCGCGCAACGGCTTTCGCGTGACCGCCGTCGAAAGCGCCGCGGAGGCGCGGGTGCGGCTCAACGCCAATGCGATCGACCTCGTGATCCTCGACATCATGATGCCGGGGGAGGACGGGCTGTCGCTCTGCCGCCATATCCGTGAGACGAGCGAGATTCCCGTCATCCTGCTGACCGCCAGGTCGGAGGAGACCGACCGCATCGTCGGGCTGGAGATGGGGGCGGACGATTATGTGCTGAAACCCTTTTCGCCGCGCGAACTGGTGGCGCGCATAAAGGTCATCTTCCGCCGCGTGGCGACCGGCGGCCAGCGGGTGACGGCCCCGGACGGATCGACCTACGCCTTTGCGGGCTGGCTTTTGAAGACGCAGGAGCGGGTGCTGGTGGATCAGGAAGGCGTGGCGCTGCCGCTGTCCACGGCGGAATATAATCTCATGCTCGCCTTTGCCACGCGGCCCAATCAGGTGCTGAGCCGGGACCAGTTGCTCGACATCACCCAGGGGCGTGAGGCCAATGCCTTCGACCGGGCGATCGACAATCAGATCAGCCGCCTGCGCAAGAAGATCGAGCCCGATCCCAAGAATCCGACGCTGATCAAGACCGTATGGGGCGGCGGCTATACGCTGTCCGCTGATGTGAGGAAGCTGTGAAGCGTCTCCGCCTCTGGCCGCAAAGCCTTGTCGGCCAGATCATCATTCTGGTTGCGATCGCGCTGTTCGTGGCGCAGGCGATCAACTTCGGCCTGCTGCTGCGGGAGCGTAACCGGTTGACGCTGACGGCGCAGACCGCGCCGGGCGTCTATCGCATCGTCGATGCGCTGGACAGCCGGGGCGAGCCGCCTGAGCGCGACCGCCCGCCGCGCGCGCGCTTCCTTGACAGGGCGCCGGTCCTGACGGGCGAGCATCGGCCGGATGTGGAACGCCGTGCCATGGTGATGTTCGCCGATGTCGGGTTGCCTGTGCGATCGGTACAGGTGGTCGAGCAGGACCACGCCATGCCGCTGCGCCGCTGGGAACGGGTGCGGATGCGCGCGATGGGCGATCTGCGTGACGGCCCGCGAGTCGCGCGGCTGACGATGGCGGCGGAATATGCGCCCGGCAAATGGGTGGTCACTCAGTCGCGCATGGGCGACCGGCCGCCGCGCTTTGGCGGATGGCTGATATGGCAGACGCTGATCCTTTATGCCATCGTGCTGCTGCCACTATTGTGGGTCGGGCGGCGGCTCGCGAGACCGCTGGGCCAGTTGACGCGGTCGGCGCAACAGTTCGCGCGTACCGGATCGGCTGACCCGGTGGAGGAGCGCGGGCCCGGCGACGTGCGGCAACTGACCACCGCTTTCAACGCAATGCGCAGCCGCATCTTCGCCATGCTGGACGAGAAGGACCGGATGCTCGGCGCGATCGGCCATGACCTGCGCACGCCGCTCGCGTCGCTGCGGGTGCGCGCCGAATCGGTGGAGGATGAAGGCGAACGGGCCCGCATGTCGCAAACCATCGACGAGATGAACCGGATGCTGGAGGATATCCTCTCGCTGGCGCGCGCCGGGCGGAGCACCGAGGCGGCGCAGAAGGTCGATCTTGCCGCGCTGGCCGATGCGGTGGTTGAGGATTTTGTCGAACTTGGCTCGCCCGCCACCATGGCCGACAGCGATCGCGCCGTGGCGTCGGTGCGACCCCAGCAGATTCGCCGGGCGCTGCGCAACCTCATCGAAAATGCGATCGTCTATGGCGACCGCGCGCATGTGTCGGTGGTGCGGGAAGATGGCGCGATCCGGCTGGCCGTTGCCGACGATGGGCCGGGGATCGCCGAAGACCGGATGGAGGAGATGATGGAGCCCTTCACCCGCATGGAAGGCTCGCGCAACCGCGAGACCGGCGGCGCAGGCCTTGGCCTCGCGCTGGTGCGCGCGATCATGGCGGAGCATGGCGGCGCGCTGAAACTCGCGAACCGGCCCGGCGGCGGACTGGAAGCAAGCCTGGTGCTGCCCGCATCATAAAATCCCCCCATCAACGATGGGGAGGGGGACCGCCGCAAGGCGGTGGAGGGGAATGGCCCCCTCCCGTCAGCGCTTGCCCTGCGCCCTCCGAAAAATCATCAATGCTTGCCCGGCTTGCTCGACGTTCCCGCCGCTGCCGGGTTGATCAGTTCCACGCCGGAGGGAAGGCCCGTGCCGCCCATGTCGATCTTGGTGGCTTCGGTTCGCGCCACCGTCTTCGGATCGTCCCGTTCGCGGATGGCCGCCTTGGTCTCCTCGTCCAGCGCCTCATCGTCCGTGCCGGAACCGCCGCCATGGGTCCAGCCCAGGATGATCGACATGCGCCGGTTGCGCGGATCGTAGACATTGCCCTTGGCGAAGGGTTCGCGGTCGGCGACGCCTTCTATGCGGGCGAAGCGGTCGTTGCCGATGCCGCTCGCCGCCAGCGTCTTGCGCGTGGCTTCCGCGCGGGCGGAGGAGAGCATCCAGTTGTTCATGCTCTGACCCGCGCTATAGGGCAGGCCGTCGGTATGGCCGCGCACGATCAGCGGATTGGGCATGCCGCGCACGACGCCCGCCACTTCGCTGACCAAGGCGCGGGCCTCGGGCAGCAGGCGATCGGTGCCCATGGCGAACATGGCGAAATTGGCTTCGTCGATCAGGTCGATGCGCAGCCCCTCGCGCGTTTCGGTGAAGCGGACGTTGCGGCGCAGCTTGTCGAGGCCCTTCTTGCGGGCCATGCGCGCCTCCAGTTCCTTCTTCACCGCTTCGAACTTGGCGCGGTCTGCGGCGCGCGTGGCCTTGCCGCCCTGATCCTTGGTCCCGGTCGCGTCACGCGGGATGGTGATGGCGAGATTGCCCTGGCCGCCGGTGGTCGGATAATTTTCCTTGCTAACCATGGAGTCGCCGCCGAACAGGCCGCTTGAACCGGCCGAAGCCATCTTCAATTCCACCAGCGTCGGCGTGAAATAGTCGGCCAGGCCCTTTCGCTGCTTTTCCGTGGTCGCGCCCAGCAGCCACATCAGCAGGAAGAAGGCCATCATCGCCGTCACGAAGTCGGCATAGGCGACCTTCCACGCGCCGCCATGATGGCCGCCATGGCCATCGACGATGATCTTCTTGACGATGATAGGCCGTGGTTCAGGCTCGTTCCCGCCGCGTTTCTTTTCCGCCATGGCTTATTTGCCCCGCATGCCGTCGAACACTTCGGCAAAGGCCGGCTGATTCGCGTGGGTGAGGCTGGAGCGCGCCGCTTCGATCACCAGCGGCTGCGGATGGCCGTGCAGCGAGGCGATGATGATCTGCTTCACGACATGATACATGGACCCGTCCGCCTCGATCACCGCGCGGCAGCGGTTGGCGAAGGGATTGACCATGCCATAGGCGAGCAGCACGCCCAGGAAGGTGCCGACCAGCGCCGAACCGATCATGCCGCCCAGCACCGCGGGCGGCTGGTCGATCGAGCCCATGGTCTTCACCACGCCCAGAACCGCCGCGACGATGCCGAGCGCGGGAAGCGCATCCGCCAGCCCTTGCAGATTGTCGGCGGGCTTCAGCGCTTCATGATGGTGCGTCTTGAGCGCATTATCCATGACTTCCTCAACCGCATGGGGATCGAGCGTGCCGGAGGAGACGACCACCAGACGCAGCGTATCGCTGATCAGGTGGATCAGCGTCTTGTCAGCCATCAGGCGCGGATATTCGGAAAAGATGGTGGAACTGGCGGGGTCCTCGATATGCGGTTCCAGCGCCACCGGACCTTCCACCCGCAGCGTCTTCATCAGGCGCGAGACGAGGAAGATGCAGTCGAGAAAATCCTGCTTCTTGTATTTCGGCCCCTTGAACACCTTGGCCAGCCCGCCACCCAGCGCCTTCAGGTCCGCGCCCGAATTGCCGATGATGAGCGCGCCGACGGCCGCGCCGCCGATGATGATCATTTCGTGCGGCAGGGCGTGAAGGACAGGGCCGATGTCGCCGCCGGTGAAGATGAAGCCGCCGAACACCATGGCGAGCAGCACGACCAGGCCGATGATTGCGAACATGAGTACCCCTGAAAAATTCCGCCCGTGGGCTTGCATCCGGCAGCGCCGCAGCGCTTTCGTCAGATGGTTAATACGGATTGGTTATCGGGAGGTTTAGGACGGCGGAATTTTGTTGTCCGGTCCGCTTGCGCTGTAAGGATGACGCGCGCAGCCCAGTTCTGCGCATCGGACCAGGCTCCTGCCTCCGCAGGAGCGCGGCGCGGTTCATACTTTACGAAGTTTAGCGGATCAGGTCGAACAGCGTCTGCTGGTTAATGCGCGCGAAGGCCGACTGCGCGGCTTCGAGCTGGAGCAGCTTGCTTTTCACCGAAGAGATGACTTCGGCGAGGTCCGTTGATTCCAGACCCTGCCGCCGTTCCGTCAGGTCCAGGTCGACGCTGGTCAGGCGCTCGCTCACCACGTCAAGCCGGTCGCCCCGCACGCCCTGCTTGGCCTGCTCGATGGTGATGTGGCCCTGCCCAGCCTTGATGCTTTCGAGCGCGGATGCAAGGTCCGCATCGGTCCCGCTTTGCAGCGCCGCCACGCTCTGGCCCAGAATATCGTCCAGCGACATCGGTGTCCCGCCGACATCGATCCCCTCGGACACTTCCTGCCGGGTGCCGGTCACGGCAAGGTTGAGGCCACGGCTGACGGGGACGAGCACGCTCTGCGTATCGTCGAATATGGGCACGCCCTGATAGTCCGTCTGGTTCAGCATGGAAGCGACGCTCGTGCGGATCGTCTTTATTTCCTCGACGATCGCGGCGCGGTTCGTATCGTTGAGCGATCCGTTGCGGGCCTTTGTCACCAGTTCCTGCGCCCGGACGAGCAGATTGTTGATCTCTTCCAGATTGGCTTCCGCATTGGCGGCGCGGCTCGTGCCGTAGCTGACATTGGCCTGCCAGGCGGACTGCTGCGCCTGCGCCTTGCCGATTTCCGACACCTGCACCCAGGCGAGCGCATTGTCCGATGGCTTCGTCAGGGTGACGCCGGTCGAAATAGCGGTCTGCCCTTCGACAATGGCCTGGGAAAGCTGCTGCTGCCGGCGGATTTCGGCGATCAGCGTCTTGTTGGTGATGCCTACCATGGGTCAGCCCTTTCAGATGATTTGCAGGATGGCGTCGACGGTCTCCTTCGCCACCTGAAGGATTTTCGCGGAACCTGAATAGGCCTGTTGCAGCCGCAGCAGTTCCGCCGCCTCCATGTCGAGGTCGACGCCGCTCACCGCCTCGCGGGCGGCTATCGCCTGGTCGCTGCGGCCCTGGGCGGTCGTATATTCCGCCTTGATGGAGGCAAGCAGATTGGCCTGCGTCGCGATGATCGATGTCCAGCCCTGTTCGGCGCTGCCATTGCCCCGCAGCACCGTCGAAACGGTCAGCAGATTGCCATTCAGCGTGCCATCGGCCGACTTGGCGGCCAGAGCGGCGGGATCGGTGATGAGCGCGGTCACGCTTGCCGCGCCTCCGCCATAGGACAGCAGGGGCGCGCCCGCCGCATTGGCGTTCGTCAGGCCCTGCGCATGCCAGGCGTTCATGTTCGCCACGAATTGCTGGGCCAGCGTGTCCAGGCTGGTGCGGCGCTGCGCGGTCGTGTTGGCGGCGGAGAAGAGGCCGCCCAGCGTGCCGTTGGAGGGGGCCGCAAGCGCCGCCCCGCCGCTGGTGGCCAGCGCCATTGTCCCGTTGCCATTGACGGTCAGCGCCAGGGACGTGGCATTCTGGCCCTGCACGATGGTGGTGCCGTTATAGCTGATCGTCGCCACGTCATGCGCGCCGAAGCTGATATCGACGTTCAGATTGGCCGAAAGGGTGTTCAGCGCGGCGTCGCGGCTATCCAGCAGTTGCGCATAGGCCGATGTTCCCGGCTGTGCCCGCAGCAGGCTGTTGTTGATGTCCGCAAGCTGGGACAGCGAACGGTTGATGGTTTCGACCGACGCCGACGCTTCGGTGGCGATGCCGCTCGATACCTGAGCGAGGTCGGCGGACGTGCGCTGAAACGCTTCGGCGACGCGGCTGACGCTGTCCAGCGCCGTCACGCGCAGCGACGTGTCGCTGGGGCTGGCGGCCAGCTTCTCGAAATTCTGGAACATCGCCGTCATCAGCTTGCCGACGCCAGTGTCGGTATCGTTGAGCGCGCCTTCCAGATCGGTCATCCACCGCAGCCGTGCGGTCGAATTGCTGAGCGCCGTGCCGGTGTAGCGCACCGCCGCGTCCAGATAGGGGTCGGCGGCGCGATTGACGCCTTTCACCTCGGTCCCGCCGAAATTGGCGCGCGGGATGTAAGTGGACATCGTCGCGGTGGAGGAGCCCGACTCGATCGTCGTCAGCGATCGGCGCGAATAGCCTTCGGTGCTGGCGTTGGCGATATTCTCTGAAATCGCCGCCATCGCCTGCCGGTAGGCGCGGGTGCCCGAAGCGCCGATGATGAAAAGGTCGCTCACGCGCTCTTGTCCTGCGCGGGCGTGGCCGAAGCAGCCGGAACGCGGCTTTCATATTGGCGCAGCAGCATTTCCGCGATGCCCAGCGTGCCTTTTTCCGCCATGCTGTCGGCGGTGCGCGCATCGGCCATGTCGCGGAACTGGTCGCTGGCGCTGGAATCCAGCAGGCCTTCGCCCATGCCTGACTGGCGCATGGTGCCGATCATCTGGCGCAGGAAAATCGCCTCGAACTGCTTCGCGGCCTTTTCAAGCTGCGCCTTCTGCGCCGCTCCGGCGGGCTGCGGCCCTGCTGTAACCCCTGAAATCTGCATCACAACACCACCAGTTCAGCCTTCATCGCGCCTGCCTGCTTCAACGCTTCCAGGATCGCGACCATGTCGGCGGGGGATGCCCCGATGGCATTCACCGCCTTCACTATATCGGCCAGCGATGCTCCACCTTTAAAATTAACCATTGGTTTCTTTTCCTGATCGATCGAAATCGAGCTGGAAGGCTCCATGGCGGTGCGCCCTTGGGAGAAGGGGGCGGGCTGGACGATGCGGGGGCTTTCGTTGACGCTGACGGTCAGCTTGCCATGGGCCACGGCCGCCGGATGGATCTTCACCGCGCCGTTGATGACAACGGTGCCGGTGCGGGCGTTGACGATCACCTTGGCGGGCGCGTCGGCTGGCTTGATCTCGATATTCTCGATCATGCCCATCATCATGATGCGGCTTTCAGCGCCGGGCGCTGCGGTGATGTTCACCGATACGGCGTCCGTCGCGCGCGCGCGATTGTCGCCGAACGTACGATTGATGCCGTCCGCCACGCGCAGCGCGGTGGTCAGGTCAGCTTCGGCAAGGTTGAAGGTGAGGGTGGGCGCCGTGTCGAAGCCGGTCGCGACCGCGCGCTCGACCGTCGCGCCGCCGGGAATGCGTCCGGCCGAGGGGATGTTGACCGAAACCTGGCTGCCGTCCGCGCCGGACACGCCCAGGCCGCCGACGGCAAGGTTGCCCTGCGCCATGGCGTAAATCTCGTTATCCGCGCCGCGCAGGGGCGTCATGATCAGCGTGCCGCCGCGCAGCGACTTCGCCTTGCCGAGCGCGGAGACGGTGACGTCTAGCCGCTGGCCGGGCTTGGAGAAGGCAGGCAGGTCGGCGGTGACCAGCACCGCCGCTGCGTTCTTGAGCGAGGGATTGATGCCCTGCGGCAGCGTAAGGCCAAAGCGCGAAACCATGCCTTTGACGCCCTGCGTCGCATAATCGAGGCTGTCGTCGCCCGTGCCAGCGAGGCCGACGACGATGCCGTAGCCGGTCAGCTGGTTGGGGCGCACGCCCTGGAACGTTCCCAGGTCCTTGATCCGTTCGGCATGCGCGGGAGCGGCGAAGCAAAGGATCGCGGCCAGGGCGAGGATCGCGTGATGGAAGCGGCGCTTGCCCAAACCACCTTCGTCATTCCCGCGAAGGCGGGAATCGATCGTGCCTCCTTCAACGGCGCGCGTTGCGGCGAGATGGGTCCCCGCCTTCGCGAGGACGACGGATGAAAGAAAGCGAATGAAGGCGGCCATGTGCTGGGTCCGTTCCATCAGAAGGGGCTGATCATCGAGAAGAAGCGCTGCAACCAGCCCTGGCGGCTCGCGCGGGCGATTTCGCCCTTGCCGGTGTAGATGATCTTGGCGTCGGCCACCCGCGTGGAGGCGATGCGGTTGTCCGGGCTGATGTCGGCCTGGCGGACGAGGCCGCTGATCTGGATGAACTCGTCACCCCGGTTGAGCGTCAGCGCCTTCTCGCCCTTTACCAGCATCGTGCCGTTGGGGTAGACCGCCGCGACCGTCACCGTGATCTCGCCATTTAGCGCGTTCGACTGGGTCGCATTGCCCTTGCCGGTGAAGCCCTGATCGCCGCTCGCGCCGATATCGCTGGCGGAGAACAGCTTTGACAGCGGGCCGGTGCTGGGCGGCGTCAGGCCGATGCTGCCGTTGCGGCTGGTATCGGCGCTGTTGCTCTTGGTCGCCTGGGTGCGTTCGACCAGCACGATGGTGATGATGTCGCCGACGCTCTGCGCCCGCGCGCCGCTGGTGAGCGGAGTGTAGCCCATCGACGCCTGAAAGATCGACCCGTTCGCCACCGGAGCGGCAGGAGCGGCAACGACGGTGGGGGCAAAAAATTGCCGCTCGGCATCGCGCTTCTTGCCGGCCGTTGCCGGGGTAGCGGCAAGGGCTGCCATCGCCAGGCCAAGGACCACCGTTCGCCCTGAGCGAAGTCGAAGGACATAGCTGAGCGGCAGCGAAGCCGCTTCGCTCCGCTCTGCCGGGCGCTTCGACAAGCTCAGCGTGAACGGTTTCGTGGAGTGTCCCATCAATCCGCTCACAGCTGCTGGTTGACGTACTGGAGCATTTCGTCCGTCGCCTTGATCATCTTGCTGTTCACCTCATAGGCGCGCTGCGTTTCGATCATGTCGACCAGTTCCTCGACGACATTGACGTTGGAGGTTTCAAGATTGCCCGATCGGATCACGCCGCGCCCGTCCAGCCCGGCGACGCCCACCTGCGGCGTGCCGCTGGCGGCGCTTTCGACGAGCAGGTTGCCGCCGATCGGCTGGAGCCCGGCCGGGTTCATGAAGCTCGCCAGTTCGACCTGGCCCAGCTGCGTGGGTTCGCTCTGCCCCTGCAAGGTCGCGGTGACCGTGCCGTCATTGCCGATGGTGACGCCGGTCGCGCCTTCGGGGACGGTGATCTGGGGGATCAGCGGCAGCCCGTCGCTGGTGACGATCACGCCTTCGGCCGTGGTGCTGAAATTGCCCGCGCGGGTATAGGCGATGGTGCCGTCCGTCCGCTGCACCTGGAAAAAGCCCGATCCCTCGATCGCCATGTCGAGCGCATTGCCGGTCTGCTGCAACGTGCCCTGCGTGTTGATCTTGCTGGTGCCCTGCATCGCGACGCCCGAACCCAGGTTGAGGCCGGTCGCGAACTTGTTTTCCGCATCCGAATTGGCGCCCGCCGCGATCATCTGCTGATAGGCGAGCGTTTCGAAATCGGCGCGGTCGCGCTTGAAGGCGGTCGTGTTGACGTTCGCCAGGTTGTTGGCGATCACGCGCATCTTCGTGTTCTGCGCGTCGAGGCCGGTGCGGGCGACGTGAAGGGCTGCGTTGCTCATGGTCTAACTCCGTGATGCCGTCAGGCTTGCCCAATGGCTATGCTCTGGGAAAAGCAAGGTTCGTGCCAAATTAACCATCAAGCCGCATGAGCGATGCGCCGCCATCGTCGAGCTGCTTGGCCGTGTCGATCAGCTTCACCTGCGTCTCCCACGCCCGGCTTGCCTCGATCATGTCGACCAGCGCGGATGTCGCGTTGACGTTGGACCCTTCGACCGAACCGCCGGTGACGGTCGCCAGCGGGTCCTGCGGCAGCGCGCCGCCATTGGTTTCGCGGAACAGGCCGTCCGTGCCCTTGGCGATGCTGGAGCCGACCGCGCGGACGAGTTTCAGCCCGTCGATGCGCTGCGGGTTCGCCGGGTCGCCGCCCTGCGGCACGCCCCAGATGCTGCCGTCCTGCGAGATGGAAACGCTGTCCATTTGCGGCAGGGTGATGGGACCGCCTTCGCCCAGCACGGGAAGCCCGTCGCCGGTCGTGAGGAGGCCGCTATCCGACAGCTTGAGGTCGCCGCGCCGTGTATAGGCTTCGCTGCCATCAGCGGCCTGAACGGCGAGCAGCGCATCGCCGTTCATGGCGACGTCCAGCGGATTGCCGGTTTCGACGACCGCGCCTTGCGCCATGTCGGCGGCAATCACCTGTTCGGACTGCTGCGCCCGCGTGTCGAACCCGTCGCCCTTGATCCAGCGCGTTTCGGCATTGGCGATCTCCGCCCGGAAGCCGACGGTGTTGACGTTCGCAAGATTGTTGGAAATCGCCGCCTGCCGCGCCATCGCGCCGCGCATCGCGGTGAGTGCCGTGTTGACGAGCCGGTCCATGGGTGAGTCCTGTGTTTGCCTTGACCAAATCCGTTCGCCCTGAGCTTGTCGAAGTGCCCAGCCGAGCGAAGCCGAAGCACTTCGCTTCGCTCAGCAGAAGGCTTCGATTTCGCTCAGCCCGAACGGTATGTCTTATCAGGTCCGCATATTCACGATGGTGGTCGACAGCGTGTTGGCCGCTTCGATCGCCTTCGAGTTCGCCTGGAAGTTGCGCTGGGCCGAGATCAGTGCGACCAGTTCCTCGGTGATGTCGACATTCGCACGTTCCAGCGCGCCGGAGCGCACCGAGCCATAGAGGCCGCTGTTGCCGGTGCCGAAGCGCGGCTCGCCGCTCGCCGAGGTTGATGTCCAGTGCGCGTCGCCCATCTGGCGCAGGCCATCCTGGCTGTTGAAGGCGGCCATGGCGGTGGTGCCGAGATAAACGGTCGAGCCGTCCGCATAGACGCCTGTGATCTGTCCGTCCTTGCCGACGCCGACGCTGTTCAGCTGATTGCCGGTGCCGCCCGCAGGCCAGTTGGTCGGAACCTGTAGATCGGTAAGGTCAGCGGAGGTCAGTGTACCGGCGGCCAGACCGGCAGCGATCGCGGCGCTTGGCTGGCCCGTCGCGGGGTCAACGGGGATGACCTGAACGCGCGCGCCGGTCGTATCCACGACGAAGCGATCTTCGGTCAGCGAAAGCGCGCCATTCCGCGTGAAGCTGACCTGGCTATCGCCAGTACGCTTGACCGTGAAGAAGCCTTCGCCGGTAATGGCAAGGTCCAGCGTCTTGTCGGTGCCTTCGATCGTTCCTTGCGTGAACTGCTGGGTGATGCCCTGCACGCGCGCGCCCTGGCCTGCCACCTGGGTGGTCGTTTGCATCGGCGCGGCGGCGAAGATGTCGCCGAACACGGCCTTGCTCTTCTTGAAGGCGGTGGAATTCACGTTCGACACATTGTTGGCGATGGTCGCCAGATCGGTCTGGGCGGCCTTCAGGCCGGAAAGCGAGATGTAGAAGGACATGGCGTTGCTCCTTGGGTGAAAAGGATCTGGTGGATGGGTGGGTCAGGCGAGTGAAAGGGCGTCCGAAGGGCTGAAGGTGCCCAGCGGCGTGATGAGTTTGGATGCGCTGCCGTCTGCGGGTGACTGGACGGCGGCGATCGCCGCCCAGCTGGCGACGCGCGAGGGGGAAGCGCCGTTGACGCGGATCTTGAGGGCGTCGGTAGCGACGGTGTTCCCCGCCTCGTCCTTTCCGTCCCAGTAGAAATTGACGTCACCGGCGGGCCGGTCGCCCAGCTCGATGGTTTTCAGCACATTGCCGTTGCCGTCCATCAGGTCGATGGTGGCGCCGCTGGTCGCGTCCGCGAACGTCACCTGGCCGGTATATTGGCCATAGGCGTCCGGCGCGACGATGTTGCTCTGCACCAGCATCGACTTGCCGATCCAGCTCGCCGCATCGCCCAGGCGGGTTCCGCTAAGCTGCGACGCCATGCCCTTGAGCGTGGCGTTCATTTCCGCGATGCCGCTGGAATTGGTGATGGTCGCCATCTGGGCGACCATCTGCGAATTGTCCATCGGCTCGAACGGGTCCTGCGTCTGCATCTGCGCGGTGAGCAGGCGCAGGAAGTCCGCCTGGCCCATTTCCGACTTGCCGGTGCCGACATTCTTGTAGGGATTATAGACCGAAAGCCCTGCGCTGTCGGTGACGGTGGAGGTCGTGCTCATTTGCCGATCCTTATGGTTTCGAGCATCAGCGACTTGGCGGTGTTCAGCACCTGCACGTTGTTCTGGTACATGCGGGCGGTTTCGATCATGTCGACCAGCTCCGCGCTGCTATCCACGGCCGCTTCCCACACATCGCCATTGGCGTCGGCCAGCGGATGGTTGGGATCGTGGCGCTTGGTCGGCTTGGCGTCGGTGGTGAGGACATTGGCGACCTTCACCGTGGAAACGCCGGGCTTGTCGGTGACCGACTGGAAGACGGGCTTGATCGCGCGATAGGCTTCCGCTTCGCTGCCGGTGACATTGCCCGCATTGGCCATGTTGGATGCGGTGGCGTTCAATCGCACCAGCTGCGCGCTCATGGCGCGCCCGGCGATGTCGAAGACGTTCATGGGACTCGAGCCGCTCATGCTCATTCTCCCTTCAATGCGCGCGTGATGGTGTTGATGCGCCCTTCCAGGAAGGACAGGGTCGTGCGGTATTTGACGGCATTTTCAGCGAACAGCGTCTGTTCGGTGCTGAGTTCGACCGTGTTGCCGTCAAGGCTTGGTTGAAGCGGCACGCGATAGCCCATGCTGTCGTCCACGGCCTTGGACACGTCCGCGATCGAGCTGCCCTTCTGGCGCGTCGTCGCTTCCTTGAGCGCTGACTCGAAATCGATGTCGCGCGCCTTGTAGCCGGGGGTTGAGGCGTTCGCGATGTTGGACGCGAGCAGGGACAGGCGTTGCGAGCGAAGCGCCAGCGCCTTTCCATGTATCCCGAACAGTCCATCTTCCAGCGACATTGTCTCTCTTCCGTCTTTTCTTCCCCGAGGGACTAAAAGTTGCGGCCACTCCGCCGTTCTAAGGCCTGATGGCGTGAACCGCGGGTGATCCGAACGGGTATTCGCAAGAGCCGTGCCAATTTGCGTGGGTGACGCATCAATGGGCATGGAAATGGCGGAAATCCGCGGGTGCGGGTGAAGGACGCGGCAGGAGCGGCAAGTTTTTGCCGCCCTCTGGCAGGATTTTGCCGCTGCCGCCGCGGGTGAGTTGGGGGACGTGTTGATGATCGGGATAGTGACGCAACTCTTTGATCCCCTGACGCTGGCGGTCATGATCGCGGGCGTAGGGGCGGTCGCGCTGTTCCAGAATGGCGGCCCGGCGATCGGCCGGGCGCTGTTGGCGCTGCTGCCGCTGTTCCGGGCCGACCCGGACAAGGATCAGGCGGCGGCGCGCGCGGCATTGCTCAAGATTGATCAGGTCGCGCAGCTGCGCGGCCTTGCCTGCACCGACCGGGTCAGGACGGCCAACCCCTTCCTTGCCGAAGCGGCCCGCCGCCTCGCCAACAGCGACAAGGTCGAGCAGTTCGAAATCTGGGTGGCGCAGGCGCTCGCCGACCGCGCACGCCGTCATGCCAGCGCGCGCAACGTCTGGCTGTCGATCGCCGACGCCGCGCCCGCGCTGGGCATGGCGGGCACGATATTGGGCCTGATCGGCATGTTCGCCGCGATGGACGATCCCGCCGCCCTCGGCCCGTCCATGGCGCTGGCGCTGCTGACCACCCTTTATGGCGTGGTGATCGCCAACCTGATTGCTGCCCCCATCGCCAGCCGCCTTGGCGACCTTTCCGAACGCGAACTCGCCTGGCAGAAGGAAGCGGCAGGCCGCATGCTCGCGATCGCCCGGCGGGAAAATGTGCCTGCACGGCGCGCGTCGATCCGCGAGGTCGCGTGATGACCGCTGCCGCCTCGCAGGCCCGGCGCAATCGCTGGGCGGTGAGTTTCGCCGACCTGCTGCTGCTGCTGCTCGGCTTTTTCATCCTCTTGCAGGCGAGCGGGCAGAAGCGCGACGCCATGCTGGCGCAGGTGCGTCAGCAATTTGGCGGCCGCGCCATCGCCAAGGAACTGGAGCTGCGCGCGACGGAGCTTTTCCTGCCTGACGAGGCGATGCTGTCGGATCAGGGCAGGGCCCTGATCGCGCAAGCGGCGGCAGGCCTGCGCTCCGGCTCCGGCAGGATCGACATCAGCAGCCTGGGCACCGATCCGGCGCGGCGCCGCTTCGATCCATGGGATCTCGCGGCGGCCCGGCTGGGCGCGGTCGCGCGTGAGTTGAAGGCGCAGGGATTGCCCGGCGGGCGGCTGCGCATCCGGGGCCTCGATCAGATGGACGGCGGCACGGGCAAGGGCCAGATCATCCGCATCGGGCAGGGCCCTGCGCAGCGTTAACGGCTTGTTAGCCATCTTCGGCGCTTAATGCGTGGCATGAATCTGTGCGCATTCGGAGACGTCCTGTGAAGAAGCTGCCCCTGATCGCCGTCCTTGCGCTGGCAACAGCCGGTGTTCAGCCTGCAACGGCACAGCAGAAGTTCGAAAATCTGGATCGGCTCGATGGCTTGGTCGCGATGACCGTGGGCGCCAATATCGGCGAACCAGGCGGTCCGGCCGCACCTGTCGACCGGCGGCTGCGGCTGGCGGCTTGCCCGTCCACGCCCAGCGTAGAGGGGCCCGTGTTCGGCGCGGCGATCGTGAAGTGCGACGCGCTTGGCTGGCGCATCCGCGTGCCGTTGACCGGCGGCGGGGCTGGCGCGGCTGCTCCTGTGGCGCGCTATGGCGCGGCGGCTGTCCGTCCGGCCCAGCGCGACATGGTGGTGAAGCGCGGCGACCCGGTGCAACTGATCGCTGGCAATGCGAGCTTCAGCGTCTCGCGCGTGATGATCGCGGACGAAGACGGCGCGGTTGGCGACACCATCCGCGTGCGTGAGGACAAGAAATCAGCGCCCATTCTGGCGCAGGTGGTAGAAATGGGCACTGTGCGCATTCCGGGATTTAATGATTTTTGAACCCGGCCGTTATACACAGGCGGGACGAGTGAAGGATAACGAGCCATGATCAAATCTGTCGGCCAGAATGTGAGCGCCGCCATAGAGGCTTCCCGTTTGCGCGAAAGCGGCAAGGCGCGGACTTTTTCCGACAAGGGTCCGGCGGGCGTGTCGTCATTTGCCGCGTCGGCCAGCCCCGCCGCCCGCATGGCTGCGGAAGGCGCGCCGGTGGATATGGACCGCGTCGCCGCCATCAAGGCCGCCATCGCGTCGGGCAACTATCCGGTCGATCCGGCCGCGATCGCCGACAAGATGCTCGCGCTCGACCTGCCGGTGAACGGATAACCCTTCCCCATGCCGCTCGGCCTTGCAGCGCTGGATGACCTCTTCTCCGCCTTCGAGGAGTTGCGAGTCGCGCTTGACGGCACGGACGTCGCGACGATCGATGCCGCCGCCAGTCAGGTCAGCCACTGCGCCTCCGCCGTGCGCTCTATCGGCGTCTGGCGCGCCGACGATGCGATTCGCGAGCGCGTGACGGCTCTGCTGCCCCTGATCGAAGCGGCGCGCGTGCGGATCAACATATTGTCCGACCACGCCGGACAGCGCCTCGCGCTCCTCGCCGCGCACGGATCGACCCAGGCCCCGCTGGTCTACGGCCGGTAATCCCTCTCCTCCGTTCGGGCTGAGCCTGTCGAAGCCCTCCGCTGAGCAAAGCGAAGTGCCGCAGCTTCGCCTGAGCAAAGCCGAACGGATCAAACAGATTTTGTCAGGGAAACAGGGCGCCCGCGAGGCGCCTTTTTCTTTGCATGCTGAACGCGCCATCAACATTTATGGAGCGCGCGTTAACCAAATCTTGGCATAAGCCTTGCTCTAATGCTCCCCGGTACCAACGGGGATTTTTTCATTGTCGGCTTTTGCAGACATATCGGCGACAGGCGCATCGACCGGCAACCGCGTCACCAACGCGATCGCCATGGCGAGCCGCAGGACAGGCGTGGACTTCGCCTATCTGCTCGGCCAGGCGAAGATCGAAAGCAGCCTCAATCCCACGGCGCGCGCGACCACTTCGTCGGCGCGGGGCCTTTATCAATTCGTGGATCAGAGCTGGCTCGCCGTCATCGACAAGCATGGCAGCGAATATGGGCTGGGCTGGGCCGCCGACATGATCAGCCGGGGCCAGAACGGCCGCTATTATGTCGCTGACCCCGAAATGCGTCAGCAGATCCTCGACCTGCGCAATCATCCCGAAACCGCATCGGTCATGGCCGCGCAGCATGCCGCGGACAACAAGGCCTATCTGGAACAGCGCCTCGGCCGGGAGGCTGAGCCGGTTGACCTTTACCTCGCCCATTTCCTCGGCGTCGGCGGGGCGAGCAAGTTCCTGTCCGTGCATGATCGCGCGCCGGGCGCGGCCGCCGCGTCGATGTTCCCGGCGGCGGCGCGGGCGAACCGCTCCATCTTCTACGACCGCTCCGGCAATCCGCGCAGCTTCGCCGAAATCCGCGACCGCTTCGCCGCCAAGTTGCAAAAGGGCGTCGATTCGATCGACACCGGCCCCATTCAATATGCCGCCGCTTCGCTGCCCGAAGGCGCGAAGACGGTGCAGCCCGCCGACTATGTGCGGATCGAAACCCAGCGCCTCGCGAATGCGGCGGACGTCTCCGTCCGGCCAGACCCGCAGACCGCGCGCCTCGCCTATCTCATGCTCGCCACCCTCGGAAGGTAACGGCCACCTATGACTCCCGCCCAAGTCAAAGCGAAGATCTGGATGAGCGCCGCCAAGGGGGCCGTGCTGCCCATCGCGACGCTGATGGTCGTGCTGTTCATGATGGTGCCGGTGCCCGCGTTCATGCTGGACGTTGGTTTCATCACCAACATCATGATTTCGCTGGCGGTGCTGATGGTGGCGCTCAATGCCGCCAAGCCGCTCGACTTTTCCAGCTTCCCAACCGTGCTGCTGTTCGCCACCCTGCTCCGGCTGGCGCTGAACGTCGCATCGACCCGTGTCGTGCTGGTCAGCGGGCACGAAGGCTCCGACGCGGCAGGCCATGTCATCGAAGCCTTTGGCCACTTCCTGATCGGCGGCGATTATGTCGTCGGCATCTTCGTCTTCGCGATCCTGATGATCATCAATCTGGTCGTGATCACCAAGGGCGCAGGCCGCGTTTCGGAAGTGTCCGCCCGCTTCACCCTGGACGCCTTGCCCGGCAAGCAGATGGCGATCGACGCCGACCTCAATGCTGGCCTGCTGACGCCGGAAGAAGCCAAGATCCGCCGCCGCGAAGTCGCGACCGAGGCGGACTTCTATGGTTCGATGGACGGTGCGTCCAAGTTCGTGAAGGGTGACGCGGTCGCGGGCATCCTGATCCTCGCCATCAACATCGTCGGCGGCATCATCCTGGGCGTGGTCAGCCATGGCCTGTCCATGGGCGAGGCCGCGCAGACCTATATCATCCTTGCCATCGGCGACGCGCTGGTGGCGCAGGTTCCCGCGCTGCTGCTGTCGATCGCCGCCGCCGCCATCGTGACGCGCGTCGGCAGCGAGGACGATCTGTCCAACCAGATCACCAGCCAGTTCGGTTCGGGCAAGGCATGGACCCCGGTCGCCGCCATCCTGACCTTCCTCGGCATCCTGCCCGGCATGCCGCACATGATCATCCTGCCCGCCGCTGGCGTGGCGGGCTATATCGCCTGGCACCTGCGCAAGACCGCCAAGGCGAAGGCCGCCGCGCCCGCCCCGGCGCCGGAGCCTGCCAATCCCGCTCTCATCGAATGGAATGACGTTTCGGACGGCGCGATCCTGGGGCTGGAGATCGGCTATGGCCTGATTTCGCTGGTGGATGAGCGCAAGGGCGCGCCGCTGATGGCGCGGATCACCGGCATCCGCCGCCAGCTTTCCAAGGAACTGGGCTTCGTCGTGCCGATGGTCCGTGTGAAGGACAATCTGGCGCTGGAACCCAACCAGTACCGCATCACCATCGCAGGCGTGGTCGTCGGCGAGGATGAGATTTTCCCCGACGATCTGCTGGCGCTCGACAGCGGCGCGCTGGAAGGCGTGGTGTCCGGCCGTGAGGCAAAGGACCCGACCTTCGGCCTGGACGCCGTATGGATTTCGCCTGCCAAGCGCAGCGAAGCGGTAGTTGCGGGCTATACCGTGGTCGATCCGCCGACGGTGGTCGCCACCCATCTCAACCAGCTGATCGCCATGAACGCCAGCGAGATGTTCGGCCTCGACGAGGCTCGCAAGCTGCTCGACAACCTCAAGGAAGCCGCGCCGCAACTGGTCGATGGCCTCACGCCCGGAACGCTCAGTCTGACGCAGATCTCCGCGCTCTGCCGCGCGCTGCTGGCCGAAGGCATCGCGCTCAAGGACTTCCGCCGCATCTGCGAGGCGATGGTCGACGCCGCGCGGCCCGACATGAGCCATGAGCAGCTTGTCGAGGCCGTCCGCCAGCGCATCGGCGCGCTCATCATTCAGGGCCTCGTCCCGGTGAAGATGCCGCTGCCCGTCATCACGCTGGACGGCGATCTCGAAGCGCTGCTGGCCCAGGCGATGCGCGTTGCTGGCGATGCCAAGCATCCGATCGAACCGGCGCTTGCCAACCGCATCATCGAAGCAGTGGTGCAGGCGGCGCGCCCGATTATGGGTCAGGCGCGCAACTTCGCCATCGTGACGTCGCCGGTCGCCCGCCGCGCGCTCGCCCGCCTGTTCAAGCCGCACCTGCCCGAAACGCCGGTGCTGTCCTTCCTGGAAATTCCCGATGGCAAGGGCGTGGAAGTCGTCGCCGTGGTCGGCGGCGAGCAGCGGCCCGCGCCGCGCCACGATCCGCTTCCCACTCGCGAACGCGTCGCTTGAGGACAACTGACCCATGTTCATGAAGAAGGTCGCCGCCGGTTCCGATGCCAACACTTACGGCCGGTCGAACAACAGCCCCGAACAGCTTGCACGGCGCTACATGCCGCTGGTGCGCAAGATCGCCTGGCATGTGCATGGCCGCGTGTCGAGCGCGGTCGAGATCGAGGACCTGCTACAGATCGGCATGGTGGCGCTGGTCGAGGCCGCCAATGGGTTTGAGGACCGGGGCCTGGGCTTTGCCTCCTACGCGCAGTTGCGCGTGCGCGGGGCGATGATTGACCATCTGCGCCGGGGCGCGACGCTCGCCCGCTCCGCCATGGCCAACCGCAAGCAGCTTGCGGCGATCCGCGGCAGGCTCGAACAGCAACTCCGCCGCGCGCCGCTGGAAGCGGAGATGGCGGCCGAAATGGGGTTGGACGCGGCCAGCTATCGCGAATTGGCGGATGGCTGCGAAATGGTCCAGCATAGTAGCATGGATGAGGTCTATTCCGACCAGTCCATGTGGTTCGCCGATGTCGAAGACCGCGCGGACGACGTGATGGAGCGCGAATCGCTCAAGGCCGCGCTCGCCAAATGCATCGGCGAACTGCCGCAGCGCGAGGCGTTGGTGCTGCAACTCTATTTCGTTGAGGAACTGAACCTGGAGGAAATCGGCCAGGCGCTGGACATTGGCGCGGCACGGGTGTGCCAGATCAAGAAGGCTGCGCTCGACAAGCTTCGTGAAAAGCTGCGGGAATGGGATTGAGCTTATCCCCGGCGTGCAACTATCGATCGTTCGCAATATTGGAAGAAGGCCGGATCGGCGCATTGTCCAGCGATAGCTGGCGATAGCGGCTCGCCCTGTAGCTTTGCGTGCGCCACCATGGCTCGGCGACCTGGAACAGCCCGCTCTGCGCGGCTTTCTGCCCCAGATCCTTGCGCGCCGTCAGCGCCGCGAGGAAGGGGGCCAGCAGCAGTCCCGCCACGACCGGGATCATCCACCCGATCGACGTGCCCGCCTTCAGCGCAAGGGCGGTCAGCGCGCCGCCCAGCATGATATGATATTTGAACAGCCAGACGGCGCTCGCCATCGCCATGCCGTCGCGGTCGCGCGTCTGCCCGTTCCACGCGCTCTTGCGGCCCATCAATATGCCGAACAGGTTGATGGTCTGCGTCAACATGCTGACCGGCGCCATCAGGATGGACAGCAGGATGTCGGCGGCCAGCCCCCGGCTCATCCGCGCCGCGCCGCCAAAGCCGATGCGGCGGGCGGGATCGGCCATCGCCCACAGCATCGCCAGCAGCTTCGGCCCGAACAGCAGCACCGCCGTCAGCGCCAGCAGCCCGCCTGACGGCAGGATGGCGCTAGGCGGCCATACGCCTGCCAGCGCGCCGCCCAGCACCACCAGCATCAGCGCCAGCCAGAGCGGTGACGTGCAATAGGCCGACGCGCCCACCAGCAGCTGGAAACGGCTGACCGGATGCATGCCCTTGATCCGCGATATCAGCGGCACATGCTGGATATTGCCCTGGCACCAGCGCCGGTCGCGGGTGGCAAGGTCGGGCAGGGAAGGGGGAAATTCCTCGAAACTGTCGTCCGCCATGACCATGTGCACGTCCCATCCGCGCCGCCGCAGCAGCGCCGCCTCTATCATGTCATGGCTCATGATGTGCCCGCCGAAGGGCGCGCGGCCGGGCAGTTCGGGCAGGCCGCAGCTCTGGGCGAAGGCCTTCGTCCGCAGGATTGCGTTATGGCCCCAGAACATGCCTTCCGAACCCGCCCACCAGATCATGCCGGCGGCGGAAATCGGGCCGAACAGGCGGCTGGCGAATTGCTGCCAGCGGGCGAAGAATGTCGATGCGCCGACCACCGTGGGGACGGTCTGGATCAGCCCGACATGCGGATGCCTTTCCATGTCGGCGGCCAGCCGGGCCATGGTCTGCCCGCTCATCACGCTGTCCGCGTCCAGCACGATCATATAATCATAGCCGCCGCCGAAGCGCTGCACCCATTCGGCGATGTTGCCCGGCTTGCGCCCGGTGTTCAGCGCGCGGCGGCGGTAATGGACGGGGCGGGAGAAACTCTTGCGGATGTCGAGATAGGCTTGCCGCTCGATCTCGCCATTGGCCGGGTTGGAATCGCTCAGGATGAAGAATTCGAACCGCTCGCCGCCCATGACCCTGGTCAGGGAGCGCTCCATGACCGACAGGCGGCCCAGAACCTCCTGAAAATCCTCGTTGCAGACCGGCAGCAGCACCGCCGTCCGCCCCTTGAGCGGCGTCGCGAACTGCACCCGATGGCGGCGCACGCCCGCGCCCTTGCCCATGGACAGGATCAGGAAGCCGATCAGGCTGGTCGCAAAGCCGAAGGCGATCCATGCGAACAGCGGGATGAACAGGGCGAGGTAGACGCCCTCCCACGCCGAAATGCCGTCCAGTCCGATCGACCGCCGCATCTCATGCGCGGCCATGGAGGCGGGCAGCAAGGCCAGCAGCACGACCAGAATGCGCCGCGCCCATTGATCGATATTCAGCGGACGGGGCGGGAAATCGCGCGGCGTGGCGCTGAAATCCTGCTCCGGCATGGCAAGCGGCATTTCCGCGGGCACCATCTCGAACCCGCGCACCGGCGCTGTTTCGCCTGCCTTCCCGCCTGCCTGCATGCCACCGCTTGCTTTCATCTCATTCCCAACCTGCCGTGAAAAGCCGCGCGCCGCTCCCATAGCGGCGGACCCATCAAGCGCCGAGCGGATAATGCATATACTCGCTGAACGGGCGATTGCCGTCGCGAAGTTGAACGCGAATATCCGTCGCCCTGCCGCTGTCCCGCCGGATATCGAGCGCGACGCGGAACAGTCCCTTCTGGTGCAGCACGGGATATCCGCCCTTCTTGACCATCGCGCCACCGTCCACATCCGTCCAGATTTCCGGGCGCATGCTCTGCGGGACGCCGGAAAAATCCAGGATCAGCCGGTCTGTGCCGGGGCCG
Source organism: Sphingobium quisquiliarum P25 (assembly GCF_000445065.1). GTDB lineage: Bacteria > Pseudomonadota > Alphaproteobacteria > Sphingomonadales > Sphingomonadaceae > Sphingobium > Sphingobium quisquiliarum. The sequence goes on along the minus strand of NZ_ATHO01000045.1, from coordinate 3,642 downwards.
TCCGCCTGGCCCGTCCAGACATTCTCCAGCACCGCCAGCCCCTTTGCCGGGCCGCCGGAGGACGACCAGTCGAGCCGGTAGCTGGCATCGATCCTGCCGCCCGCGCGGACGGGGGCGGAGGGGGTCCAGTAAGCGCAGACATTATCGACATATTCGGATGTTGTCGGGAATTCATACAGGCGCACCTGCCCCGCGCCCCAAGGCTTGCGCGGGCTGGCCCATAGTGACGGGCGGCGCTCGTAGAAAACCCCGTCATCCTGATAATGGTCGAAATTCCGGTCCCGCTGCATCAGGCCGAAGCCGCGCGGGTTCCGCTCGGCAAAGGCATCCACGCGCGGGACGGAGGGATTGATCAGGGGCCGGGCATGGCTTGTCCCGTCGGCGCTGGCGAAGGCCAGCAGATCGGAATCGTGGATTTCGGGCCGCCAGTCGGTGCGGGTGGCGCGGCTCGCCTGATCATACCAGAACATGCTGGTCATCGGCATCAACCCCAGTTCGGCGATCGCCCGGCGCGGGAAAAGCGCTGCATCGACATCCTGCCGCACGCCCTGCGGCGTCAGTTCGCTGGCAAAGCGGTAGGCGCCGGTGATCGATGCGCCGTCCAGCAGGGCGCAGATGATAAGGCCGCTCGGCCCCGTGCGCTCCAGCCAGAAATGAGTGAAGCGGGGGAATTCCTCCTTCCCCTGCATGCTGGTGTTGATCGCGATGGCCCGCGCCGACAGCCCGAACTGCTTGGTCGCGCCCGGCGACCGGAAATAGCTCGCGCCCAGGAAGGATAGCCAGTCGCCGTCGCGGGCGGCGTTCATGACCCGAAACCCCGCATAGCCCGCGTCCGGGCCCAGCTGGCGCACGGCATTGTCCGCAGGCGCGTCGAACATGGCGGGATCGTAACGCAATGGCGTGGCGCGTCCGCGCTCCACCAGCGCGATCTCCACCGGCTGTTCCGCCGATGCGCTCAAGGGGAAAAGCTGCACGCCCGTAGCGCCCGGCAGGTCGCCCCAGATGGTGCGGTCCTCGCGGAAGCGGGCGCGGTAGAGCGCCTCATAATCGACCTTCTTCGCGCCCGGATGATGCGGCGTTTCCCGGTAGGGCGCGCGCGCCAGGCGCTGGGCTCTTGTCACCAGCCCTTCCCAGGAAAAGCGTTCGGCCTGCGCCTGGGCGAGGAGGGGGCGGGGGAGGAGCAGCGCCGCGCCGGAAGCGGCGATCATGGCGCGGCGGTCGATCTTCGTCATGCGCTCATGATGGGATCGAAACGACATAATGCAAGTCCGGCAGCCCGGAAATGCGATGAAGCCTCCGCCCGGGGGGACGGAGGCTTCTATTTTTGGCCGTTCGATCGAAGGTGCTTGCCCGGCGCGGTGGGGACTGTTGATGCGCCGGGTTCGCTTGGCTGGCTGGCGGTGACCAATACCTCAGCCAGTCAATTCAGGTCAGCCGGTCCGGATTACTGGATCAGCTTGAGGACATTCTGCTGGCTCTGGTTCGCCTGGGCGAGCATCGCCGTGGAAGCCTGGCTCAGGATCTGCGACTTGGCGAGCGCGGTCGTTTCCGCCGAGAAGTCGGCGTCCTCGATGCGGCTGCGGGCGTCGGAGAGGTTGGTGACGTTCGCGGTCAGATTGTTGATCGTCGCTTCCAGACCGCTCTGCGCAGCACCCAGCGAAGCGCGGGCGGTGGAGATGTTGGTCAGCGCAGTGTCATAAGCATTGAGCGAAGCCGTGGTGGCGGCCGCCGCCGTGATCGCCGGGGCGCCAGCGGCGGTGACGACGCCGGTCAGGGCGATGCCGCCCAGCGACAGGGTCGTTGTGTCGCCGTTGTTGGCGCCGGACTGGATGTTGACGGTGGCGGCGGTGGTCGGGAACAGGGCGACACCGTTGAATTCGGTGGTCGTCATGATGTTGTTCACCTGCTTCGCCAGTTCGGTGAGTTCCGAGTTGATGTTGGTCTTGGCATCGGTGTCGTTGGTGCCGTTCACCGCCTGGACCGTCAGCTCACGCATGCGCTGGATCATGTTGGCGACTTCGCCGAGCGCGCCTTCCGCCGTCTGAGCCATCGAGATGCCGTCATTGGCGTTGCGGATCGCCTGGGTCATGCCGCGGATCTGGGCCGTCATCTTCGAGCTGATGGCGAGGCCCGCCGCGTCGTCCTTGGCGCTGTTGATGCGCTTGCCGGTCGACAGGCGCTCCATCGCGGTGCTCAGCGACTTGCTGGCCGAAGCCGAAGCGTTCATGGCCCGCAGAGCAGAAGAGTTGGTTCCGATAACAGTCATGATATTCCCTTTCTATGTCCTATCAGGTCGCTGCCATCAGGCTGCTTGCGGCCTCGAAAGGGGATAACGGCGGCGCGAAAAAAGCTTTTAGCCCCGCCCGCGATTTTTTTGAGGAAAGTCCCAAAAGCCGCTCAAATCAGCCGCTTTCACGCGCGCGCGTCTTATTGAGCCCTTCCACGCCACCGGCAAAGCGGAAGAAAATTGCCGCCCACCGGCAAGGTTATTGCCGCATTAACCGGATGATAACCATGCGAAGGCATTTTCAGAACCATCGAAGGGGGTTGGAACGTGCGGGGGCACAATCCGGCCGAAATGATTGGGGACTGTCATGTCATCGCTTGACGTGAGCCGAGCTGTCTGCGCGCTCGTTCCGGGTTTGCAGCACTGGCTGGAAAACGCCTTCTACATGGTGCGCATCGTCGATGCGCAGAGCCCGCGTGAGCGCGACGACCGCCGCATCCTGCTGGCGACCGAGATCGGCCATGCGACCCATCGAGACATCCTGATCAACCTGATCGAGGGCAAGCCTTCGCTGGTCCCGGCCGCCAACGGCCTGCCCGCCCGCGTCGCTTTCGCCCTTGAGGATATGGCCTTCGCCTTCGCCCTGATCGCTGAACTGGCCCGCCCGGCGAGCATTCCTGCCGTGGGCGACGCCGCCAGCACCCGCCTGATGACGCTGGCGGGCCGGGTCGCGCGCAGCGACGCCACCGTGCTGATCCAGGGCGACACCGGCACGGGCAAGGAAGGCATGGCCCGCTTCCTCCATGCCCAGTCGGGCCGCATCAGCCATGATTTCATCGCCGTCAACTGCGCCGCGCTTCCCGAAACGATGATGGAAGCGATGCTGTTCGGGCACAAGAAGGGCAGCTTCACCGGCGCGGCCGCCGCTTCGGACGGCCTGTTTCTGGCGGCCGATGGCGGCACCCTGTTCCTGGATGAAATCGCCGAACTGCCGCTGACGTTGCAGGCGAAGCTGCTCCGCGCGTTGCAGGAAGGCGAAATCCTGCCCGTGGGCGCGACCCATCCGGTGCCGGTCAACGTCCGCATCATCGCCGCCTGCAACCGCAACCTTGCCGCCGAAGTCGCCGCCGGGCGCTTCCGCGAAGACCTTTACTGGCGTCTCAACGTCATGCCGCTGGAACTGCGCCCGCTCAGCGAGCGCGCTGGCGACATCACCGCGATCACGGCGGCCATGCTGCTGCGCCATCAGGATTTCGTCTGGCCGACCGCCGCCGCTCTGGACAAGCTGGCCGCCCATGCCTGGCCCGGCAATGCCCGCGAACTTGGCAACGTCCTCCAGCGCGCCATCGTCCTGCGCGAAGGCGACCGGATCGAGGCAGAGGACCTGCACATCGCTGGCGCGCCCCAGCTGCGCG
>NZ_ATHO01000044.1 GCF_000445065.1 Sphingobium quisquiliarum P25 | reverse complement strand
GCGGACGCGGCGCGCGCCATGGCCAAGCGCTGGGCAAAGCTCGTGACGTCCCCCTTACCGCTGGCGGGAGGGGCCGGGGGCGGGCCAGCCCAGACGCCCGCGACCCGTCCACCCGGTGCTGACTTCGAACACGCCACCGGCATCTGCCTCGCGCTCGCCTTCCCCGACCGGGTGGCGAAGCGCCGTTCCGGTGATGGCGCGGAATGGGCGAGCGTGGGCGGGCGCGGCTTCCGGCTCGATCCCTTGAGCCCGCTGGCGCGCGAGGAATGGCTGGCCGTGGGCGAGGTGCAGGGCAGCGCGGCGGGCGCGCGCATCCTGTCCGCCGCCCCCATCGGCGAAGCGGATGTGCTGGCACTTTTCGGCAGCCATGTGGCGGAACACCGCACCGTGCGCTTCCGCCCTGAAACCGGCGGGATCGAGGCCCTGCGCGAACGCCGCCTCGGCGCCGTGCGCCTGTCCTCCGGCTCCGACGACCGTCCCGATTCCAATGCGATAGTTCACTCGCTAGTTGAAGGCGTGCGTCAAGGCGGCCTCGACCTCCTCCCATGGTCCGATGCGGCGCGATCGCTGCGCACCCGCGCGGCTTTCGCCGGGGTGGAGGCGCTGTCCACCGAAGCGCTCATGGCAAGCCTCGACGAATGGCTCCCGCCCTTGCTGGCGGGCAGGCGGCGGCTGGCGGATATCGACCGCTCGCAACTGTCCGCCGTGCTGGAAGGACTGATCGGCTGGGACGGCAAGCAAAAGCTGGACCGGCTCGCCCCGCCCGACTTCCGCTCGCCAGCGGGAAGCAGCCACCCGATCGACTATGCGGCCGAAGGCGGGCCCCGTGTCGAATTGCGGGTGCAGGCGCTGTTCGGCCTCAGCCAGCATCCGGTGGTGGGCAGCGCGCGCATCCCGCTGGTGCTTTCGCTCACCTCGCCCGCCGGGCGGCCGATCCAGACGACGCGCGACCTGCCGGGCTTCTGGTCGGGAAGCTGGAGCGCGGTGGCGAAGGAAATGCGCGGGCGCTATCCCCGCCATCCCTGGCCTGACGACCCGGCGGGCGCGGCGGCGACGCTGCGCACGAAACGTGCCGACGCGCGCGCCAAGCCTTGACTTTGCGCCGCGCGCTGGTGCAACGCAAAGGCGGTTTCCCAAAGGGAGTTTGACGCTTCGATGTCCGCGCGCATCCACCAGATCCAGAAGAACGCCATGCAGTCGGGCAAGGCGAACACCGACAAATGGGTGCTGGAATTTGCCGCCGCCGAAGCGAAGCGGCCCGATCCGCTGACTGGCTGGGCCGGTTCGGGCGACACGCAGAGCCAGGTGCGGCTGACCTTCCCGTCGCGGGAGGCCGCGATAGCCTATGCGGAAAAGCACGGGCTTGACTACAGCGTCATCCCCACCCCGCCCAAGACGCTGAAGATCCAGGCCTACGCCGATAATTTCCGCTGATGGTGGCGGTGGCGGCACAATCGGGCGCGATCATGCCTGATTGCCGCCTTATTCCCTTGCCAAGAGGCGGGGCTTGGGGGCACAAGCCGCCCCTTCATGGGAAAGCCTGAACAGATAATGACGGATCGCCAGCAGATTTTCGACAGCATCGCGGCGCAGATCGCTCCCTTCAACAAGAAGGGTGTCGAACTGACCGAGGCCACTACATTCGCGAGCGACCTGGAATGGGACAGCCTGACCGTCATGGATTTCGTGGCGGCGATCGAAGACGAATTCGACATCATCATCACCATGAACATGCAGGCCGAAATCGAAAATGTCGGCCAGCTTGTGGATGCCGTGGCGAAGCTGAAGGGCTGAACGGCCTGAACAAGATATTCCGTTCGTCCTGAGGAGCGATTGAGCCCGCCGGGCCGAAGACGGCCGGGAGGATATGGCCTGCGAAGGACCCGGAACCGGGCGCGCCTGCTCTGGTACGGACCTTCGGCTGCGCTCAGTCACTGCTCGCGCGAACGGCTAGGGAAATGAATATGACCGAAGCTGCTGAAACCGCCACCGACGCCCACACGCCCGCCGAAGTCGCAGGCGCGCGCGACCTTTTTTCCAAATTCGATCCCCTGATCGCGGAGCGCGAGGCGCTGCTGGCCACGGGCGTGCGCGACCCGTTCGCGATCGTCATGGATGAGGTCAAGTCGCCGACCCTGGCCGTCATCAAGGGCAAGGAAACGATCCTGCTCGGCACCTATAACTATATGGGCATGACATTCGATCCCGATGTGGTCGCCGCAGGCAAGAAGGCCCTGGACGAATTCGGCGCGGGCACGACCGGCAGCCGCGTCCTCAACGGCACTTATCAGGGGCACAGGGAGGTCGAGGACGCGCTGAAGGATTTCTACGGCACGTCCAGCGCCATGGTCTTTTCGACCGGCTATCAGGCCAATCTGGGCATGATTTCGACGCTGGCGGGCCGGGGCGACTATGTCGTGCTGGACGCGGACAGCCATGCGTCCATCTATGACGGCTGTTTCCTGGGCGATGCCGAGATCGTCCGTTTCCGCCACAACAGCGTCGAAGATCTGGACAAGCGCCTTGGCCGCCTGCCCGCCGACGCCCAGAAGCTGGTGGTGCTGGAGGGCGTCTACTCAATGCTGGGTGACGTCGCGCCGCTGCCCGAAATGGTGGCCGCCGTCCGCAAGCATGCCAACTGCATGATCCTGGTCGATGAAGCGCATGGCATGGGCTTTTTCGGCCCCAACGGCCGCGGCGTCTATGAAGAACAGGGCGTCGAAAAGGACGTGGATTTCATCGTCGGCACCTTCTCCAAATCGGTCGGGACGGTCGGCGGATTCTGCGTATCCAACCATCCCAAGTTCGAAGTGCTGCGGCTGGTCTGCCGCCCCTATGTTTTCACCGCCTCGCTGCCGCCAAGCGTTGTCGCCACCGCCGCCACATCGATCCGCAAGCTGATGCATGCAGGCGAAAAGCGGGCGCATCTGTGGAAGAACAGCCAGCGGCTGCACAAGGGGCTGACCGATCTCGGCTTCACGCTGGGGACCAAGGAACCACAGTCGGCGATCATCGCCGTCATCCTGACCGATCAAGCGCAGGCCGTCGCCATGTGGCAGGCCCTGCTGGAGCTTGGCCTTTACGTTAACATGGCGCGGCCACCGGCCACTCCTGCCGGAACCTTCCTGCTGCGTTGCTCGCTATGTGCGGAGCATAGCGATGAACAGGTCGGACAGATCATCGCCATGTTCGAAGCTGCGGGACGGGCGACCGGCGCTCTCGGCTGATCGCGGGCGCTGCGCTCCGGCGACGAAGCGAGACGCAGGTGAGACGAACGGAGGCGACAGGGAGGAACCTTCCTATCCTCGCCATTTCGCCTGCAACGCTGTTCGACTAATGTGTTCATAATGCCGGACAGCTATCTTATGGAAGAGCAGGCGACAGGATGGCGGGCAGCGGTGGGGCGCTTGCTGCCGCTGATCCTTGTCATACTGCTCATCGGCTCGCTCGGCACCCTGCTCTACAATGCCAGCAACGCGTCGCGCGACCATGAACGCGCGTTGCAGGAACAGCGCCGCAGTTTTGAGATCATCGCCCTCGCCCGCGCCTTCGAAGCGAAGACCGCCCGCGCCGAAGTCACGCTGGCGCGCTATGTCATCAGCCTTGATCCCGATGTCGGCCGCCTGTTCCAGGACCAATGGCGCACCGCGTCCAGCCAGTTGAAGCTGCTGCGCTACGCCACCCGCCAATCGGGATGGCAGCGCAACAATGTCCGCGAACTGGAAACCGCCTTCAACCAGCGCGGCAAGACGCTGGCGGAAATCGGCCTGCGCACCACCTATGACCAGAAGATGGCAGCGCTCGGCCAATTCCACCGCGCTGGCCGGTCGGAGGATCTGAAGCGCATTACCGCCCTGCTCGACCGGGTGATTCGCGCTGAAAATGCCCGGTTGCAGGAACGCAGCGTCGCGGTGACGCTGGCGGGCAACCGCACTGAATGGGTGGGCAAGACGTCGCGCCTGTTCGGGCTGGTGCTGCTGGTCTGCGTGCTGTTCGCGCTCTGGATCGCGAACGCCGCCTATACCGAGCGGCGCAATGCCGGGCGCATGGCGGAGATGGAGGCCGAACGCGCCGACCGGCTGGAGGCCGCCGTTGCCGCGCGCACGGTCGAACTGTCCGGCGCCTATGAGCAACTCAAGAAGGAAACGGCCGAACGCGCCGCGGCGGAAGAAAATCTGCGCCAGATGCAGAAGATGGACGCTGTCGGCCAGTTGACCGGCGGCATCGCCCACGACTTCAACAATATGCTGGCGGTGGTCGTGGGCGGGCTGGAGCTTGCCAAGCGCAAGCTTCGCCTCAAGCCCCGCGAAGCTGCCCATCATCTGGACAATGCACTGGAGGGCGCGAATCGCGCCGCCGCCCTGACCCGCCGCCTGCTGGCTTTCGCCCGGTCCGAACCGCTGCTGCCCAGCGCGGTCGATCCCGAAGCGCTGGTATCGGGAATGGCGGACCTGATCGACCGATCTATCGGCGACCAGATCAAGGTTTCGATCATCAACCATGCCAGGGGCTGGCACATTTTCGTCGACCAGCATCAGATGGAAAATGCGATCCTCAACCTGTGCGTCAATGCGCGCGACGCAATGGACGGGCGCGGCAAGCTGGTGATCGAAACCGCGCAGGTCCATTTGGCCGCGAATGAAGTCGGCGAATGCGCGCAGGGCGATTATGTGATGCTGAGCGTCACCGACGATGGCTGCGGCATGAGCCCTGACGTCGCCGCGCGCGTGTTCGAGCCCTTCTTCACCACCAAGCCGGTGGGCAAGGGCACCGGCCTTGGCCTTAGCCAGATTTTCGGCTTCGTGCGGCAGAGCGAGGGCGAAATCCGCATCGATACCGAAGAAGGCACAGGCACTAGCGTCCATATCTACCTGCCGCGCAAGGCGGCTGCTGAGACGGGCGCGCGCACCGATGCATCGGCAGGCGAGCGTGAACCCGTGCTCCACCCCCCCACCCGCATCCTGGTGGTGGAGGACGACCCGCGCGTGCTGAACCAGACAATGGCCGCGCTGGCCGAACTGGGCCATCTGCCGGTCGCCTGCGAACATCCGTCGCAAGCGGCAAAGCTGCTAACCAGCTATCGCGACATCGGCCTGATCATCAGCGACGTATTGATGCCCGACATGACCGGGCCGGAAATGGTGCGCAACCTGCCCCCCGCCTTCGCCAGCCTGCCGGTGCTGTTCGTCACCGGCTATGCGGGCGACACGGCGCTTAGCGCTGACTTTGGCGGCCATGAGGTGCTGCGCAAACCCTATACGCTGATGGGCTTGTCGCAGGCCCTGTCCAACGCGCTTAACGGATCGCACCGCCCCGGAACAGCCGCGGCAGCAGAGTAAGCGCGCCCAGCAAGGGCCAGCGCCGCTGCCACGGCTTGATCTGGATCGCCGTGCCCGCATGGCGGTTGATCTTCCACGCCAGATAATCGATGCCGCCCGCATAGGTGAAGCTCGCCTTGGCAAGCCGGACGACGGACAATATTTTACCGCGCCGCTGAAGCCGCCGCCAGCGCTTGGCTGCTTGGGCCCCAGACGGAGATGGCGGAAGTCCCTGCGCCAGAGCCGCTTGCCCGAACAGGCGGTAACGTTCCGGGTCGGCATCGACGATCGATCGCGAACGCCCCTTCCGCTCCGCGCGCAGCTCCGCATTATAGGTGAGCGAAAAGCCGGTCTCCCACAGGGCAAGCACGTCATCCGGTGCCTGCGTCATAGGCCGGGCAAGTGAAAGCAGCGTCGGCGCGGCGCTGGCGGCGGCGCGAATGGCGCTCCGGCGCGCCTCATCATCCCTGACCCAGAGCAAGCGCGCGGGCTGGGCAAAACGCGCCCAGACCGAGACATTGTCCGCCGCCGGGCTGTTCAGCCGGGCGAAGTCAGCCTGCGACAGCACGGCATATTTGGCGATCAGTCCATCATGCTCGAAAGGGAAGACATTGGGCGGAATCATCCGGTTCGCCGCCGCCAGCCAGCTTTTCCCATAAGCGGCGCGATAGTCCGAAACGATGAGGTAGAAGTCCAGCATCAGCCCATCGAGATTCTTTTCCCGAAGGCAGGAACCATAGAAGAGCACCGCCCGCGCCGCCTGCGGATAACGGGCGGCAATCGCCCCCGCCATCGCAACGGCGCGCGAGTCGGCCGGGGCAGCAAGTTCGGCGGTGACAAGGGACAGGAGCTGGTCGGCCATTGCGCCCCATTATCCATTCGGCGCGGAATTGTCGAAGGCCGCTCTTGATTGTCGGTGAGTAAGCGGACTGCAACGCATCCGGCGCCTCCACAAGGTGCTCCTGCGAAGGCAGATCCCAGTCCCGCCTTCAGAATATTGTGCCTACAGGCCTGAGCCGCTTCTCAGCCCGGAGCCGTCGAGCCACAAGCCTGCATCTTCCAACGGCTTTGCATTGAGGCAAGTGAACTTCGAAAAGCCCTGCCGTTGGGGGAAGGCTGCCCCGCCCCGCGACGCTTCGGAACTGGGCTCCTGCCTTCGCAGAGAACATTGGCGCTTCTGGCGCTCGTCAAAAACGCCGCCGGAACAACAACGAAAGATTATTGGCAGGCATTTCAACCAGGCGCTGAAAATCCAGCGCCTCCTCGTCCGCTATGGCGATCACATCCTCGACCCGCCGCAATCCCCACGCCGCGTCCCGCGCCCTTAGAGACGCATCGAAGGCGAGATTGGAGGGAGCAGTCACGATGCCTTCACGAAAATAAGGGCCATAAAGATAGAGCAGGCCGCCGGGCGGCAGCACCTTTCCCGCGCCCTGCATCAGCCCGATCGCCGCCGCCCAAGGGCTGATATGCACCATGTTGATGCAGATGACCGCATCGGCCTTCTCCACCGGCCACTGCGCCGCGGCGTCGAGCTTGATCGCGGGCAGGAGGTTGGCCAACCCCGCTTCCGCGCGCCACGCCTCGATCGACGCGAGCGCCGCCGGATCGGGATCGCTCGGCTGCCAATCGAGCGCGGGCAGCGCGGTGGCGAAATGGACCGCATGTTCGCCGCTGCCGCTCGCCACCTCCAGCACCCGGCCGGAAGGTGGAAGCTCGTCCCGAAGAACCGCCAATATTGCGTCGCGATTGCGCTCCGTCGCTGGAGCGAAGCGCTTGCCCGCGACGGCGGGGCCGGAGCCCGGTTGCCAAGGCTCCGGCCTGTCCGTCATTCGGCGGCCTGCGCCACCTGCGGCTCTGTCCAGGTGAGCACCGGCTTGCGCGCGGCGAGCGTCTCATCCAACCGGCGGCGCGGCGCGTAATAGGGCGCGCCCTTGAGCGCCACTTCCCCTGCCTTCGCCCGTTCAGCCAGGCTGCGCAGCGCCATGATGAACTGGTCGAGCGCGGCCTTGCTTTCCGTCTCCGTGGGCTCAACCAGCATCGCCCCATGGACCACCAGCGGGAAATACATGGTCATCGGGTGGAAGCCTTCGTCGATCAGCCCCTTGGCGATGTCCAGCGTGGTGAAGCCTTCGGCCAGCCCCTTGTCGCTGAACAGTGCCTCATGCATGCAGGGTCCGCTTTTTCCGAATGGCGCATCCAGCACATCGTCCAGGCTGCGCAGGACATAGTTGGCGTTCAACACCGCATCGCCCGCAACCTGACGCAGGCCGTCCGCGCCATGGCTGAGGATATAGGCGAGCGCGCGGGTGAACATGCCCATCTGGCCGTGGAAAGCGACCATGCGGCCGAAGGTCTGGGCATGGTGATCCTCCGCCGTCTCCTCCTCCACCAGCACGAATTGATCACCCCTGCGCTCAACGAAGGGCAACGGCGCGAAGGGAGCCAGCGCCTGGCTCAGCACCACCGGGCCGGAGCCGGGACCGCCGCCGCCATGAGGCGTGGAGAAGGTCTTGTGCAGGTTGATGTGCATCGCATCGACGCCCAGGTCGCCGGGACGGACCCGGCCGACGATGGCGTTGAAGTTCGCGCCGTCGCAATAGACGAAGGCCCCGGCGGCATGGACCGCGTCGGAGATGGTCTTCATGTCGCACTCGAACAGGCCGCAGGTGTTGGGATTGGTGATCATCACCGCTGCGACATCAGGGCCGAGCCGCGCCTTCAAGGCCTCCAGATCGACGCGGCCGTCCGGGGTCGCGGGAATATCCTCCACCTTGTATCCGCAGAAAGCGGCCGTGGCAGGGTTGGTGCCATGCGCGCTTTCGGGAACGAGGACGACGCTCCGCGCATCGCCCCGTGCTTCCAGCGCCGCGCGGATCGCGAGCAGCCCGCACAGTTCGCCATGCGCGCCCGCCTTGGGGCTCATCGCGACCGAGTGCATGCCGGTCAGCTTGATTAGCCATTCCGCAAGTTCATGGATCACCGCCAGCGCGCCCTGTACCGTCGATTGGGGGCTAAGCGGGTGAAGATCCGCGAAGCCGGGCATCCGCGCGACCTTCTCGTTCAGGCGCGGATTGTGCTTCATGGTGCAGGACCCAAGCGGGAACAGGCCAAGGTCGATGGCGTAGTTCTGGCGGCTGAGGCGCGTATAATGGCGCACCGTCTCCTGCTCCGACAGGCCGGGCAAGCCGATGGCCTCCGTGCGGGCCAGACTGCCGAGGCGGCTTTCCACCTTGGGCGCCTGCGCGAAATCGACGCCGGTCGTATCGGTGGAGCCGATCTCGAAGATCAGCGCCTCTTCCAGCATCAGCGCGCGGTTGCCGGTGGCAGTGGCGGGCGCGGCGTCGGCTTCGGTGACGGCTTGCGGCGCAGTGGGGCGGCCTTCCTTGAGCATCGTCATATCAGAACTCCTTCCCGCACATCATCCGTTCGCCCTGAATGCTGCGATCAGGCCTGGGCTTCGACACGCTCAGCCCGAACAGGGAGAGGAACGACATCATGCCAATTCCTCCTCAAGCGCAGCAGCCAGCGCTTCGACATCCTCCACCGTCACCGTCTCGGTAACGGCGACCACCAGCCCTTGCCCAATCTCCGGCGCGTCAGGGAACAGGCGGCCCAGCGACACGCCCGCCAGCACGCCCTTGTCAGCCAGATTGCGCACCACCTCGCGCGCATCCTTGGACAGGACCAGCGTGAATTCGTTGAAAAAACTGTCGTTGAGCAACTTCACCCCCGGCACCTGCGCCAGCCGGTCCGCGGCCTGCACCGCCAGCGCATGGTTGAGGCTCGCCAGTTCGCGCAGCCCTTTCTCGCCCAGCAGCGTCATGTGGATGCTGAACGCCAGCGCGCAGAGACCCGAATTGGTGCAGATGTTCGACGTCGCCTTTTCCCGGCGGATATGCTGCTCGCGGGTCGATAGGGTCAGCACGAAGCCGCGCTTGCCCGCCGCATCCACCGTCTCGCCGCATAGGCGCCCCGGCATCTGGCGGACATATTTCTGCTTGCACGCGAACAGGCCGAGATAAGGCCCGCCGAACTGCAAGCCGACCCCGATCGATTGGCCTTCGCCCACGACGATGTCCGCGCCCATATGGCCCGGCGCCCGGCAAGCGCCCAGCGCAACAGGCTCCGTCACCACCGCGACCAGCAGCGCGCCCGCTTCATGCGCCGCGTCCGCCAGCGGGGTCAGGTCGGCGATGCGGCCCAATATGTCGGGATATTGGATGACGACGCAGCTTGTGTCCTTGTCGATGCCCGCGATCAGCGCGTCGATATCGGTCGCCGCGTCGAGCCTGGGCGCTTCATGCACCAACGCGTCGCCGGTGAACTTCGCCATGGTACGCGCGACGGAGACATAATGGGGATGCAGGCCGGACGAGAGCAGCGCCTTGCCGCGCTTCGTGATGCGGCGGGCCATGCCGATCGCTTCCCAGCAGGCGGTGGAGCCGTCATACATGGATGCGTTGGCCACGTCGCAGCCCAGCAGCCGCGCGACCTGCGTCTGGAATTCGAACAGCACCTGTAGGGTGCCTTGCGCTATCTCCGGCTGATAGGGCGTGTAGGCGGTCAGGAACTCGCCACGCTGGATCAGATGATCAACGCTCGCCGGGACATGATGCCGGTAAGCGCCCGCACCCAGGAAGAAGGGCGCTTCCCCAGCCGACAGGTTCTTCCGCGCAAGGGCCGCCATGTGACGCTCGACCGCCAGTTCGCTGGCATGGTCGGGAAGACCGGCAATCTTCCCGGAAAGCCGCGCCTCTGCGGGCACGTCCACGAACAGGTCATCGACCGAGGACACGCCGATGACGGACAGCATGTCCTGCCGGTCCGCATCGGTTAGGGGTAGGTAGCGCATGTCATTCTCCACTCCCCTCCCGCTGACGGGAGGGGCCGGGGGTGGGTTTGTTGCGGAGATGGCGCTAAAGGCCTTCCCCTCATTCCTCCCGCCAAAGGGAGGGGACTTTCCTGATCAAAGGCTCGCCACGAACTTCTTGTAGGCGGCTTCGTTCATCAGGCCTTCCAGTTCGCCGGGGTCGGAAATGCGCAGCTTGAAGAACCAGCCATCCTCCTCGGCATCGCTGTTCACCAGAGCGGGCTCATCCTCCAGCGCTCCGTTGGTTTCCACCACTTCGCCCGAGATCGGCGCATAGACGTCCGACGCGGCCTTGACCGACTCCACGACGGCGGCGTCGTCGCCCTTTTCAAAGGTCGCGCCTTCGGCAGGCAGTTCGACGAACACGATGTCGCCCAGCTGCTCCTGCGCATAGTCGGTGATGCCGACGGTGGCGATTTCACCTTCGACATCGATCCATTCATGTTCGTCGGTAAAATAACGGCTCATGCTTCTACTCCCCTCGGAAAAGTCAGGCCTTGCGGCGATAGCGGTGCGGGACGAACGGCATGGGCACGACCGTCGCGCCGATGCGCTTGCCGCGCACCTCGATCTGGAGCGCGGTGTCCAGCGCCGCATGCGGCAGGCTGACCCAGCCCATGGCGACCGGCGCGCCCACGGTCGGCGCGAAGCCGCCGGACGTGACCTCCCCCACCAGAACGTCGCCAGCATAGATTTGCGCGCCTTCCCGCGCGGGCAGGCGCCCGTCGATGCGCAGCCCGACGCGCTTGGACCCTGGCCCTTCGGCAAGCTCCTTCATCACGCGCGCGTGGCCGATGAAACCGCCTTCCTCGCGGCGGCGCTTCTGGATCGCAAAACCCAGGTCCGCGCCAATGGCGCTGACGGCAGGCGTCAGGTCATGGCCGTAAAGCGGCAGCCCCGCCTCCAGCCGCAGCGAATCGCGCGCGCCAAGGCCGATCGGCTTCACCTGCGGCAGGGCGCACAGCGCATCAGCCAGCAGCGCCGCGTCACTGGCCGGAAGGCTGATCTCGAACCCGTCCTCGCCCGTATAGCCCGACCGGCTTATCCACAACGGCACGCCGCGCCATTCGAACAGGCCGCACTGCATGAACAGCAGACCGGCGGTTCCGGGCACCAGCGTAGCCATCGCCTCGCCCGCCTGCGGTCCCTGAAGCGCGAGCAGCGCCTGCTCGTCCATATGGTTCATGACCACTTCATCGGGCAGATGCTCGATCATCCAGCCGATATCGTCATATTTGGTCGCACCGTTCACGACCATGTAGATGGCCGCGCCGTCGAACGCGCCATCGCCCAGGCGCGACACCATAAGGTCGTCCAATATGCCGCCATCCTCGTCCAGCAGCATGGAATAGCGCTGACGGAAGGGCTTGAGCCCCTTGATGTCGCTGGGCAACAACAGTTCCAGCGCGTCGTCCGCACCTTCGCCCGAAAAGGTCAGCTGCCCCATATGGCTGACGTCGAACAGCCCGGCATGATCGCGGGTCCAGGCATGTTCGGCCATGATCCCTTCATATTGGATCGGCATGTGATAGCCCGCAAAGGCGACCATGCGCGCGCCCTTCGCGCGATGCCAGGCATCGAGCGGCAATTCCTGCGGCGGCAATTCTTCTTCCAGATGGGTGACGTCTTCATTGCCGGACATGAGCGGCCTTTCCGTGCGGGTTACTGGCGACAAACGCGCGGGACCGCAGCCGGTCCATCACTTTGCCACCCCCTCTGTCACGGAACCTGAGAGCTTTGACCACCGGCATACGGCCGGACGGCTTACCCCTTCGGTGGGACGGCGCGTGAGGCCATCCGCTTTCCAGAGTGCCTGCCCATGATGCGGTCCTTTGGCCTGAGAGATTCCGGGGCGGTTGCTCCTTCGGCGACGGGTTGGCCTCAAAGGCGTCCCATACTCTCCCGCATCATGCCCAGGGGCCGAATCCAACCGGACCCTGGAGACCCCTTCGCATTGCTGGAAATGCAGCGCGGCGTCAATCGCTCAATCGGCCCCCTCCTCTTTCGCCAGCCGCTGGGCGAGGGAAAGAGCCGCCTTGCGCAGCCGCTCCAGTTCCGCCATCGCGCCGGGGTCGCCCAGCGTGACGCCTCCCAGCCCATCCTCGCCCTCGAACAGGCGCAGAAAGCGGTCGACCCCCGCGAAATTCGAATCCGCGACCAGATGGCGGCAAAGATCGATCCTGCCCGGCCATAGCCGGTCACCCTGCGCGCGCAGAAAAGTGGACAGGTCCTCCATCTGGGCTGCAAGCGCGGCGATCTGGGGATGAAGGTTCATGTGCGCACGCTATGCCGGGCGCAGGACCGGCGCAAGCTCCGCGCATCAGGCGGGCGTCAGCGCTCCGAAAATATCCGCGTGGCGCCGCTCGGCATAGCGGTCCGTCATGCCAGCGATGAAATCGGCGATGTGGCGGCTGCGGCTGGGTTCGTCCGGCGGACAGCCATCGCGCCATTCGGGCGGCATCAGGCCGGGCTGTTCCCGGTAGGCGTGGAACAGGTCCCTCACGATGATGCGGGCGCGGTCGGCCGCCGCGAGCTGCGAGGGGTGATGATAGAGCATGGCGTACATGAAGCGTTTGAGGTCGCGCTCCTGCGCCGCCAGCTCCGGGGAAAAGCCGACCAGCGTCTCGCCAGCGGCGCGCACATCCTCAACCGTGCGAACGCCCGCCCTGCGGATATTGTCTCGCGTGGCGGCAATCAGGTCGTTCGCCATGACGCCGATCTGCTCACGCACCAGTTCGCGCAACAGCCGGTCTTCGGCGACATCGGGATAGCGGGCGCGCACCCTGTCCCAGCAGCTTTTCACCAGCGGCACGCTCAACAACTGGTCCAGCGTCAGCAATCCCGCGCGCAGCCCGTCATCGATATCATGATTGTCATAGGCGATGTCGTCGGACACCGCCGCCAGTTGCGCCTCCAGCGACGCATGGCGGCCAAGGTCCAGCGGAAACAGCGCATCGACCTCGCGCATGGCCCAGCCGGGACGTTCGACCGGACCATTATGCTTGGCCAGGCCCTCCAGCATTTCCCAGCTGAGGTTCAGGCCATCGAACAGCGGATAGGGCGATTCCAGCAGCATCAGCGTGCGCAGCGTATGGGCATTGTGATCGAAACCGCCATGCTGGTCGAGCGCGGCTTCCAGCGCATCCTCCCCGGCATGGCCAAAGGGCGGATGGCCGATGTCATGGGCCAGGCACAGGGCCTCGGTCAGGTCTTCGTTCAGGCCCAGCGTCCGCGCGGTCGTCCGTCCGATCTGCGCGACCTCCAGGCTGTGGGTCAGCCGGACGCGATAATGATCACCATCGGGGGACACGAACACCTGCGTCTTGTGGCGCAGGCGGCGGAAGGCGATGGAATGGATGATGCGGTCCCGGTCGCGCTGGAACATATCGCGCGGGCCGCGCACCTCGCCGCCGATTTCGGGGTGCAACCGGCCACGGCTGTGATCCGGGTGCGACGCATAGGGGGCAAGGCTCGTCATACGGGAGCCTTTACTTGCTCCCCAGCCTTTCGACCACCTCTCCCGCGTCGCTTTGCCAGGCGAAGGCGTCAGCCCCTGCCGTCTTGAGCTTCGATTCCACCGCCTTGGCGCGGGCGAAGCTGGCGAAGGGACCGATCAGCAGCCGGTTGGTGCGGCCCCAGCTTGCGACCCAGCCGTCCTGCGGCGCGACATCGTCATATTTGCGGCGCAGATTCTTGAGCGTGAAGGCCAGCGCGCCGCGATCACTGCCCGTACCGATCTGGACCCAGTTGCGGGACGGGTTCGCCGCCAGGCGGGCCTTTTCCTCCGCCGCTTTCTTCGCCTTTGCATCGGCTTCGGCCTTTGCCTTGGCCGCTGCCGCTGCTTTCGCCTTCTCCGCGGCGGCGGCTTTTTTCGCCTGTTCAGCGGCCGCCTCGCGTTCGGCGCGGCGGGCGGCCTGGAGCGCGGCGATCTCATTAAGGTCTACGGCGGCGACGGCGGGCTGCCGCTCCGACTCTGGCACGTCGATGGAGCGGATAATGTCGGCCAGCGTGCGCGTCGCTTCGGGATTGGGCTGCGGCGGCGCGGGCGTTGCTGCTGCCGAAGCGGCAGGCTGGG
>NZ_ATHO01000043.1 GCF_000445065.1 Sphingobium quisquiliarum P25 | reverse complement strand
TCGCAAGGATGGCCGGCCCCTTTCCCGTTGTGACTAAAGGAAGATCCGGCGCGCGCCGGGAATGCGCAGCAAAAGCTGATAGACGGCGATGGGCAGCAGCAGCGCAAGCACCAGCACGCCCGGCTTTCCCAGCAGCGGCGCAAGATAATGGATCACCGCCACATGCAGATACATGATGACGAGTGATGCGCGCCCGACCGCCGCCAACCATCCGGCAACCGGCGCAACCCTGACCGAGAAACGGAAAAGCAGCAGCGACGTCGCCACTGCCGACGCGATCGACAGCAACGGCGCGCCATAATCCCCCGCCTTCAGGTTCAGCGTCGGCAGCAGCCCCGACAGCCCGCCCAGCGACAGCGCGGCGAACGGCCACCACATCCATGGCCGCCAGGCCACTTTCTGCCAGGCCGCGCCGATCCACAGCAGGATCAACGCCATCGGCACGCTCAGCATCCCCAGGACGGAAGCATCCATCCACCAGCCAATCGCATAAGCCGCTGGCAACAGGACAAGCATCATCAAGGCCCAGCGCCGGTCCAGCGGATCGGGCCAGCGCGCCAGCAGCATGTTGAACAGGATGCGCCCGGCCATCAGGCAGGGCACGAACCAGAATATGGTATAAGGCCCGCGCAGCCATGACCCGCCCAGCAGCACCGGCAGCATATCTTGCGGCCAGTCGTCGAAGATCGGGCGATGGCCCTTCAACGGCTCGATGATCTGGTCGACGGCGATCAGCAGCAGCAGAAAGGCGGCATAGGGCCGCATCTGCGATTTGAGCTGGCGAAGCGCGAATGTGGCGGGCGGCTGCACGCGGGAAAGCAGGCCCGACAAGAGGAAGAACAGCGGCATGTGAAAGCTGTAGACCGCGTCCCGCACCGGCCCGCGCGTCCACACATGGCCGATGACGACGGCGATGATACCGGCGCCGCGCGCGACATCGATCCATTCCAGACGCCCGCCGCCCAGCGCCCGCTCCGGCGGCGCTGCGCTGGCGTCAGCCATGTGCCCCCTATTGTCCATGGGTGTGACGCCCTATAGGAAGCCGCTGGCGCGTCAATCACCCTTGCCTTGCGATCGGACCATCTTCCTTGACCCTGCTCCACGACCGAGTGCTGTTTATCGATGGCGAGGCCATCATTCTGGACAAGCCAGCAGGCCTGCCGGTCGATGCGCCGCGGGACGGGTCGCTGAGCCTGGAAAATCACCTTTCCTCCCTCACTTTCGGGTTCCAGCGCTGGCCCCTGCCCGTCCACCGGCTGGACCGGGACACCAGCGGCTGCCTCGCCCTCGCCCGCAATCCGAAGGCGCACAAGCGCTACGCGGCCGCGTTCGAGGCTGGCACGGTCGTCAAGCGCTATGTCGCGGTGGTGGAGGGTGTACCCGATCAGACCAGCGGCACGATCGACCTGCCGCTGAAAAAAGTCAGCAGCGCCGCGCAAGGCTGGCGCATGATCGCGGCGAAGGACGGCAAGGCGGCGCTGACCCAATGGCGCAAGCTGGCGGAAAAGGATGGACGCGCGCTCATCCTGTTCACGCCGCAGACCGGGCGCACCCATCAGATCCGCGCCCACGCCCTGCACGGGCTGGGCTTCGGCATAGCGGGCGATCCCGTCTATGGCAGCGGCACAGGCCCGATGCTGCTCCACAGCCGTTTCCTGAGCATTCCGCGCGGCGCGAAACCTCCGGCCGAGGCTACGGCTCCCCTGCCGCCCAGCTTCGCCGCTGCCGGATTTGGCCCGGAATATCTGGAAGAAGCGGAGCTTTAACGCCCCTTGCCGCTCATCCCCGTCACCCGCACGATCTCCATCGACACGGACGAACTGTCCGAAAGCTTCGTCCGCTCCACCGGCGCGGGCGGCCAGCATGTGAACACGACCGACAGCGCGGTGCAGTTGCGCTTCGACGTCGCCAACAGCCCTTCGCTGCCCGAAGTGGTGAAGCACCGGCTGGCGCGCATCGCTGGCCGCCGCATGACCGCGGACGGCGTGCTGATCCTGCGGTCGGAAGGGTCCCGCTCGCAACTGATGAACCGGCAGGAGGTGCTGGCGCGCCTCATTGACCTCATTCGCGAAGCGACGATCGTGCCAAAGGCGCGCAAGGCGACCAAGCCCGGCAAGGCGGCAAAGGCCCGCCGGGTCGATGCCAAGAAAGCGCGCAGTTCCGTCAAACAAGGCCGGGGCAAGGTGAAATTCGATTAGGGCGATCATGCCTTAATCAGGCTCACCCAATCCGTTCGGGCTGGGCCTGTCGAACCCTCCCTTCTTCCGGGAAGCTTCTTCCTTCTCCACGCTGGCCGCCACCCCGCTCCATCCCTATATCCGCCGCATGTTCGATTTCGCTCCCCCGCAACATGCCGATAAGGCAGCCACATATGCCGACCTGCTCTCGGCCGCCGAAGCCATCACCCGCGGCGAGCCGGACCCGGTCGCCAACATGGCCAATGTGGCCGCGCTGATCTGGCAATTTCTGCCTGATCTCAACTGGGCGGGCTTCTACCGCATGGTTGAAGGAGGGCTGGTCCTCGGCCCCTTTCAGGGCAAGCCAGCCTGCATCCGCATCCCCTTGGGCCGGGGCGTCTGCGGCACGGCGGCGGCATCGGGCCAGACCCAACTGGTGGAGGATGTCCATGCCTTCCCCGGCCATATCGCCTGCGACGCCGCCAGCGCTTCGGAAATCGTCGTGCCGGTGATGCGCGATGGCGTAGTTCTGGCCGTCCTCGACCTTGACAGCCCCCGCCCCGCCCGCTTCGACGCCGCCGATCAGGCCGGGCTGGAAGCGCTGGTTGCCAGCATCGCCGCTCGCCTCGCCTGAACAGCGCTGACCCGTTTCGGGACAGGGTAGCCGCCACGGCCGCGTGGATCACAGCGGATCACCATGCTAAACAATCTCTTAACTGCGCGCGCTCCGACGCGCGTCCGATCGAACGGGGAGTTGAGCATGCGGAACTGGAGCATCTTGCTGGCGGGCGCGGCCATGACGCTGGGCCTTGGCGCTCCCGCGCTGGCGGGCAGCGGAGCTTCCACCGGCGCGTCGCGGCCGGTGATGGGCAAAGGTTTTTCGGGCAGGAGCTTCCATCATTGGGGGCCGCGCGTTCAGGGCCGCTGGCATGCCGGATGGCGCGCGCCGGGCGGCTGGGCGGGCTATCGCCGCCCGGTCATCGGCTATGTCCTGCCCTCCTACTGGATCAGCCCGTCCTATCGCGTCGGCAATTATGCCGCCTATGGATTGCCAGCGCCGGTGGCGGGCTATGGCTGGTCACGCTATTATGACGATGCAGTGATGATCGACCGGGACGGCCGCGTCAGGGATCATCGCAACGGCGTCGCGTGGGACAGGGATGACCGGCGCGCCCCCTCCTACGGCACGGACTATGATGACGATGTCACCATGCCGGACGCGCCGCCTCCCCATGAATATGAAGGGCGGTGGACCGGCACCTGGCGCGATGAAAAGGGCCGCACCTACAGCGGCGAATATGAAGGCCGGTTCGAAGGAGAAGCGCGCAGCAACTATGGCGTCGATTATGACGCGCCGCCCTACGCCTATGCGCCGCCGGTGACGCATCATGGCGGGCCGGGCGAACCATCGGTCACGACCACCCACGCGCCGGGCTATTATGCCAACGGCTATTATTATCCGGGCGCGACCACCACGACCATCGTCGTTCAGCCTGCGATGACGACCACCCGCACTTATGTGACGACCTCCGCGCCGCGCGCCAAAGCGCCCCGGAAGATCCGCCGGACGTGCAACTGCAAATAGGCGCATCGGTTTAGCCTGTCGCAGGCGGAACGCTCCCGCGGCTTCCGTCCTGCCATCAGGCAGGAGAAACCGCATGATCCATCATGTTTCGGTCGGAACCAACGATGTGGAGCGGGCGCGCGCCTTCTATGACCCGCTGATGGCGCTGCTCGGCTATCGCAGCCTGCGCGATCATCCCCATTCACTGGACTATGGCGTCACCGAAGTCATGTTCAGCGTCGAAACCCCGGTCGACGGACAGCGCGCCACGGCAGGCAACGGCACCCACGTCTGTTTCGAGGCGGCGGACCGCAACGCCGTGCAGGAATTCCATCGCCTTGCACTGGAACTCGGCGGCACCGACGAAGGCGCGCCCGGCGTCCGGCCGAATTACGACGCGCATTATTACGGCGCCTTCGTTCGCGATCCTGACGGCAACAAGATCGAGGCGGTGACCTTCGCGGCCAAATAGGGCGGGGATTTTGATAGCGTGCCTAAAGGCGGAAATGCCGCCGGTCGCCTGACGGGATCAGACCGAAGACCGGCGCCACACGAGCGCAGTTCCTTTCAGGGGAGCGAGGCGGCTTCCACATTCACACAGGGCGAGAGGGTCGAGCGCGGCGGCATGACCCTTCAAGCACCCGACACAGGCCTGAACCGCGCCCTCGCGAGCAACTCGTCCCGTTCAAATGCCTGCGCAGGAGCACATGGTCCCGCGATCTGCCGAAGCAGTTCTACTTCCTGAAAATGCCCGCCAGTTCGATCGGCAGCGGCGGTTCGTCGCGCGACACGACGCCGCGGATCGCCTGCGCCTGCTCCTGCGGATCGAAGCGCACCCATCCGCTGCGGCTCAGCTTTTCGAGCGGATGATAGCGGACCTTATATTGCATCCGCTGCGATCCTTCGACCCAATAGCCGAGATAGACGTAAGGCAGCCCCGCCTTCGCCGACCGCAATATATGGTCCATGATGATGTAATTGCCCAAACCCTTGCGATGCTCCAGCTCCGTATCGAAGAAGCTGTAGATCATCGACAGGCCGTCGCCCTGCCGGTCGGTCAGGCAAGCGCCGACCAGCTTTCCGGGGCGGCCATTCTCGCCCGGTTCGCGATATTCCACGACATGGCTTTCGACCGGGGTCTGCTCGACCATGTCGGCAAAGTCCATCTCGTCCATCTCGGTCATGCCCCCGCCCGGATGGCGCGCGCGCAGGTAGCGCTGGAGCAGTTCGAACTGCTCCTCGGTCGACCATGGCTTGCAAGCGGTGACGATCAGGTCGCTGTTCCGCCGGATGAGCTTGCGCTGGGTTGCGTTAGGCTGAAACTCGTTAGCCACCACGCGCACCGAAACGCAGGCGGAACAATCCGCGCAGCTTGGGCGGTAGGCGACATTCTGGCTGCGGCGAAAGCCGATGCGGCCCAGCGCGTCGTTCAGTTCCGGCGCATTGTCGCCGCTCAGTTCGGTAAAGACCTTCCGCTCGCTGCGCCCCGGCAGATAAGGGCACGGGCTGGGATTCGTCACGAAGAAGCGCGGAAAGCGAAATGGAGCGGTCACGCCACTGTCTCCGTCCCAACGCTGCGTGAAGCCTGATTCATAAGGCAACTATGCCGCCCGCCGCCGTCCGTGAAAAGATCATTTACCACGAAAAAGGATAGTGCCCGCTCTCACGCCGTCATGCCACCTCGATCGGCGCCACTTCATACCCCGCCTCGCGCAGCGCCGCGAGCAGCCGGTCCAGATGCGCGCCGTCCCGCGTCTCGCACTCGACGTCCAGGCTCAGCCCCTTCGCCGGAAGGTTGGTGAAGATGCGCTGGTGCGACAATTCCAGGATGTTGACCGCTTCCTGATCGAAGATGCGCGCGACATGGAACAGCGCGCCCGGCCGGTCTTGCAGGATGATGCGCAGCCGCGCCAGCCGCCCGGACCGGGCAAGGTCGCGCAGCAGCACATTGGCAAGCAGCCGCGTATCGATATTCCCTCCCGTCAGCACCAGCCCGACATTGCGCCCCGCGAATAGTTCCCTGTGGGTCAGCAGCGCGGCAAGGCCCGCCGCCCCCGCGCCTTCCACCACCGTCTTTTCGATTTGCAGCAGCAGGCTGACCGCTTCTTCCAGACGGCGTTCATTGACCAGCAGCACGTCATCGGCAAAGCGTTCGACGATCCGCCGCGTAAGCTCGCCCGGCTGCTTGACCGCGATGCCTTCGGCCAGCGTGTCGCCGTCGCACGCCATGTCCTCGCCCTTGATGTGGCTATACATGGACGGATAGAGATCCGCCTGCACCCCATAGACGCGGATGTCGGGCTTCATCGCCTTCGCCGCCGTCGCCATGCCGGAAAACAGGCCGCCTCCGCCGATCGGGATGACCAGCGTGTCGATTTCCGGTGCATCCTCCAGCATTTCCAGCGCGACGGTGCCCTGACCGGCGATGATGTCGGGCTCGTCAAAGGGATGGACGAAGGTCAGGCCCTGCTCCTTCGCCAGTTGACGCGCATAGGCGCTGGCGTCGTCGAACTTCTCGCCATGCAGTACGACCGTCGCGCCATGCCCCTGGGTCTGCGTGACCTTCACCGTCGGCGTGGTCGTGGGCATGACGATGGTGACCGGCACGCCCAGGCGGCGGCCGTGATAGGCAAGGCCCTGCGCATGATTGCCCGCCGACGCCGCGATCACGCCCGTCCGTTTCGCATCCTCGCCTAGCTGGAGCAGCCGGTTGAGCGCGCCGCGTTCCTTGTAAGCCGCGGTGAACTGAAGATTTTCGAACTTCAGATACACCTTGCAGCCCAGCATGTCCGAAAGCGTCTGGCTGATGAGCGTGGGCGTGTGCACGATCGCGCCCGAAATCCGCACGCGCGCCGCCAATATGTCATCCACGCTGACGGGCAGCGGCAATGCGCCTTCGATCTTGCTCAAGGTATTCATGCGTCGCCCCCTAGCGGAAATTTACGGCGGAAGGAACTGGCACTCGCGGAAAACTGGCCCTATGGCGGCAAGGGCACGCGCTTAACTGTACGAGGCATATGGCTAACATCGCGTTTATAGGCCTGGGCGTCATGGGCGGCCCGATCGCCGGGCACCTGGCGCAGGCGGGACACAGCCTGACCGTCTACAACCGCTCCATCGGCAAGGCGAAGCGTTGGGCCGAAATCTATGGCGGTCAGGTCGCAGTCAGCCCGGCCAAGGCCGCCGAGGACGCCGAAATCGTCGTCAGCTGCGTCGGCAACGACGATGACCTGTCGCAAGTGACCATGGGCCGCGAGGGCGCATTCCGCACCATGAAGCCCGGCGGCCTGTTCATCGATCACACCACGGTATCGGCGCGGATCGCGCGGCAGTTGTTCGTGGAAGGGGAAAGCCTTGGCCTCCACTGCGTCGACGCTCCCGTTTCGGGCGGACAGGCGGGCGCTGAAAATGGCAAGCTCTCCATCATGTGCGGCGGAACGGAACCCGCCGTGGAAGCGGCGAAGATCGTGATGCAGGCCTATGCCGCCCGCATCGTCCATGTCGGCGCGGCAGGGGCTGGCCAAACCACCAAGATGGTGAACCAGATCTGCATCGCGGGCGTTGTGCAGGGTCTGTCGGAGGCGCTGCGTTTCGCCCAGGCCGCGGAACTCGACCTCGACAAGGTGTTCGACGCCATATCCGGCGGCGCGGCGCAAAGCTGGCAAATGGACAACCGCTGGAAGACGATGGCACAGGACAGTTTCGATTTCGGCTTCGCCATCGACTGGATGAGGAAGGATCTGGGCCTCGCGCTGGAGGAAGCGCGCGCCAACGGATCGACCCTGCCCGTCACCGCGCTGGTCGACCAATTCTACGCCGATGTGCAGGCCATGGGCGGCAACCGCCAGGATACGAGCGCTCTGGTCCGGCGGATCACCCGCGCATGAGGGCAAGGCTGCTGGCGGCGATCGCCGCGTTCGTCCTGCCCGCGCCCGTTCTGGCGTCCGGCGTCATCGACAATGTGAACGGCATCGCTCTCGACGCGACGGGCAAGGCCGTGCGCTTCGGCGCGATGCTGATCGATGATGAGGGCAAGGTCGAAAAGCTGCTGCCCGGCCGCTATCAGGAACCGCCGCGCAAGAAGAAGCTGAAAAAGGGCGAAACCTGGCCCAAGGGCCCTGACTTCAAGCTGGATGGCGGCGGCAGGACTCTGATCCCCGGCCTGATCGACGCCCATGGCCACGTCATGGGCCTTGGCCTCTCGTTCATCACGCTCGACCTGTCCGGCACGCGCTCGCTGTCGGAGGCGCAGGCGAAGATCCGCGCCTATGCGGCCGCCAACCCCGCGCGCAAATGGATCATCGGCACCGGCTGGAACCAGGAAGCCTGGGGCCTTGGCCGCTTCCCGACAGCGGCGGAACTGGACGCAGCGGTCAGTGACGTGCCGGTCTGGCTTGAACGGGTCGACGGTCATGCGGGCTGGGCGAACAGCCTCGCCATGCGCGCCGCCAATGTCACCGCCGCGACCAAGTCGCCTGCGGGCGGACGCATGGAGATGGCGGGCGGCAAGCCATCGGGCATATTCATCGACAAGGCGATGGACCTGATCCAGAAAGCCGCCCCGCCGCCCGCGCCCAAGGACCGCGACATCGCGCTGGAAAAGGCGCAGCAGGCGCTACTCGCGAACGGCGTCACCGGCATCGCCGACATGGGCACCAGCATCGAGGATTGGCAGGCCTTCCGCCGGGCGGCTGACCGTGGCGCGCTGCGCGTGCGTATCATCTCCTACGCGCTCGGCCTCGACAATATGGTGATGATCGCCGGGCCGGAACCGACGCCATGGCTCTATGACGATCATCTGCGCATGGGCGGCCTCAAGCTGGTGCTGGACGGCGCACTGGGATCGCGCGGCGCATGGCTGAAGGCGGACTATGCCGATGCGCCGGGCCAGCGCGGCCTTGAACTCATTCCCTCCACCCAGATGCGCAACATGATGAGCCGCGCGGCGATGGACAATTTCCAGATCGCCCTTCACGCCATCGGCGACGCTGCGAACAGCGAAGCGCTCGATGCGATCACCGAACTCGTCCAGACCTATAAGGGCGACCGGCGCTGGCGCATCGAACATGCGCAGATCGTCGATCCCGCCGACCTGCCGCGCTTCGGGCAAAATGGCATTGTCGCATCGATGCAGCCCGCCCATGAAGCGTCCGACTGGCGCATGGCCGCCGCGCGGCTTGGCGAAGCCCGGCTGAAAGGCGCCTATGCCTGGAAGGCGATGCTCGACAATCGCGTGCCGCTCGCCTTCGGGTCGGACGTGCCGGTGGAAACGCCCAATCCCTTCATCGGCATGGCGACAGCGATGAGCCGCGAGGATGGCGAGGGTCAGCCCGCAGGCGGCTGGATGCCGCAACAGCGCATCAGCTTCGAAGCGGCGCTCGACGGCTACACCCGGCAGGCGGCCTATGCCGGTTTTGCGGAAAAGAAATTCGGCAGCCTGATACCGGGCCAGCGCGCCGACTTCGTCATCATCGACCGCGACATCTCGGTCGCGCGCCCGTCCGACATCCGCTCCACGCAGGTTCTGGAAACATGGATCGGCGGCAAACGCGTCTATATGAAGGGCGTGAAACCATAGAAGCCTTCCGGTCTAGGCCCACCCATGCTCCTGCGCGGGCGGGAATCCGGTTCCGCCGCCCGCCGGCCGCTTACAACACATCGCCCGAGGCGTTGAACGCATCCTCGATCGTCTCCGGCAGCGGCGGCAGCACCGGCTTGTCGCAGCCTTCCTCCTTCATATGCGCCCGCAGCGCATCCATCCGGCTGAGGTTCCAGCGCGCCAGCGGTATGCCCAGCGGCCGGAACTCGGCGCGGTCGAACAGCTCCACCACATATTTTTCGCAAAGCTGGTCCACCTGTTCCAGCGACAGCATGGCAAGGTTCATGACCATGGGCCGCCCCGGCACGCCGTCCCTGCCACGCACCAGATCGGTCACGTACAGGCCGCCGCGCGGGTCCACCAGCACCACATCGGCCTGCGACGCATCGATCATCCGGTGGCTCGCGGCATAGGGCGCGACGAAAAGGTGGGTGCGCCACACCAGGAAAGCGCTGCTGATCAGGGTGATCGCCACCCCCAGGAACACGGGCCGCATCGCCGCCGGGCGGAAACGCGCCCATCCCAGCCCCGCCAGCAGGCAGAAGGGACCGATGAACCCATGGGCATAGCGAAAGCCCCAGCCATAGCCCTGCGCCAGCGCCAGCGCGCATCCGGCAAAGCAGCCCAGCGCCAGCGGCAGCGCGATCTCCTGCCCCCTGACCGCGCGCCGCCACTGCATCGCGAACACGCCCAGCGTGGCGAGCGGCACCATCAATATATTGTTCCAGGCCGCGAACCGGCTGAGATTGACCAGCGGCTGCCAGCGGTCGCCCAGCCGTTCGAACAGGCTCCCCACCTTGTCCGCCACCCCCGCCGACGGGCGGACATCGGACGGCGGCCCCAGCACCTGCACCAGAAATCCCGGCCACAGCTTGGCCCACACGATGACGATCGCCACCAGCACGACGATGTGGAACGCCGCCGCCGTCCACCGCCGCGCCAGCAGCATCCACAGGATGAAGGGGGCGATGAAGATCGGCGGAAAATGCCATTGATGCAGCCCCGCCGCCACCAGCGCCACGGCCCCCGCGCCCGCATGCCCCAGCACGCCGCCGCGCAGGACCAGCGCCAGCCAGACCATGTTCAGCGCGAAATGACCCGTCATGGCATAGGGGGTCATGGCCGTGACCCACAACTGCGCGGAAGACAGGCCAAGCAGCATCGTCACCCACACCGCGTCCGGCCGGTCCGGGAACAGGTGCAGCGCCACCCTCCACAAGGCGAACAGGCCAGCGATCAACAGCGCCGGA
Organism: Sphingobium quisquiliarum P25; assembly: GCF_000445065.1. Classification (GTDB taxonomy): domain Bacteria; phylum Pseudomonadota; class Alphaproteobacteria; order Sphingomonadales; family Sphingomonadaceae; genus Sphingobium; species Sphingobium quisquiliarum. The sequence goes on along the minus strand of NZ_ATHO01000043.1, from coordinate 9,569 downwards.
CCGGCCAGGTTCGGGTCGCCCAACTGCCAGAACAGCGCCTGGATCGCGCTGTTCACCGGCAGATAGGCCGCCGTCCAATAATCCGCAGCGCCGAAGGGAGAGAAGAATTCCGGCATGATCGCCCGGCGATAGGGCTCCCACTCCGCCGGAATGGGCCGCGCGAACAGCCCTTCGCGCATATAGGCGGCGGCAAAGCGAGCGACCTCCTCATCGCGTGAAATCGCGTAATTCTGAAACAGCCAATAATGCCCCGCCCACGCGACGAGGCCGAACAGGACGATCAGCGGCACGATGATCCGCGCGCGCGGCGCTGGCAGGCGCCAGCCCATCCCTTCGGCGAAGGGCGCGGCCAGCGTCAGCAGCAGCAGGCCGCCCAGCAAGGCCGGAAAATCCTGATCCAGAAACAGGACCACCGCCAGGCTGATCCCCTGCCGGTAGGTGACATGCCACAGGAATGTCGCGCCCAGCCACAGCGTCAGTCCGATCGCGCCTGCCAGCAACAGGCGCCGCGCATCGACGAAGCGGGCCACCGTCCCCATCAGGCGCCCTGCGGCAGCAGCGCCTGATTGACGAAGATGCCGTCCATCTCGACCAGCAGCGGGAAATGCCCCTTGTTGTTGGCGAAGAAAGCCGAAGGCAGGAACGACCGCTCCGCCAGCCAGTCGATCATCGCGCGGTAATTCGTGCCGCCTTCATAGATCGGCCGCACGCCAAGCTCCGTCTGCACCCCTGCCATCCGCGCCAGCAGATCGCCCGCGCCGCCGCAGACGGACAGGTCATGCCCCTGCGTATCCATCTTGAGGAACGGCCGGTCAAAGCCATGCGCCGCCTGAAGTTCGGGCAGCAGGCTGTCGATCCGGCGGCACTGCATCTCCACCGTCCGGCTCACGCGATTGCGATCGGCGAAGATAGAGTCCTGCCCTTGGGATGGCTTTTCCAGCGAGCTGAACTGGTCGGCCGCCATGATGTTGAAGCTCGCCGCCCCATCAAAATCCGACAGCGCCATGTTGAAGACATGCCACTTCGCATCCCCCGACGCGCGGCGGGACAATATGGCGAAGATGTCGGGATTGGGTTCAAAGGACAGGATCGTGCCCCTAAACCCGGCATCCTTGCGCAGCATCGCCGCATATTGGCCGCGATTGGCGCCCACATCGATCACGCAATCGACCGCGAAGGCTGACAGGAACCGGCGCAGCGCCTGAATTTCGGGATATTGGTGAATGCGCCCCGCAACGGCGAGACGCAGCGCCAGCACACGGTCGGTCAGTTCGCGACGGTAACGGCTCATGCCTTCGACGCCGCCACGGAGCGGTAGATGCCGATCGTCGTCAAGGCCATGTCCTTCCAGCTGCCCATCGTCTCGCCATAGGCGCGCGCGCGCGCGCCCGCCGCCTGCCTGATGGCGGGGCTTTCGATGAGCCGCAAGAGGGCTTGCGCAAGGGCAGGCGCATTTCCCGCAGGCGCGCGCACCGCCGCGCTCGCAGGCAGCGCCGCGAACATGCCCGCATCGGACGTGACCATCGCCTTGCCATGATGCAGCGCCGACAGGAAAGCGCCGCTGGAATCAATGTGGCGGTAGGGAAAGACGATCATGTCCGCCTTCGCCATATGCGCGTCCAGCCGCGCTTCGGTCAGGAAGCCGAAATCCGTCACCAGCCGATCGCCGAACCCGGCCTCCCGCACGGCATCGGCCAGCGGCGCAACATCCATGAACGGCTTGCCCGCCAGCACCAGTTCGAAACCCACGCCCGACCGCCACAGCGACAGGCACGCCTCGATCAGCACGTCGACGCCCTTGTAAGGCCGGATCGTCCCGAAAAACAGGAGACGCGGCACGGAGGGATCACTGATGGCGGCCAACTCCTCCGTCCCCGCCCTGGCAAGGCGCATGGGCGGATGCGGCGTCACATGGATGCGCTCGCGCCGCACCCCCTGCGCCTCCAGCGCTTGCCGGGTCGTGTCCCCATGCACGACCAGCGCATCGAACAGGTCGAGCAACCCGCGATAGCCCCGCCCCTGCACCCCCGCATCGCTATGATAGGCCTGCGCATTATGCACCGTATGGACAAGCGCCGTCCGCCCCTTCAACCGGCGCAGCAATATCCGGTCGGCAGGGGCAAGCGGCAGCCACTGGAAATGCACCACATCCGCCCGCCCCAGCGCGCCCACAGCCCCAAATGCAGCCACCCCCGCATATTCCGCCGCCTTGACCAGCCGGAACACCCGCCCCTCGCCAATCCTCCCGCGCAACGCCTCGCTATGCCGGAAAAATCGAGGGGCATAGGCATAACCCTCCGGCACGATCGCGTCGGTTGCCCGCATCGGTCGGGCGAACAGCGTCACCTCCTGCCCCGCCGCCGCCAGTTCCGCGCACAGGCTGTCGTCATAGCGCCCGGTAAACAGCGAGGGATCGACCATCGCGACCTTCATCACCGGCCCTTCATCAAGCGCCGCAGCGACAGGCCATGCAGCATCGCCGCCAGCAGCAGCGTCGCCGTATAGAAGCACAGGAAAGCGATATCGAACCGGTCCCGCAGCAACAGCGCGAGCGGCACGCTGAGGAGCGATCCCGCGAGGAAAGGCAGCGACCGCCCAAGCAGATGACCGAACCGGCCCAACGCCGCCTGAACATAGACAGACACGCAAATGACCGTCAGCGCGATCAGCGCCACATCGACCAGCAGCAACTCGACGGCGGAGATGGCCGCCCGTCCGTCGAACAGCTTCGCGAAAATCCATTGCCCCGCCACCACCAGCGCCGCCGACGCGCCCAGCGCAAACACGAACCCCGCGCCCAGCGCCCGCGTTAAAAGCTGCCTCAGCCGCGCACGGTCATCCGCATGAAAAGCGCGCGTGATGCGCGGCAGCGCCGCTTCGACCGCCGCCCGGACGAACATCGACAGCGCCCGCGACATCTTGAAGAAAAAATCGAACAGCAGCATCGGCCGCGCGTCCTGCGTCGCCGCCGCGATCGTGAAATAGGGCGCGTTATAGGCCACTATTTCCGAAATGGTGAACATCGCCGACGCGCCGATATCGCGCAGATAATGGGCGCGCACATGCCCGCCGCCGACGCGAAACGCCATCCAGTGGCGCAGCGTCATGCCCAGCCGCGCATGCACCAGCATGATCGCCCATCCGATCACGCACAGGCTGACCCCCAGTTGCAGCGCCACCGACACGCGGGGGTCAAGGCCTTGCAGGATGAACAGCAGCAGCGTGATCGTCACCACCCGCCGCATGCAATCGAGCGCTTCCCACAGGAAATTTCCGTCCACCGCCGCCAGCGCCCGCTTCGCCAGCAGCGCCGGCAGGTTGAGGCAGGCGGACAGGAAGAAAAGGATGAACAGCATCGGCATCGCCGTGCCGATCCCGCCCGAAACCAGCGCGATGATCAATATGGCGAGCCCGCCCGCGATCAGCAGGCCCAGGAACAGGAACAGGACACCCATTTCCTCCAGCCGGAACTGCCCTGACCCGTCATCCTGAACGCCCAGCCAGTGCCGCCGCAGCCGGGCGTAGATGATGCTGGTCAGGCCGAACTCCGCCGAAATGGTGAAGTTGCCGAACGCGACCAGCAGCAGGAACGCCTGAAACTCCCGCAGCGGCAAAGCGCGCACGAACACATAGGTAACGGCAAAGCCCCAGATCAGCGTCAAGCCGACATTGACCAGCTTGATAAGGGCAAGCATCCGGGCCGACCCTTCCCACCGGGCCGCCGCCGTGCCGGAAGGCTGGTTCACGGCTATGCGGTTCCGCCCGGCTTGCGGGCGCGAAACAGCCGGTCGTCCAGCGCGAAGAGGTGCCGCACATCCGCGTCAATGCCGCTGGCGTCAATCTCCTCCAGATCAAATCCGGCCGCGCGGATGCGGTCCGCGAAGTCGGGGCCATATTGGCGCACATGGTCCCACTGGCCGAACCGCCGCTCCCGCTCGCGCGGGGGGATGTCGAAGCTGCCATCCTCGGTCGGCTTGTCCCACAGGGGCACGATCAGCCAGGCTTCCCCACCCGGCTTCAACGCCCGCCAGATATTGCGCAGCACATGATGATCGTCCGGCACATGCTCCATCACATGGCTGGCGTAGAACAGGTCGTAGCGATCCGCCTCCGCCAGCGCCATCAGGTCCACCTGCCGCATCCCCGGAACGCTGTAGCGGCCGGGGTCCAGATCGGCGGGCACATAGTCGGACGCGGCGGAAAAGCGGCGCACTAGGCTTCCCTCGTTCGGCGCCATGTGCAGGATCGCGCCCTCCACCGGCACCCGCAGCACATTGGTTGCAATCAGATGGTTCATCAGCCGTTCGCGCGGCGACGCGCCGCAATCGGGGCAGCCCCATTCGGCATTGCCGCCATAGCGGAAGAAGCCCACCACGGCCTTCCCGCACGCCGGGCAGGCGCGATTGGCGCGCGCACCCATGGCCTTGCGGGCCGCCAGCATGGCGCGGGTCAGATGCTTGCCGGCGGCCTTCGCCACCCGCTGAAAAGTAATCACGCCTCGGCTCCGATGCACAAACAGGGACGGCCTATACAATATGCCGCCGCTTTGGCGAGGGGGGATCAGCGCGACTTGGCCGGATTCCAGACGGTGACCGTCCGCCCGCTCATGGCTTTGACCACGCCCTGTAATGTCGCCGCATAGGCGATCAATATATCCACGATCGCCGCTAGAGGACCGCCCTTCGCCCGCCAGCCCAGGATCAGCAAAACCACCGCCAGCAACACGCCCCCCAATGCCAGCCAGGGCGATATACGCATGGCGAGCAGCAGCGCCGCGACAGCCCCGGCCATAAGGAACAGCCCGCCAAACCAGCGGACGATCTTGCGGGAAGCATATTTGAACCGGTCGATCGCCGCCATCCGTCTCAACTGCGGCCGCAGATAGGCATGGGTATGCCATGCGCGCGCGGCGATCCGCACCTTGCGCCGATATTCGTCGCCCCGGCCCGTCACCAGCCGCTCGCGCGCGATCACGTCCCTCGCCTTCACCAGACGCTTGCCCGCAAAGACCACCGCCATCGACACGGTAAGGTCATCCAGCACGCTGTCGGGAAATTGCGGATAAAGCGCCCGCCGGATGGAAAAGATCGACCCATCCGCCCCTAGCACATTGCCGGTGCGCGACTCCTCGTCCTTCAACCGCTCCTCGATCCGCCAGTAGAGCGAGCCCACTGACGCCGTCGCGCTTTCCCCCTCGCCCACATAATGGAGCGATCCCAGCACCCCGCCCACATCCGGGTCCCCATAGCGCGCCAGCAGGTTGCCGACAGCCTCCGGGTCCAGCATCACATTGGCGTCGGTGAAGATCAGCACGTCTCCACGCGCAATGGCCGCAAGCCGCTTCATCCCACGCGCCTTGCCGCTGCGCCCCGGCCCGCGCACCAGCGTCACCAGATCGCCCCGCGCCTCGATCAGCGCGGCGGTGTCATCCGACGATCCATCGTCAAAGGCCAATATCTCCAGTTCCGGGTGGCGCTCTTTCAGCATCGCCAGATTGGCCAGTTTCTCCGGCATCGCCGCCGCCTCATTATAGGCGCAGAACAGCAGCGAAGCCGATGGAGGCGCACCCCCTCCCGGCGCTTCGGGACGGCTGGGCAACAGGCGCAGGATCAGCGGATAGATAAGGAACGGCCACAACAGGCCCGCCACGCACAACAGCAGGATCGCGCCAAGCAAAAGGTCCGGCGCTTCCATCAATAGGCCTTGTGATGGACCAGCACGCCGATGGTCGCGACGATGATGCGCAGATCGCGCCAGATCGACCATTGCGTCACATATTCAAGGTCGGATTGCAGCCGGTCGATCAGGTCCTGATGATGGTCCGTCGATCCGCGATGCCCGCGCACCTGCGCCAGCCCGGTCATGCCGGGCTTGATGCAATGGCGCTCCCAATAGCGCTGGTCGACTTCCCAATAGAGGCTGTCGCCCGCCTTGGCCGCCGCCGCATGGGGGCGCGGCCCGACAATGCTCATGTCGCCCCGCAACACATTGAAAAGCTGCGGCAGTTCATCGATGCTGGTCCGCCGCAGGAAGCGCCCGACAGGAGTCACCCGGTCATCGTCGCGCGCCGTCAGCCGGTCGGCCGTGCGGTCGCTCGCTTCGGTCCGCATCGACCGGAATTTGTAGATGTTGAACGGCCGGGCATCACGCCCGATGCGTGGCTGGCGGAACAATATGGGGCCAGGGCTGGTCAGCTTCACCGCGAGAGCGGCAAGGATCAGCACCGGCGACAGGGCGATGGTCGCCGCGGTCGCCAGCACGATGTCGAAGATGCGCTTGATGATGCGGTCGCGGAACTGGAACGGCCCGCCCGCGACGATGATGGTCGGCTGTCCGTCAAACTCGTCCACCCGCGCCGGGGCGAAGCGCAGCAGTTCGGGCACCACGATCTCGCCTCGCGCCGACAGCGACTTGAGCGCCACCGACCATTCGCCCATTCGCTCCATGGGGCAGGCGACGATCACCCGCTCCGCCATGCCGACGGCAGCGGCCAGACGCGCGGCCATGGCGGCGTCATGCCGTTCAGGGTGCAGATTGGCGGCATCCGCGTCGATCACCTCCATATGCGGGCGCGTCTCGATCTCCACCCCATCCATGATGACGGCGGTCAGATGCGGCACTTCACCCAGCAACCGCGCGCCCAGACGGCTGATCGCGATCCGCACCAGCGCCACGCTGACCGCCGACAGCGCCAGTCCCGCAATGAAGGTAAGGCGCGACAACTGCTCGGCGATCTTGCCCAGATAGACGATCAGCAGCATCAGCAGCGCCGCCTGCGCCAGCGCCAGCAGCCCCCGGAAAATGCCGCGCCTGATATTGGCCAGCATGTGGATGCCATAGGCCCCGCCCTGCACCGCCAGCAGGATGTAAAGCGGCGCGACCATGGCGAACATGACCAGCCCATGCGGCTTTCCCGGCTCGCCCATGAACGCGCCCAGCACCAGCCTGTTGGCAAGCAGGAAGGACAGGAACAGCCCCGCCAGATCCCCAAGGAGACACAGCAGGTAAAGGCGCGCCCGCACGATTTCCTTGGAAACTGTCACCTGCGTCCCTGAAAGCCCATTGCCGAACGCTCCGTGGCACCGGGGCGCGCGGCTTGCAAGTGCCGGGTGGCTATATCCCGAACAGCCGCCCCAGCGCCTTGTCCAGCATCAGCAACTGCCACAGCAGCCGCCCATGGTCGGAAACGCCCGACTTGTGATCCGCCGCTACCTTCGCCAGCATCTTCGTGTCGAACCAGCCGGTCTTCGCCAGCGCCGACCCGCCCGCGATCGCGCTCGCTTCGCCTGCCAGCCCGCCCCGGAACCAGCTGCTGATCGGCGTCACGAACCCCATTTTCGGGCGGTATAATATGTCCTGCGGCAGATAGGGTTCCATCGCCTTCTTCATGATATATTTGCCGCTATTCCCCCGGATGCGCTGGGCGACCGGCAACCGCGCGGCAAATTCCACCAGCCTGTGGTCGAGCAGAGGCTCGCGCGCCTCCAGGCTGACGGCCATGCTCATCCGGTCCGTCTTGGTCAGAATGTCGCCGGGCAGCCATATGCGGATATCGGCATATTGGGCGCGGTCCAGCGCGTCGCGCGCGGGCGCTTCCGCCATGGCGCGGACATAGCGGTCCTCCGCCCGGTGGCCGCCCAGCCGCGACCGCATCTCCTGGCTGAACAGCCGCTGACGCAGCGCATGAGGCGTGATTCCGACCGAAGCGGCATAGGCTTCCCCGCCCTCTCCCGCCAGTTCCAGAAAGGTCGACTTGGCCCGCAAGGCGCGCGGCGCCCAGTCCGCCTTGGGATACCAGCGCCCCAGCGCCCCGAACAAAGGCTGGCGCACCGATGGCGGAATCAGCGCCCTCACCCGCTCCCCCTGCATCTGAAAGCGGTGGCGGCGGTATCCGGCAAAGGCTTCGTCCGCGCCATCGCCCGACAGGGCGACCGTCACCTTCTCCCGCGCAAGCTCGCACACCCGGAATGTCGGCAGCGCGGACGCGTCGGCAAAAGGCTCGTCGAAATGAAAGGCCAGCCTGTCGATCAGCCCATAATCGTCCGGCGACACGATGCGCACGCTATGATCGGTGGCAAAGCGCCGCGCGATCCGGTCGGCATAGGCGGTCTCGTCCAGCGACGCGACATCGAAGCCGATGGTGCAGGTCTTCACCGCCTGCGCCGACGCCTCCGCCATCAGGGCGACGACGCTGCTGCTGTCGACTCCGCCCGACAGGAAAGCGCCCAGCGGCACGTCCGCCACCATGCGCGATCGCACCGCCTGCCGCATCAGCGCGACAAGCTCCTCCTCCAGCGCTTCGGGCTTCGCCCTGCTCCGCTCGGCAAAGCTGACGTCCCAATAACGGTGCGGCGGCGGCAAGGGGCGGCCGCGCACCAGCCGCAGCGTCTGCCCGGCCCCCAGCTTGCGCACCCCCGCGACCAGGCAGGCGTCGTCGGGCACATAGCCATAGGCCATATAGTCCTCGACCGCCGACAGGTCGGGCGACCGGCGCAGCAGCGGATGGGCGAGCAGGCTCTTGAGTTCCGATCCGAAGATCAGGCTGCCGTCCGACAGCAGCGCATAATGAAGCGGCTTCACCCCCAGCCGGTCGCGCACCAGCCACAGCGCCTGCGCCCGCGCGTCGAACAGGGCGAAGGCGAACATGCCGTTGAACCGCTCGACACAGGCCTCGCCCCATTGGCGATAGCCGTGCAATATGACTTCGGTATCGCTGCCCGTGCGGAAGACGTGCCCCTTCGCCTCCAGTTCGGCGCGGACTTCGGCGAAATTGTATATCTCGCCATTGAAGGTGACGGCCAGGCTCCCATCCTCCGTCAGCATCGGCTGCGCGCCGCCGCCAAGGTCGATGATGGACAGCCTGACATGCCCCAGCCCGACGCCGGGCGCTGTCCAGATGCCGCTGCCGTCCGGCCCGCGATGCGGCATCGCGTCCAGCATCGCGCGCACCCGCGCCGGATCGACCGGCTTGGCCGTTTCAAGGTGAAAGATGCCCGCTATCCCGCACATGCGAAACGGCTTTAGCGAATGCCAAGGCTGCGGTCAGCCAAATCCTTCACATCGCCCAGATCGGCGAGGAAAGCGGCGACGGCGGCATCGGCGGGCATGCCCTGCCGCTCCTCCGCCGACACCAGAATGGCCGCCGCCCGCTGGTCCTGCCCCAGCAGCCGCGCCTTCATCGTGGCGATCTTGACGCGCGGCGCGCTGCCGGTCAGCGGCCCCTGCCCCACCCGGTAGAAGCTCACCACATGCCGGACCACGGGACCGGGCGCAGTAATCTGCTCCCCCCGCGCGCTGCCCGGCGCCCTGGCGGGCGAGGACCAGGTCCAATGCTGCTCCGCATCGGCGGCGCCCTGCGCGAAGCCCACAAGCTCGCGCCCTTCCTCCTGCCGCGCGAAGCTGGCGATCGCGAGGTCGACGGCCTGCCCCTCACGGTTGCGATACCGCGCCGTCACCAGATGATCGGCTCCATCGAATCGCGGCCTCCACGGATAGCGCGGAGCTTCGCTCGTCAGCGTCCAGCCCTTCACCACCGGCACAGCGGGCGCGCCGGGCAGCGGCTCGCTGGC
>NZ_ATHO01000042.1 GCF_000445065.1 Sphingobium quisquiliarum P25 | reverse complement strand
TATAATTCCATTTTATATAGTCAATGGTAGAAAAAGGTTGCCTGAGAAGTCACATTTAGATTTTTTCAAACAAAAAAAGACTAACCCCTGAATTAGCCTTCATAAATATTATCTTATCCGCCTGTTTTTACTTGAATGGATATAAACAACTCAGAATATCACGTTAAATCCGAATTAATTACTGTACCTCGAAAAAAGAAAAGCAATTCTCATATCTTCTTATCTCTCTTCCACCTTATGAATGAAATATTACAAACCAAACTAGATTTCTTCTCTCTACTATATATAACTGCCAAAATGTCCTTCCCCAACCAAATCCCCCTTCATCTCTTGCCCCACCTGACCTCAACCTTCTTCACCCTTTTTTCCATCTGCTATTAAGTTCTTCCCCAAATCCCCCCATTTTCGCCTCTTTTTTCTGCTCCGGGTTGCATAGAATATTCGGACAATGTTATAGAGTTGGTATCGGTAATGGAGAAAAGAATTAGGAGAAAAGATACGAAGTGTAGCAATTTTGGGATGGTGTTACAGTTAGGAAACACACTGAATAGAGATTGGAAATCCTACGGATTTATGGATTAGGAAGACGACTGGATCCCTTATTGGACAAGGGGTTGGGCAGTTATTGAGCAAAAGAAAAAGGGACGAAGTCCTACTGGACCCGCCCCGAATTTTGATTGATTTTTGATTAAAAAAACCGATTGAATAACGATTGAGTACATAAAAATCTGACCGCTGCTCTTTCCGCTTCCTTTGCCGTTTGGATACCAACTATTTAGCAGTGGGTACCGACTTTTTAGCATGGGGAAGAAGAATAAGACAGCTACATA
>NZ_ATHO01000041.1 GCF_000445065.1 Sphingobium quisquiliarum P25 | reverse complement strand
CCAGCGCCGCATCCGCGACCGCGCCCATCAGGCCCAGCCGCCCGCCGCCATAGACGACGCCGATGCCGCGCTCCGCCAGCGTCCGGCCCACCTGCCGCGCGGCGTCGGCATAGATGGGGTCGGCGGGCAGCGCGGAACCGCAATAGACAGCCAGTTTCTTCATTCCAGCCCTCGTTCGTCCGTCAGGCAAGATCGTCCAGCATCAGCGCGGCGGTCGCCTTGGCGCTGCCCACGACGCCCGGAATGCCTGCGCCCGGATGCGTACCCGCCCCCACCAGATAGAAGTTGGGGATCACATCGTCACGGTTGTGCGCGCGGAACCAGGCGCTTTGGGTGAGCAGCGGCTCCAGGCTGAAGGCGCTGCCCAGATGCGCCGACAGGTCGCTGCGGAAGTCGGCGGGCGTATAATGAAAGCGGGTGACGATGCGCGACCGGATGTCGGGGATCAGCCGGTGCTGGATCTCATCGAGGATGCGCTCGGCATAGACGGGCGCGAACTGCTCCCAGTCGATCGGCAGCTTGCCCATGTGCGGCACCGGCGCCAGCGCATAGAAGGTCGAATGCCCGTCCGGCGCCATCGACGGATCGGTGACGGTGGGATGGTGCAGGTAGAGCGAAAAATCCTGCGGCAACACCCCATGCTGGTAGATGTCGGTCAGCAGCCCTTCATAGCGCGGCCCGAACAGGATCATGTGATGGGGTATGCCCGGCCAGCTGCCCTTGATGCCGAAATGCAGCACGAACAGGCTGGGCGACCAGCGCTTGCGGCTGAGCTTGTCCGCTTCCTTTTCGCCGCGCGGATGATGGCCGATAAGGTCGCGGTAATTGTGCATCAGGTCGGCGTTGGACGCGACCGCATCCGCCTCCCCCCGCCATCCCGACGCGGTGGTGACGCCCACCGCCCGGTCGCCATGGGTTTCCACCCGCACGACCGGATCGGCAAGGCGCATGGTGCCGCCCAGCCGCTCGAAATGGGTCGCCATCGCCTGCACCAGCCGGTTGGTCCCGCCCTTGGCGAACCACACGCCGCCGTCCTTTTCCAGCTTGTGGATCAGCGCATAGATGGCGCTGGTCTGCATCGGATTGCCGCCGACCAGCAGCGTGTGGAAGGACAGCGCCTCACGCAGCTTCTCATTCTTCACATGGGACGAAACGATGGAATAGACCGACCGCCACGCCTGATTCTTCGCCAGCGCGGGCGCGGCCCGGATCATGGAGGCGAAGTCAAGAAAGGCGACCGATCCGAGCTTGCGATAGCCCTCCTCATACACCTCGCCCGCATAGTCGAGGAAGCGCTGATAGCCCGCCACATCCTCAGGGTTCAGCTTCGCGATCTGCGCGCGCAGGGCGGCTTCGTCATTGGAATAGTCGAAGCTGGTGCCGTCCCGCCAGTTCAGCCGGTAAAAGGGCGTGACGGGGACGAGGTCGACATCTTCCGCCATGTCATGCCCGGACAGCCGCCACAGTTCGGCCAGGCAGTCGGGGTCGGTGATGACGGTCGGCCCGGCATCGAAGACGAATCCGTCCTTTTCCCACATATAGGCGCGCCCGCCCGGACGGTCGCGCGCTTCCACCAACGTGGTTTCGATCCCGGCCGATTGCAGCCTGATCGCCAGCGCCAGGCCGCCAAAGCCCGCGCCGATGACAATAGCTTTCCTGTTCATCAGGCGTGGGGGTTCAAAACTGCGCGCATGGCGCTCCTTATGGGCACGGGCGGCTTCCCGCACAAGATGCGGATGCGATCGCGCAAGGTGGAGCGCCCGGAATAGAAGCGGCCGACAAGACGGGGGTCCAGCCTGTAGAAGCGCTGGAACACGCGCCAGCGCTGGTCCGGCGCGGCCGCACGAAAGAGCATGCGGGCAAGCATGCGGTAAAAACCGCCCGATCGCCAATGCGCCGCCGCCCGCGCGCGCGTGGCCGCAGCCAGCCCTTCCAAAGGCTGCTCGACCAGCCACAGGGCGAAAGCCACCGCATCGGGCAGGGAATAGCCGGTCATGGGATGGAAAAGCCCGCCCCGCACGCCCGCGCGCGCCACCGGGTCCTGCGGCGGCCAGAATCGATCGAAGTCGCCACCCTGCGCCACCGGCAGCACGCCGCTTTCGCGATGGACGACCGCCTCCACCTCCCACCCCTGCGCATCGGCATAGGCCGCGATGCGGGCGTCAAGCGCGGAAACGTCGAGGTCCGGCGTATCGCTATAATAAGTGTCCTCGACGAACAGCGTATGTTCGTCCCAGGGCAGCAGATAGACGAAGCGGTATCCGTCCCGCTGATCGACCGCCGCATCCATGATCACGGGGCGCTCCACTCCATGCGGGACCTTCATCAGCAGCGCGTGGCCAACGAATTTCTGCCATCCGCATTGCAGCGCCGAAAGATCGCCGCCGCCCCGCGCGTCCAGCACCGCGCGCGCATTGATCATGCGGCCATCGCTCAGGGCAACATGGTCCGGCCCCACATCCGTCACGTCCGCATCCAGCAGCAGGCTGCCGTCCAGCAGATTGCGCCCATAAGCGTCGAGCCGCCCCGATGCGATGCTGTTATAGGGCGTGTCTAGGCGGCGCACATAACCGGGAAAGCGCACCTCATGCCCCTGCGGCCAGCGGTGCGTGATCAGCGGATCGATCAGCCAGCGGTCTTGCGCGGGCACGTCCCCGTCGAAGAAGGACCAGATGTGATTACCGCCCAGCGCCCCTTCCCGCTCCACCAACAGCAGCCGCACCTCCGGCCGCAGCCGCGCGAAGGCGAACGCCGCCAGGCTGCCGGCAAGCCCTCCACCGATGATAGCGAGGTCGCAATCCAGATTGTCCGCCATGCCGACCTGTTAAGGCCACAGCCCGGCGACGAAAAGGACGATCTTGCCAGATCGGTCAATATAGGGTAGGGGGGTATCCTATGCATGTCGTGGTGGACAAGGACAGGCTGCTGGCGCGGGTGCGCCGCATCGCCGGGCAGGTCGGGGCGATCGAGCGCCAGTTGCTGGGCGAGGCGGACTGTTCCGAAACGCTGCAACTGGTGGCGTCGGTGCGCGGCGCTGTCGGCAGCCTGATGGAAGAATTGATCGAGCAGCATATGCGCGACCATGTGGCCAGGGCAGGCCTGACGGACGAGCAGCGGCAGGCGGCCGCCGAAGAGATGCTGGCCCTGATCCGGCGATATGGGAAATGACCATGCATGAAGATCATGGCGGCCACCGCCATCCGCACGACGCGCACGACCATCCTCACGAGGCGCAGGAGCCTTTCCCCATGCCCGCCGGAGAGGATGGCGAGGAACGCCATTATTTCGACCATATCTACCTGACCGCAGGCCATGACCGCAATGCGCGGCGGACGCTGTTCGTCGTCGGGCTGACCGCGCTCACCATGGTGGTTGAGATCGTCTTCGGCTGGCTCACCGGCTCCATGGCGCTGCTGGCGGACGGCTTTCACATGGCGACCCATGCGGGCGCGCTGGCTGTCGCGGCCGCCGCCTACAGCTATGCGCGCAAACATCAACGCAATCCCCGCTACACCTTCGGAACCGGCAAGATCGGCGACCTGTCGGGCTTCGCTTCGGCGCTGCTGCTGGGCGTGACCGCGCTGTTCATCGGGGTGGAATCGGTCCTCCGCTTCTTCGATCCGGTGCAGGTGCGGTTCGGCGAAGCCACGCTGGTCGCGGTGATCGGGCTGATCGTCAACCTCGCGAGCGCGATGCTGCTGGGGCACGACCACAGCCATGATCATGCGCATGACGATCATGACCATTCCAGCCACGGCCATGCCGACAACAATCTGCGCGCCGCCTATGTCCATGTGCTGACCGACGCATTGACGTCAGTGCTGGCGATCGTGGCGCTGCTCGCGGGCCGCTATATGGGCTGGTGGTGGTTGGACCCGGCGGTCGGCATATTGGGCGCGATCGTCATCGCCCGCTGGGCCTGGGGCCTGATGAAGGACACCGCCGCGATCCTGCTCGATACGGCGGAGCCTGCCCTGATGTCACGGGTCCGGCAACTGGCGGAGGCGGAAGGCGGCACCATCCGCGATCTTCACGTCTGGCGCATCGGCCCGCATGCCCATGCCGCCATCATCAGCCTCGCCCCCGGCGCGGACGCGGACATGGTGCGGCAGCGGGTGCGCGCCCTCCCCCGGATGGAGCATGTGACGGTGGAATGCGGCTAACGGGCCGCGAACCGGAATCGATCAGAGCGCCTGCCCCGCCGCCCAGCCGCTGGCCCAGGCCCATTGGAAATTATAGCCGCCCAGCCATCCCGTGACGTCGACCGCTTCGCCAACGGCATAAAGGCCCGGAACGCGGCGCGCCTCCATCGTCCGGGAAGAGAGTTCCGCCGTCGCTATGCCGCCGATCGTGACCTCGGCCTTGGCGAACCCCTCGGTCCCGTTGGGGCGGAAGGTCCAGGCGCGCAGCCTCTGTTCGGCCTCCTGCAATTTGCGGCCGGGCATATTGCCAAGATCGCCGGTCAGGCCCAGCCGCTCCGCCAGCACGTCCGCCAGCCGGCCGGGCAAAAGCCCGCGCAGCAATGTGGTTAGCGTGATCCGGGGCCGCGCCCGCTTCGCCTCGATCATCCATCCCGCCGCCTGATCCGGCAGGAAATCGAGATCTATGGAGCCGCCATGACGCCAATAGGATGAGATTTGCAGGATCGCCGGACCCGAAAGCCCGCGATGCGTGAGCAGCGCCGCTTCCCGGAAAGCCGCCCTCCCGCAGCGCGCGATCACATCCGCCGAAACGCCGGAGAGCGACCGGAACAACAGTTCCTCCCCGCCCAGCGTCAGCGGGACCAGCGCCGGACGCGGCTCTACGATCTTCAGCCCGAATTGCCGCGCAAGGTCATAGGCAAAGCCCGTCGCCCCGATCTTGGGAATGGATGGGCCGCCGGTCGCGATCACCAGTGACGGCGCAATGGCCACCCGGTCCCCATGGGTGACGCGAAACCGGCCGTCGCCATGGCTGATCGCGCCGATCGCATGACCAAGGCGGATCGTTACGCCCCCGGCCTGGCATTCGGCCAGCAGCATCGCCACGATCTGCCGCGCGCTGCCGTCGCAGAATAGCTGCCCCAGCGTCTTTTCATGCCAGGCGATGCCGTGCCGCTCCACCAGCGCCAGAAAGTCTGCCGGGGTGTAGCGGCCCAGCGCCGACTTGGCGAAATGCGGGTTGGCGGACAGGTAACGGTCCGGCGCGGTATGGATGTTGGTGAAGTTGCAGCGCCCGCCGCCGGAAATCAGGATCTTCTTTCCCGCCTGCCCGGCATGGTCGATGACCAGGACGCGCTTGCCCCTCTGCCCCGCCGCCGCCGCGCACATCAGGCCAGCGCCACCCGCGCCCAGCACGATGGCGTCGAAACGTTCCTCAGGCGAAGGCATCAGCCAGCGGCGAGCGCGTCCATGATCTGCCGCACGGGCGTGACATCATATCCCGCCGCCGCCGCCTGTTCGGCCAGACCTGCCGGATGCTCTCCCGCCCGCGCGCGCGTCAGCGCCCACAGCAGGGTGCTGCGCGTGCCTGACCGGCAATAGGCAAGGACCTTCCCCTCCCCCGCCTGTTCGAGCGCGGCGGCCATGCCGTCCAGTTGCCACGGGGCGAAGCCGCCATGGGCGACCGGCACCGCCGCATAGCCGATGCCCGCCGCCTTCGCCGCCGCTTCGATGGCCGCGCCGTTGGTCTGCCCCGGCTCCTCATCGTCCGGGCGGTTGTTCACGATCATGGTCACGCCCAGCGCCTTGGCCTCTTCCACCTGATCGACGGTGATCTGCGGGGACACGTAAAGGCTTTTCGTCAGCTGGCGGAACATGGGCACACTCCTTGGGATCGCGGCAAGCCATGCGCCTGTGGGCCGCGGCTTTCAAGAGGGCAAGGCGGCGGAAGCGGGCCGCCTCATCAAAGATGGGGCCGGATCGCCGCCAGGAAGGCGTCTCCATAGGCCTCCAGCTTGCGGTGGCCGACGCCGCTCACATGGCTGAGTTCGGCCAGGGTGGACGGGCGCTGCTCGGCCATTTCCCGCAGCGTCGAATCGTGGAAGATGACATAGGGCGGCACTCCCGCCTCCTGCGCCAGTTCCCGGCGGCAGGCGCGCAGCGCGTCGAACAGCGGATCGCCGACCGGATTTTCTGCGCTGCCGTTGCGCGCGCTCCTGCGGCGGCGTTCCTTGCGGGGCGGCAGCACCAGGCTCACATCCTCTTCACCGCGCAGGATCGGGCGCGCGCTGGGCCCCAGCTCCAGCCCGCCATGCTCGTTCGTCTGGAGCGCGTCCCTGACCAGCAAGGCGCGCGACACAGGGCGGAGCAGCGCGGCTTCTTCGCCATCGACGATGCCATAGACCGATATCCTGTCATGCCCCCGCTCGCGAATCTTGTCCGTGACCGCGCCCGTCAGCACCGATTCGATATGCCCCGCGCCAAAGCTCTGCCCCGTCCGGTAGACGGCGGACAGGAATTTGCGCGCGGTCTGGGTGGCGTCGATGCTGGGCGGGGGGTTCAGGCAATTGTCGCAATTGCCGCAGGTGGGGGGCGGGTTCTCGCCGAAATGGCGCAGCAATATGGCGCGGCGGCAGGTCCCCGTTTCGACCAGCGCGCCCAGCGCCGCGATCCGCGCCCGTTCGCCCTGCTGCCGCGCCGGGTCCAGCTCGGCAATCCGCATCCGGGCGCGGGCGAAATCCTCCGCGCCCCAGAACAGATGCGCTTCGGCCGGTTCGCCGTCGCGCCCGGCACGGCCCGATTCCTGATAATAGCCCTCGATCGACTTGGGCAGGCCAGCATGGGCGACGAAGCGCACGTCCGGCTTGTCGATGCCCATGCCGAATGCGACCGTGGCCACCATCACCATGTCCTCGCTGGCGATGAAGGCGGCCTGGTTGGCGGCGCGCAGCTGCGGGTCGAGCCCGGCATGATAGGCGCGCGTGGGCCGTCCTGCCCGCCCCAGCGCCTCGGCCAGCTTCTCCGTCGCCGCCCGCGTCGGCGCATAGATGATGCCCGGCCCGGTGCTGCCCGCGATCAGGTCGGCCAGTTGCCGGTTGAGCCCGTCGCGCGGATGCACGGCGTAGCGGATGTTGGGCCGGTCGAAGCCCGCGATGATCATGCCTTCGCGCGCTATGCCCAGCTGGACCAGAATATCCTCACGCGTATGCGCGTCCGCCGTCGCCGTCAGCGCCAGCCGCGGCACGGCGGGAAATTCGTCCAGCAGGGGCCGGAGAAGCCGGTAATCCGGCCTGAAATCATGCCCCCATTCGGAAACGCAATGCGCCTCGTCTATGGCGAAGAGGGCGATGCGCGCGGAGCGGAGCAGGTTGCGGAACCCCTCCCCGCTTGCCCGTTCCGGCGCGACATAGAGAAGGTCCAGATCGCCATTGCGCAGCCGGTCCTGCGTTTCGCGCCAGTCGGCATCGACGCTGGTCAGGCTCGCCGCCCGGATGCCGACCGCCTGGGCCGCGCGCAACTGGTCGTGCATCAGCGCAATCAGCGGGGAGATGACGACGCAGCACCCCTCCAGCGCGACGGCGGGAAGCTGATAGCAGAGCGACTTGCCCGCGCCCGTCGGCATGATCGCCAGGGTCGCCTGTCCCGCCATGATCCGGCCCACAACCTGCTGCTGCACCCCGCGAAAGCCGGAAAAGCCGAAGACGTCGTGGAGAAGCGTGAGGATATCGGGCCGCATGCGGGCGTTCCTAGCGGCTGCGGCGCCCCGCGCAAACGGTCATTGCGGCGGATCGAGCAGGCAGCCCCATCCCGGCCGGTACTGCGCCGAGCGGGAGGCGAGCAGCGGCACGCTCGCCCGGACCGACCGCGATTCGGGCCGGTCGGCGAGCGTCACCAGCGCCATGCCCGGTTCCTTGTCGGTGCGGCAACTGTCCATCGTCCGCCCTTCGACATAGCGGCAGGCGCAGGCGACCCGCGCGCCATAGCCCGCCCCGACTTCGGCCCGCGCGCGCAGATCGCCCCATTTCCAGGCGAGCAGGCCCGCCAGCACAACGGCTATAGCGGCCAGAACGAAGATCCATTTCGGGCGGCCGGACATGCTCGCCTTTCCTGCATTGCGACGATGTTGACGCATTTCGCCGCCACTGGCTTTCCACCGGACGCAAAAATGCTCTAGGGCGCGGCTTATGAAGCTGGAGCGGAAAAGCGTAAAGCGTCTTGGCGCGGCGATCGCACTTTTGTCGCTGCTGGGGGCGGCGGCCATGTGGCGCGCGGGCGCGGCCGATCCCGTGCCCGCCTATGCCGTCGCGAGCGATGCCGCCGTCGATGAAGCGCTCCTCCGATCCGCGATCGACGCCCTGTTCGATGGCGATGAGGATGTGGGTGAAACGCGCGCCCTTCTCATCATGCATCGGGGGAAGATCGTCGCCGAACGCTATGCGCCGGGCTACGGCCCGCAAACCAGGCTGCTGTCCTGGTCGATCGCCAAGAGCGTGACGGCGGTGCTCGCCGGGCTGATGGTGTCGGACGGGCGGCTGGCGCTCGATTCGCCGGTGCCGGTCGCGGCCTGGAGCCAGCCGGGCGACCCGCGCGGCCGCATCACCTTGCGGCAATTGCTCACCATGTCGTCAGGCCTCGACCATGTGGAGGATGACGAGCCGATCGCCCAGGCCGATACGATCCGCATGCTCTTTACCGATGGCGCGCAGGACATGAGCGCCTTCGCCGAATCGCAGCCGCTGGCCCATGCGCCGGGTTCGGCCTTTTCCTACAGCACCGGCAGCACGCTGATCCTGGCCGACCTGATGACGCGCATGCTGACCAGCAGCACCGGCCCGGACGACCGGCGGCGCGCGATGCAGACCTTCATCGACGGACGGCTGAAAATCCCCGCCCGCCTTGGCAGCCTGACGGTGGAATATGACGCGGCGGGCACCATGATCGGCGGCAGCTTCCTGCACATGACCGCGCGTGACTATGCCCGCTTCGGCGAGTTGCTGCGCAACCACGGGCGCGGGCCGGGCGGGCATCAGATCGTGCCGGAAAAATGGATCGGCTTCATGCGCACCCCGTCAGCGCGCAATCCCGCTTATGGCGCGCATCTGTGGCTGAACCGCGACAGCGGCGAAAGCGCCCTGATGCCCGGCCAGGCCCCCGCCAGCCTGTTCGGCTGCGTCGGCCATGGCGGGCAATATATCCTCGTCTCCCCCGCGCAGAAGCTGACGATCGTACGCATCGGCATGTCGCCGGAAAAGGAACAGCGCCGGGCATTGAAGACCGGCCTTGCAAAGCTGATCGCCCTGTTCCCGCGCTGACCTGAGGCGTTCAGAGCAGGAAGCTGCCCTCGATCACCGTGCGGCATGCGCCGGACAGGATCACGCGATCCCCGTCCAGCAGGCAGCCCAGCCTGCCGCCGCGCGCCGACGCCTGAAAGGCGCTGATCCGGTTGCGCCCCAGCCTGCGCGCCCAGAAGGGCGTTAGCAGGCAATGGGCGGAGCCAGTGACTGGATCTTCGTCCACGCCTGCGCCGGGCACGAAGACGCGGCTGACAATATCGCTGTCGTCCCCCGGCGCGGTGGCGATCAGCATGATATCGCCCAGTGACCTCAACCGCGCGAAGTCGGGCGAAAGCGCGCGCACCGAAGCCGCATCGGGATAGAGGAACAGGCTGTATCCGCCCTCGCGCCAGTGCGATTCGACCGGCGTGCCGCCCAGCCCCGCCGCAAGGTCCGGCAAATCACGCGGCTCCATCTGCCAGGCGGGAAGGGACAGGGTATAGGCCTCCCGCTCGCGCGACACGGTGAGGACACCGGCATGGCGGGTGCTGAACCGCACGGCGGTGCGGCTGCCCATCAGCACATGGCCACTAGCGAGCGTCGCATGACCGCAAAGCTTCACCTCCACCGAGGGCGTGAACCAGCGCAGGGCATAATCCGCTTCGGGATCATCGGGCGTGGGCACGGTGAAGGCGGTTTCGGACAGGTTATTTTCCGCCGCGACCGCCTGAAGCGTCGCATCCTCCAGCCATCGGCCAAGGGGAATCACCGCGGCCGGATTGCCGGCGAAGGGCGCGTCGGCGAAAGCGTCGACCTGGGTAAAGGGAAGGCGAGTCATGCATGCTCCTTGGGGGTTGATGCGGACATGCCTCGCTGGAGGCCGCAGCGACAGAGCCGCTTTCCACCAATTGGTCGCTCAGCCTCCGCGCCCCGCCAGAATTGAGGCCGCACCGTCGCCTCACCACTCCAACCCAAAAGCAAATGGGCCAGCCATGAAACCATGGCTGGCCCGTGTCGCGGCTGAAGGGGACATTTTGACCGTCAAGCCATGCCCGGCATGGTGACGCTCCCCAGGCTTACGCGCTGCCGCTCGCCCTCCCGCGGGCGATCGATAGGCAAGAGATTAACGCAGATTGGCTGAGTCGTCTCGCCGAAATCCGGCATTTGGCCGATGACCGGCTCGTTTCACCCCGTCAGGCCAGCCGGTCCCGGCCGCACTGCGCGCGGTCGAGCAGCTTCTGGTCCGCCAGCACCAGCGCCATCATCGCTTCGACCACCGGAACGCCGCGTATGCCCACGCATGGATCATGCCGTCCCTTGGTGATGATGTCCGACGCTTCGCCGGTGCGCGTCACCGTTTCGACCGGGATCAGAATCGAGCTGGTCGGCTTGAAGGCGACGCGGACCTTGACCGGCTGGCCCGTTGAAATGCCGCCAGCGATGCCGCCTGCGTGATTGGCCAGGAAGGCAGGCCCGTTTTCGCCGGGCCGCATCGGATCGGCATTCTCCTCGCCGCGCAGCCGGGCGGCGGCGAAACCGTCGCCGATCTCCACCCCCTTGACCGCATTGATGCTCATCATCGCGGCGGCAAGTTCGCTGTCCAGCTTGGCATAGAGCGGCGCGCCCCATCCCGCTGGCACGCCGCTGGCGATGCATTCGACCACCGCGCCAAGCGATGAACCGTCACGCCGCGCATCGTCGAGCAGCTTTTCCCAGCGCAGCGCAGCCTCCGCATCCGGGCAGAAGAAAGGATTATTGCCGATCTCGCCCGCGTCGAAACGGGCCGGATCGATCGCGTCGCCGCCAATCTCGCTCACATAGGCGAAGATATCGACATCCGGGATGACGAGGCGCGCGACCGCGCCCGCCGCTACCCGGCTCGCCGTCTCCCTGGCGGAGGAGCGGCCGCCGCCGCGATAGTCGCGAAAGCCATATTTGGCGTCATAGGCATAGTCGGCATGGCCGGGGCGATAGGCCTTGGCCACTTCGGAATAATCCTTCGATCGCTGATCCTGATTTTCGATCATCAGGCTGATCGGGGTGCCGGTCGTCTTCCCTTCGAACACGCCGGACAGGATGCGAACCTCATCGGGTTCGCGCCGCTGGGTCGTGAATTTGGACGTGCCGGGCTTTCGCTTGTCGAGGAAGGGCTGGATGTCCGCTTCGGTCAGCGCCAGCCCCGGAGGACAGCCGTCCACCACCGCCCCGATGGCGGGACCATGGCTCTCCCCCCAGGTGGTGAAGCGGAAGACGCGGCCGAATGTGTTGAAGCTCATGCCCTGACCCCTGGCCTGCCGGTCAGCCCTTGTCGAGCGCGATGTCCGGCGCGTCTTCCGCCTTCATGCCCACGACATTGTAGCCCGCATCGACATGATGGACCTCGCCGGTCACGCCCGACGCCAGGTCGGACAGCAGATAGAGGCCCGCGCCGCCCACGTCCTCGATCGTGACATTGCGGCGCAGCGGCGAATTCAGCTCGTTCCACTTCATGATGTAGCGGAAATCGCCGATGCCGCTCGCGGCCAGCGTCTTGATCGGGCCTGCCGAAATGGCATTCACGCGGATATTTTCCGGCCCCAGGTCCATCGCCAGATATTTGACGCTGGTCTCCAGCGCCGCCTTCGCCACGCCCATCACATTATAATGGGGAATGACCTTTTCCGCGCCATAATAGGACAGCGTCAGAAGGCTGCCGCCCTCCGCCATCAACGCCCGCGCGCGCTTGGCCACCGCGACGAAGCTGTAGGCCGAGATGTTCATGGTCATCAGGAAGTTTTCGAGGCTGGTGTCGACATATTTGCCGCGCAGCTCATTCTTGTCGGAAAAGCCGATCGCGTGGACGACGAAGTCCAGCTTGCCCCAGCGCGCCTTCACCTCGTCAAAGGCGGCGTCCAGCTTGCCCATGTCGGAAACGTCGCAATCGATCAGGAAATCGGACCCCAGCTCCTCCGCCAGCGGCCGCACGCGCTTGGCCAGGGCCTCGCCCTGATAGGAAAAGGCGAGTTCCGCGCCCTGCGCCCGCAACTGCTTGGAAATGCCCCACGCAAGCGACTTGTCGTTCGCAAGCCCCATGATGAGGCCGCGCTTTCCCGCCATCAAGCCCGTCATTTCGATGTCCCGTTCCCTTTGCCTTCGGCGGCCGCCGCCTGCCATTCCTCTTCGGGGAATTCAGCAAGCGCCGCGTTGAGTTCCGCGCCAATTACCACGCCAAGCCCGACGAGAAAGAAAAAAATGAGGGTGATCATGACGCCCGCCAGGCTGCCATAGGTCGCGTCATAGCCGCCCAGCAGCGACAGGGTCGGCGGCAGCAGCATGGTGACGCCATACCACCAGAGCGCCGTGGCGACCGCGCCGGGCCATTTGGGAAAGCGCTTGTCCTTGTAGGCGCTGGGGGTCAGGGAGAAATAAAGAGAGTAGAGCGCGATGCACAGGATCACGATGGGGGCCAGCCGCGTGACCGTGACGATGCGAATGGCGTCGTCGGCAAAGGGCAGGAGCTGGTGCAGGAACTGGTCGACGCCCGTCATGATCACTTGCAGGGAAAAGGCGAACATGACCGCAAAGACGCTGACCAAGGTGATGCCGATCGCGTTCAGCCGGTAACGCCAGAAAGGATGGGTGCTTGTCGTCCCATAGGCGCGGCGCAATATGTCGCGGATGGTTTCGATGAGACTCCCCACCGTCCACAGCCCGACCAGGCCGCCCAGCCAGAGCAGCGGCCCGGTGCGCGCGTTCAGCACGTCATGGATGGGCTTGCGCACCACGTCGGCGACCCCCTCCGGCACGGTCTGGAGGAAGGCGCTGACCGCCGCCAGCCCATCCTGCGACCGTCCGAAGATGCTCGCCACCGCCGCCGCGACGATGAAGAAGGGGAACAGCGTCATCAGCGACAGATAGGCAAGGTTGCCCGCATGGATGAAGCCGTCGCTATAGGTGCCCACCGCCACCCGCTTCACTATCTCCAGCATGTAGGAGCCGGGCGGCACCCGCTCCATCTGGCGGTGCAGCCGCGCCTTGGCCTGATGGGCGATCTTGCGGCGGCGGGATTCGGGCGAATAAGGCGAAGGCTGCATCGGCCCCTAACGCCCTATACGCCCAGATGGGCCCGCACGGCCCGGCTGTCCTGCCACCCTTCGACCAGCGCCTTGATCGCGGGATCGTCCGCCGGAACGTCGATCTGCAACCGCACGAGCTGATCGCCGCGCGTCCCATTCTTGCCCGTGAAGCCCTTGCCACGCAGGCGCAACACCTTGCCGGAGGTGGAGCCAGCGGGGACGCCCAGCATCACCGGCCCATCGACTGTGGGAACCTTCACCTTGCCGCCCTTCACCGCCTCGTCCAGCGTGATGGGCAGGTCCAGCAGCACATTGTCGCCGTCGCGGGTGAAGAAGGGATGCGGCTTCACCTCGATCGTGATGATCGCGTCGCCCGCGCCGCCCGGTCCTTGCTGCCCCTTGCCCGTCAGCCGCATCTGCGTGCCGGTTTCGACGCCCGCGGGCAGTTTCAGGTCGATGCTCTTGCCGTCCTGCAAGGTGATGCGCTGGGGCGCGAGCGTCGCTGCATCGACGAAG
>NZ_ATHO01000040.1 GCF_000445065.1 Sphingobium quisquiliarum P25 | reverse complement strand
GAGCGAAGTCGAGAAACGATATGTCAGCTCTCCGCATTTCTCGACTTCGCCCGAAACGAACGGAGGCGGAAGATGAGGCAATTCTCCCAACTGCTCGACGGCCTCGTCTACACCCGTTCCCGCAACGGAAAGCTCGACCTTATCGCCAACTATATGGCGTCCGCGCCCGATCCGGATCGCGGCTGGGCGCTTGCCGCGCTCACCGGCAATCTTGATATCAAGGCGGTCAAGGCCTCCGCCATCGGAGAGATGATCCGCGCCCGCACCGATCCCGTCCTCTTCGAAATGAGCCGCGACTATGTCGGCGACCTTGCCGAAACCGTCGCCCTCCTCTGGCCCAAGCGGGAAGACCAGCCGGCCGAGATAGATGACGGATCGCTCACCCTGTCCGCCATCGTCGATCGCCTGCACGGCGTCAGCCGGGCGGCCGCCCCGGCGACGCTCGCTCAGATGATGGACCATCTCGACGCCTCCGGCCGCTTCGCCCTGCTGAAGCTCGCCACCGGCGGCCTGCGCGTCGGCATCTCCGCCCGCCTTGCCAAGACCGGCTTTGCCCAGGCCTTCAACCTGGACGTCGACGATGTGGAGGAATGCTGGCACGCCCTGACGCCGCCCTATGCCGCCCTGTTCGATTGGGCCGAGGGCAGGTCAGGCCGCCCCGATCCGGCTGGCACGCCCTTCTTCCGGCCGTTCATGCTCGCCCATCCGCTGGAGGCGGACAGCGTCGACCTGGCCGACTATGCCGCCGAATGGAAGTGGGACGGCATCCGCGTCCAGATCGTCGGCACCGGCCGCGAAACCCGCCTCTACAGCCGCGCCGGGGACGACATCACCGGCAGCTTCCCGGAGATCGCAGAGGCCTTCACCGCCCACGCGGTCCTTGACGGCGAACTGCTGGTCAGGGGCGAGTTCCAGGGCGGGGAAGCGGCCAGCTTCAACGCGCTTCAGCAGCGGCTGGGACGAAAGGCGGTGACGGCGAAGATGATGAGCGACTATCCCGCCTTCGTCCGCCTGTACGACATATTGCTCCACGCCGATGAAGACCTGCGCGCCCTGCCATGGGAACAGCGCCGCCCCCGTCTGGAGGCTTTGGTCCCAGCGCTAGACCCCGATCGCTTCGACCTTTCCGCCCTTATCGAAGCGACCGATTTCGAAACCCTCGCCGACATCCGCGCAGGGGCGCGCGACGCCGCGATCGAAGGCGTGATGCTCAAGCGGCGCGACAGCCCCTATGTGGCCGGGCGCAAGGCGGCGCTCTGGTACAAATGGAAACGTGATCCGCTGACGGCGGACTGCGTCATGATGTATGCCCAGCGCGGCCACGGCAAGCGTTCGTCCTTCTATTCGGACTATACCTTCGGCTGCTGGACGCCGGATGGCGAGTTGCTGCCGGTCGGCAAGGCCTATTCGGGCTTCACCGACGAGGAACTGAAATGGCTCGACCGCTTCGTGCGAACCAATACGGTCAACCGCTTCGGCCCCGTGCGAGAGGTGGAAAAGTCGCTGGTGCTGGAAGTCGCCTTCGACAGCATCCACGACAGCAAGCGGCACAAGTCCGGCCTCGCCATGCGCTTTCCCCGCATCGCGCGCATCCGCCGCGACAAGCCCGCCAGCGAAGCCGACACGGTGGAAGGATTGAAACGGCTCGTCAGTTGATGGGCCAGCCGGGTCAGATCTTCCCCACTTCCTTCCAGCTCAACAGCCGCGCGACGCTCGCCCGCCGGGGGAGCCATGCGCGCGCCTTGCGATCGCCGCCGGACGGCAGGCCCGCCTCCGCCCGTTTCCAGGACCGGCGGGCGGCAAGATATTGCGGGTCGAGCAGCGACAGCATCGTCAGCGGCAGCGCGATCCTGGGCCAGCGTATCTGCATCAACCGCCGCCGATATTGCAGCCTCGCACGCCTGTCGCAGACAACAGAACCGGGCACTTCCATCTTCAGCAGCCTGTGCGCGGTCAGCAGTTGCGTCCGCGCCGCCGCCCGTGCGTAGCCGGTTGCGAACAGCCGCTCCAGCCGCTCCCATTCGGCATCGCCGAACCCCGCCGCCAGCGCCTGCATGTCCAGCAGGTGCCGAAGGTCGATCCGTCCCCTCAGATAATCCCGGCCCTTCAACTGATCGTGCAGCAGCAGGATGGCCATGCTGGCGACCGGCGAGGGTAGGATCACGCCGCCGCGCTCCAGATGCCGGAGCGACCCGTCGGCAGCTACATCATCATGGCAGAAGCGCAGCGTCGTCGCCCCGCCATATTCGCCGTGCAGGTCGACCGTTCCCGCATCCTCCGGCCGCAGAAGCACAACGGGTATGCCGGAGCGCACCAACTGCGTGTCCAGCCTGTAGCCCGCGCAGGTCAATTGCTCCACCGCGCGGCCGAAATCGCGCGCCGGAACCATCAGGTCCAGGTCGGTGATCAGGCGGTCCGGGCGTTGCGCTGCATCCACGCTCGCCAGCCAGGCAGTTCCCTTGAGCAATGCGGGCTGCACGCCGATCGCATTCAAATGCGCCGCCGCCTCGTCCAGTTGCTCGAAAAGCCGCCGGTTCCTTTCCGCATTGCGCGACTGGATTTCCCGCAGGAAGCGTTGCAGGTCATCGGGCAGCGCGGAAAAAACTCCGGCCTGCTGCAACCGGCTCGCCACCATCGGCGTGCACAGCGCATGATTGGCGATCTGGATGATGCCCGTCCAATCCCGGCTTTCCGGCATCTCTCCATTCAGGCAGGCGAGCAGGCCGCGCAGATGATCAAGCCGGTTCATCGTCGCACATCAGCTTCAGCAGCCGCGACGCATCGTCAAGCCGTGTATAATGAAGTTCGCAGCACCGTGCTGCGGCGGCGGCCGCTATCATGACGTCGAGCGACGGACGGGCCATGCCCCGGCTGCGTGACGTCGCTTCGGCCAGAAGATGTTTCAGCGCCACCGCTGAAGGCATCTCCTCAAGCCGCGCGGGACCGGAGCGGGATCGGCGCAGCTTCACGATCCAGCCGATCCTGGCAGGCGCGCCGCCAGCCATTTCGCGCGGCGCCGGAAAGCGCACGCGCCTGCGGTCGGGGCGGACATGCACCGGCAGGCGCGACAGATCCTCGTAAACCGGGGCCAGCAGCTTCCACGCGCCAGACTTCACCGATGGCAGGAAGGGCAATCCCGTCACCCTGCCATCGTCACCGGCCACGGTGATGTCGTCGCCGCCATAAACGAAACCCTGCCCCGTCAACCACGAGGTAAGCGTCGTCTTCCCCGCCCCCGGTTCTCCCAGGATCAGCAGGGCCTTGCCGTTCCGGTGCAGGCAACCGGCATGAAGCGCCAGCAGCCAGACCGGGGATTTCAGGATATCATCGGCGATCCTGGCCTTGATGACGGGCGCGGCCTGCGCCACTTGCATGACGGATGCGGGCTCGCCATCGCGGCTGAGGCAGGCCATGCCGTCATCCTGCCACAGGTCATAGGTGATGGCGGCGGCGTCGCCGCCTGTTTCCAGATGGGTGAAAAGCGGGGCCACGCGCGCGGCGAGGACCCGGTCGTGATGGCGCAGCGCGAAACGCACGCCGCCAATAGCGATGCGCTGCACGGACAAGGGCCGGGACGATGGCGGCGGGTCGCACGCATTCACCAGCCCGCGCAGGGACCAGTTCGCCAGTACCGCGCGCAGCATCGCCCGTGGTTCGGCAAAGCCGCGTTCCAGCACCTCCTGCGCCAGTTGGGCGAAGGGAATGCCTTCCTCCAGCCGGCATCCCACATAGCCAGCAATCTGGTTCATCCCCAGCAGCGACTGGCTGCCGGAGGAAAAGATGAGCGGCTGGCCGTCGATGAAGACGATGGATGTGCCATGGGACAAACGCAGCATCATCCGCACCGGCCGTCGAACCAGGGGGTCATTCAGCGCTCAACCTGTTTGCGATTGCCGGGATTGCCGGGGCTGGTGCCCGGCCCGTCGTTGATCCGGGGGTTGCCGGGCGGCTGCGGGTCAGGGCCGTTGCCCAGGCCATTATTACCCTTCGGACCGCCCCCGCCGCCACCACCGCCGGACTTGGCGATCGCTTCGGAAGACAGCGACATCGACAGCAATATGGTGACGGCGGGCGGAAGGGTGACGGCAAAACGCCCGCAACTCTTCAGGAAATCGCGCCTGTCTTCTGCGCCTGAAATGGGAGTGGGTTCCTCTGACAAGGCGGCCTCCTTCGCACTGTGGAAGGCGAAGCTATCATGGCGCGGATCAGGGCCGCACTGCTATCAAGGGGTATATCCTTGGCCATAACCGGCCATTCCGGGGGAGCATAAGCCCTAAGCTGCACCGGCGAAAAAGGAAAAGCCGGACATTTCCCCCTTCTGGTCCCACGCGGCGCATCATTTCCCTTGATTGCCGCTGGCCCATGGCTCTCTATTCGCGTCCAGATATGAGAGGAGCTTATAAATGTCCTACGCCGGAAGCTGCCATTGCGGCGCTGTCACCTTCACCGTGACCGGTGACGCGCCGGACGAGGCGATGAGCTGCAACTGCTCGCACTGCCGCCGGAAGGGCTTTCTGCTGACCTTCGTGCCCGCCGATCAGTTCACCCTCGAAAGCGGCGGCGACGGGCTTACCAGCTATCAATTCTACAAGCACAAGATCACGCATCAATTCTGCGCCACCTGCGGCGCTCAGGCCTTTGCTTTGGCAGAATCCCCCAACGGCCCCATGCGCGCCATCAACCTGCGCTGCGTGCCGGACATCGACATCGATGCGCTCAGGATCAACAGGGTAGACGGCGCGAGCTTCTGACCGCTCAGCCATTCTTGTGCTTCACATCGCGCCGCACGCTGATTTCATATGATCGAACTGGCGCTGTAGAAAACGGCCGAACGACATGGAGTAGTTGGGCGTCAGCCGGTATGCTTCCTCCTGCGCGCTGGTGATATATCGCTGCACGAAGCCGCGCTCGATCATCATTTTCAGCATCGCCCGGCTTGTCTCGATCGACTCGTCGGCAAAGTCGATTACCCGTTCAAGGCCGGTTTCAACGCCATACTCATCATTGATGAACAAGCCGATCGAAATCCAGAACGGGCCGTCCCCGTCCACCAATTCTTCAAGATGATAGCGGCGGGATCGGACAAGCGTCAGCAACAACTCCGCGGCGACAAGCGGCCTGCGATCTGCGCCGGTATCCGCCTTTCCGGGATCAGAATGGATATCTGGCATCTTGCTGCACTCCACAGCTTCAATTCGCCGCTTGTCGAATCGTTCCGGGTTCCTCTGGCGTGCGGATTGATTGATTGATGGCGTTGATTTGCCCGGCGCGGGCGGATGGCCAGCTTCGCCTCATGTCTGACTTTGCGCTGTAACGCTGACTCCCTATATGGGCGCTTTCGCGCATCCGGCGCGGTGCAGCTATGGAGCAGGTAATTGAGCAAGGTTCTGGTCATTGGCGCGGGCGGCGTTGGTTCTGTCGCGGTTCACAAGATGGCGATGAACCCTGATATTTTCAGCCATATCACCCTCGCCAGCCGCCGCATCGTTTCCTGCGAGAAAGTCGCCGAATCGGTGAAGGCCCGCACCGGCGTCACCATCGATGTGGCCCAGGTCGATGCCGACAATGTCGAAGAAACCGTCGCCCTGATAGAAAAGGTCCAGCCCAGGCTGGTCGTGAACCTCGCCCTCCCCTATCAGGACCTGGCGATCATGGACGCCTGCCTTGCGACCAAGACGGACTATCTCGACACCGCCAATTACGAACCGCGCGACACCGCCAAGTTCGAATATAGCTGGCAATGGGCCTATCATGACCGCTTCAAGCAAGCGGGCATCATGGCGCTGCTGGGCTCCGGCTTCGACCCAGGCGTGACGAGCGTCTTCGCGAGCTACATCAAGAAGCATCTGCTCGACCGCATCGACACGCTCGACATTCTCGATTGCAACGGCGGCGACCATGGCCAGCATTTCGCCACCAACTTCAACCCGGAAATCAACATCCGCGAAGTCACCGCGCCTTCGCGCCACTGGGAAGGCGGCAAGTGGGTCGAAGGCCCCGCGCTCAAGCACAAGCAGGTCTTCGATTTCGATCAGGTGGGCGAGAAGAATATGTACCTCATGTATCATGAGGAACTGGAAAGCCTTGCAAAATTCTACCCTGAAATCAAACGCATACGCTTCTGGATGACCTTTGGCGACGCCTATCTCAAGCATCTGGAAGTTCTCCAGAATGTCGGCATGACCCGCATCGATCCAGTCATATACAACGGTCAGGAGATTATCCCCCTCCAGTTCCTCAAAACCGTCCTTCCTGAACCGTCGAGCCTGGGTTCCACGACCAAGGGCAAGACCAACATCGGCGACATCGCCACCGGCCAGAAGGACGGGCAGCAGAAGACCGTCTATGTCTACAATGTCTGCGATCATGAGGACGCCTATGCCGAAACCGGCAACCAGGCGGTCAGCTACACCACCGGCGTCCCCGCGATGATCGGCGCTGCGCTGATGCTGACCGGCGCATGGAAGGGCGAAGGCGTGTTCAACATCGAACAGTTCGATCCCGATCCCTTCATGGACATGCTGAACAAGCATGGCCTGCCCTGGCAGGTGAAGGAATTGGACAAGCCGCTCGATTTCTAGCTTGCGCCAAATCCGTTCGCCCTGAGCGAAGTCGAAGGGCCAGCCTGAGCCCCGGCTAAGGCATTTCACTTGCGTTCGATGAAGGGCTCGGCCCGGACGGAGATATTATGGAAACCAAAGCAGGCGATCCCGCCGCATTCGCGCATTTCGACCTGCACCGCGTGCCCTCGCCCGCCTTCGTGGTGGACGAGGCCGCGATACGCCGGAACCTCTCAATCCTGGCCGGCATCCGCGACCGGGCGGGCATCAAGGTGCTGGGCGCGCTCAAGGCTTTTTCCATGTGGTCCCTTGGCCCCGTGGTCGCGCAATATCTGGACGGCGTCTGCGCTTCCGGCATCTACGAAGCGCGTCTGGGCCGTGAGGAATATGGCGGGGAGGTCGCGACCTATTGCGCCGCCTACAAACCGGACGACCTCGCCGAAATCCTCACAATTTCCGACCATGTGATCTTCAACAGCCCCGGCCAGATCGCGCGCATGAGCGATGTGATCGAAGCCGCCCGCGCTGCTGGCCATGACTTCGACATCGGCCTGCGCATCAACCCCCTCCATGCCGAGGGAGAGGTCGCGAAATACGACCCCTGCCAGCCGCACAGCCGCCTGGGCTTTCCCATCGACCAGTTGCGGCCCGAACATCTGGACGGCGTTTCCGGCCTTCACATGCATTCCTTGTGCGAACAGGGTTTCCTTCCGCTCGAACGTACCTGGGCCGCGATCGAATCGCGCATCATGCCCCATGTAAGCGGCCTTAAATGGCTGAACTTCGGCGGCGGCCATCATGTCACGCGGGCGGATTACCAGCGTGATGACCTCATTGATTTCCTGAAGCGCGTCAGGGCCCGGACCGGCCTTACCCTCTATCTCGAACCGGGCGAAGCGATGGCGCTCGACGCTGGCATCCTGGTCGGAGAGATACTCGACGTTATCGACAACGGCATGGCCGTGGCGATCACCGACATTTCGGCGACCTGCCACATGCCTGACGTGATCGAGGCGCCCTACCGCCCGGCCATGCTCCATGAGCAGGCGGACGGCCCCGTCACCCGACTCGGCGGTCCGTCCTGCCTCGCCGGGGACATCATCGGCGACTATCGAGTCCCCGGCGGCGCGACTCCGGGACGGCGGATCGCCTTCCTCGACCAGGCGCATTATTCGATGGTGAAGACCAACACTTTCAACGGCGTACCCCTGCCCGGCATCTGGCTGTGGAATTCGGATACCGACGAACTCAAGGAAATCCGCCGCTTTTCCTACGCGGACTTCAAGTCCCGCCTCTCCTGACGCACGCTTTGTGCCCTTGCGCGCAACAAAATTTACACGCGCGCTTTACAGGGGGGACCCCTACGCATATATCGCCCTTCCGCTGCCCCATGGGACTTCCACCGCAAGGCAGCTTGATTGCCACGACTACACTGGAGGTCCCTTGAGTTGCACAAGCATCATAGCGCGCTGGGGGTAGCGACCGCCCTCAAACCGGCAGCACCGGTAACGCTTATTCGTCCCCAGGCAGCAGCCCGGGCCGCTCGATTCTTCGCTCAGAAGTTTCCGGGCCGCTCGCTCTATGCGGTCAAGGCGAACCCTTCGGCGGATCTTATTCGCACGCTGTGGGATAGCGGAATCACGCATTATGACGTTGCGTCGATCGCGGAGGTTCGCCTCGTCGCGGAAACGCTGCCCGATGCGAAGCTGTGCTTCATGCACCCGGTCAAGGCCGAGGAAGCGATCGCGGAAGCCTATCATGTGCATGGCGTGCGCACCTTTTCGCTCGACACCATGGACGAACTGGAAAAGATCGTGCGCGCCACCGGTGGAGCGGCCGACCTGGAACTGTGCGTCCGCCTGCGCGTCTCTTCGGAGCATTCCGAACTCAGCCTGGCGTCGAAGTTCGGCGTTGAACTGGGTGAAACCAGCGAACTGCTGATGGCGACCCGCCAGGCGGCCGACGCGCTGGGCATCTGCTTCCATGTCGGCAGCCAGGCGATGAGCCCGCAAGCCTATAGCGACGCCATCGAACGCGTCCGCGCCGCCATCGTCGATGCAGCGGTGACGGTGGACATCATCGATGTCGGCGGCGGCTTCCCGTCGGTCTATCCCGGAATGGAGCCGCCCGCGCTGGAAGCCTATTTCGACGCAATCCATCGCGGCTTCGAAAGCCTGCCGATCAGCTATTCGGCGGAACTGTGGTGCGAACCCGGCCGCGCGCTGTCGGCGGAATATAGCTCCGTCATCGTGCGGGTCGAACGCCGCCGGGGGACCGAACTCTACATCAACGACGGTGC
Organism: Sphingobium quisquiliarum P25; assembly: GCF_000445065.1. Taxonomy (GTDB): domain Bacteria; phylum Pseudomonadota; class Alphaproteobacteria; order Sphingomonadales; family Sphingomonadaceae; genus Sphingobium; species Sphingobium quisquiliarum. Next base: position 39,243 of record NZ_ATHO01000040.1, on the reverse strand, counting down.
TTATGGCGCGCTGTTCGACGCGGCGCATATCGGCTGGCGCTTCCCCGTGGCGCTGCTGCGCGAGGAAGAGAGCGAGGCGGAACTGACCGGCTTCTCCTTCTACGGCCCCACCTGCGACGACATGGACCATATGGCCGGCCCGTTCATGCTGCCCGGCGACGTGCAGGCGGGTGACTATATCGAAATCGGGATGCTGGGCGCTTATGGCGCGGCGATGCGGACCGGCTTCAACGGCTTTACATCGGAAGCGATCATCGAAGTGGAGGACGAGCCGATGACCAGCCTCTATGCCGATCCGGTTCCCGCACGCCGTCGCGCAACTGTCATCAAGCTGGGCTAATCAAGCTCAAGCTCCCCCCATGGAGAGGATGCCTGTCCCTCGCCGTAACAGCGGCGGGGGACAATTTTCATGAGCGCCGGAAAGTGCCCGCCAGTTCGACATGGGTCGACCAGCGGAACTGCCCCACCGGCTTGACGCTCGCCAGCCGATAGCCGCCCGCAATCAGATGCGCGGCGTCCCGTGCGAAGCTGGCCGGATTGCACGAGACATAGGCGATCACCGGCACTGACGAGGCGGCAAGTTGCATCACCTGCTCCCGCGCGCCCGCACGCGGCGGGTCAATCACGATGGCGGCAAAGCGGTTCAGTTCCTGCGGCGTGAGCGGGCGGCGGAACAGGTCGCGATGATCCACGGCCATCCGCCGCTGCGCCCGATTCGCGGCGCTCTTGAGCGACAGCACCAGATCGCGCGCCGCTTCGGCCGCATAGACGGGCCGCGCCTCTCCCAAAGCAAGGGCGAAGGTGCCAAGCCCGCAGAACAGATCCGCTATCGCGCCCTGGGGCGGTAGGGCCTGCCGCACTACCTCCACCAGAGCCGCTTCGCCATCGGGCGTGGCTTGCAGAAAGGCGAATGGCGGGAAAGCAACAGGAACGCCGCCGAAGCTGACCGTCACCGGCTCCGGCTCCCAGCGCGCTTGTTGCCCATCGCCCTCATCGATCGTCAACCGCGCGAGCTTATGCGCGGCGGCGAACTCCAGCAGCGCCTCGTCAGCGGCAAGGCCCTCCACCCGAACGCCTTCCAGCAGCAGGTCGACGCCCTGATCGGTCAGCGACATGCGGACATGGGCCGCACGCCTGTCCGGCAGGATCAGGTTGAGCAGCGGCCGCAGCGGGGCAACCAGCGCGAACAGCCGGGGGTCCAGAACTTCGCACATGGCAAGGTCGATCAGCACATGGCTGCCCGATTCGGCAAAACCGATGGTGACTTTCCGCCCCTGCCGCGCCGCACGCAGCGATGCGCGCCTTCTGGTGCGGGGTGGAGACAGATGCGGCGGCAGCAGTTCGGCGGCCTCCACGCCCTGACCCGCAAGCGCCCCGGCGACGCGCGCGCTGACGAAATCGGCCAGGCTAGCCTCATCGACATGCTGTAGCTCGCACCCGCCACAGGCCGGGAAGTGGACGCACGGAGATGCCGCATGATGCGGCCCATGGAGCAGCGCGCCATCAGCCGTCAGCCGGTCGCCCGGAGCGGCCAGGGCGACATGCCGTCCATCGGCGGTCACGCCATCGCCCTTCGCGGCGATGCGGACGATCAGGTCATTGTCAGCGGACGTCACAAGCGGCAGGCGATAGCGGCTGGCAGTCGCGCGATCAAATCGTCCGCGATGAAGGCGGGCCCCGCCCGGCGCGCGGCTTCGCCATGCAGCCATAGCGCCTCGCACGCCGCCCGGAACGGATCGCCCGTCACGGCCAGCCGCCCCGCCACGAGGCCCGCCAGCACGTCTCCGGTCCCCGCGGTGGAGAGCCAGGAGGACGCCCCGGATGCGATCGCAACCCGGCCATCAGGCGCGGCAATGACGCTATCGGCGCCCTTGTAGATGACGACAGCGCCACAGCGCCGCGCCGCTTCGGCCGCCCTGTCGATCTTGCTGCCGGGCAGATCGCCGAACAACCGGACGAACTCCCCTTCATGCGGCGTCAGGACCGAACCCGCAGGCACGGCAGGATCGCCCCCATCGCCCAGCAGCGTCAGCGCATCGGCATCCAGCACAAGCGGGCGGCCGCAGGCCAGCACCGCTTCCAGCCTTGCCCGTGCCCGGTCGTCCCTACCCAGTCCCGGCCCCGCAAGCACCGCCGCCAGACGCCGGTCACGCAGCAGTGCGGCCAGTTGATCAGGCGCTTCGCCCTTCAATTCCACAAGCGCATCGGGACCGCGTCCGGGCTGCCCCAGGCCGATATGACGCACCATGCCAGCGCCCGACCGCGCCGCTGCATGACTGGCAAGGCTGCTCGCCCCCGCCATGTCTCCGCCGGCCACCGCCACCAGCCCCCGGCTATATTTATGCGCGGACGGAACCGGGCTGCTCAGAACAGGAGCCGCAAGCCGGTGCACCTTATCGGGCGCGTCCACGCCGATATCGGCACAGACCAGCCGGTCGAAACAGGATGCGGCGGGATAGAGGAGATGCGCGGGCTTCAGCGCGCCCAATGCGATGCAAATGCCAAATCGCGGCACCTGCGAAAGCAGCGCCCCACTATCCGTTTCCACCCCGCTCGGCAGGTCGATCGCATAGCTGAAACTCGCCTGCCCGGTCAGCGCGGCCAGTCTGTCGGCAACATCCTTGTCCAATCCGCGTGTCAGGCCCGTGCCGAACAGGGCATCGACAATCTGCGTGGCGGGGGCAGCCGTTGCGAGCGGTTCGACAGGACCATCCCACGCCGCGCGCGCCGTGCGGCTGCATTCGGTGCGGCTCTCACCCAGCGCCGCCACACGCACCGGAACGCCGCGCGCGCGCAGCAGCCGCGCGGCGACGAAGCCGTCCCCGCCATTATTGCCCGGTCCGCACAGGACCAGCAGATCACGCTTGCCGCCCGCACGCCAGACGATCTCCGCTGCCGCAGCCCCCGCCCGTTCCATCAGCCTGTATTCGTCCACGCCAGCGGCGATCGCGGCCTGTTCGGCCCGGCGCATCTGCGCCGCCGTCACCACCGGGCAGGGTGTCACGGCTTGGCCGCTGCGGCGATCGTCGCGGGCAAACGATAGCGATCTTCGCCGATGCTGAGTTCGATCTGGTCCTTGCCCAGCACGGTGACCGCCGCCTGCTCCGACCCATCGGCCGCCACCAGCCCGCGCCCGTCCGTCACGACATGAAAACGGCGAAAGCCGCCGCCGGGATGGCGCAATGTCAGCAGATCGCCGGATCGCTCGACCGCACAGCTACGGCTCCACGCCGCCCTTGGCCCAATGGCGCAATCGGCCATGCCACCCGTGCCGTCCGATACCGCCGCCGTCTCGGGAAGAGCGGATGCGGGGTCCCTGCCACTGTCGCAGGCTGCAAGGGCGAGGCACAGAAGCCCCGCCCCCGCCAAGGTCTCAGATATCCGCATAGACATGGGTTTCGGCCTTTGCTCCGGGATGCGTTACCGCTCCCTTGTAGGCCGGTCCCACATTCTGCGCATAGCGCCAAAGCGCGCCGGACTGATAATCATTCTGGCGCGGCCTCCAGTTCTTCTGCCGTTCCGCCAGCACCGATTCGGAGACCTTCAGGTCGATCGTGCCCGCTTCCGCGTCGATCGCGATGATGTCGCCATTCTCCACCAGCGCGATCGGCCCACCCTCGGCCGCTTCGGGGCCGACATGGCCGATGCAGAAGCCGCGCGTCGCGCCGGAGAAGCGGCCGTCAGTGATCAACGCCACCTTCTCGCCCATGCCCTGCCCGTAAAGCGCCGCCGTGGTCGCCAGCATCTCCCGCATGCCGGGGCCGCCCTTTGGCCCTTCATAGCGGATGACGATCACGCAGCCTTCGGCGATATCCCGCGCCTCGACCGCCGCAAAAGCATCTTCCTCGCATTCGAAGACCCGCGCTGGCCCTTCGAACTGGAGCCGGTGCATGCCCGCGACCTTCACGATCGCGCCATTGGGCGCGAGCGTGCCTTTAAGGCCGACGACGCCGCCGGTCGGGGTGATCGGCGACTTGACGTCGTAAATGACCTTCTGGTCGGGATTCCAGGTCACTTCCTCAATATTCTCGGCAATGGTCTTGCCCGTCACCGTCATGCAGTCGCCATGCAGCAGGCCGTTGTCGAACAGTGTCTTCATCAGCATGTAGACGCCGCCTGCGTCATGCATGTCCTTGGCGACATATTTGCCACCGGGCTTGAGGTCGGCGATATAGGGCGTCGACTTGAAGATCTCGGCCACGTCGAACAGGTCGAAATCGATGCCGCACTCGTTCGCCATGGCGGGCAGGTGCAGCGCGCCATTGGTTGAACCGCCCGTCGCTGCAACGATGCGCGCGGCATTTTCGAAAGCCTCACGCGTGCAGATGTCGCGCGGACGGATGTTCTTCGCCAGCAATTCCATCACCTGGCGCCCCGCGGCAACAGCGACTTCTTCCCGGCTCTTGTACGGCGCGGGCGCCATGTTGCTGTTGGGCAGCGACAGGCCGATCGCCTCACCGACGCAGGCCATGGTATTGGCGGTGTACTGGCCGCCGCATGCGCCATGTCCGGGGCAGGCGACCTTTTCCAGCGCGATGACGTCCTTGAGCGGACAGGCCCCCGCCGCATATTTGCCCACCACTTCGAACACGTCGACAACGGTCACGTCGCGATTTTCGAACCGGCCCGGCAGGATCGACCCGCCATAGACGAAGATCGACGGCACATTGAGCCGCAGCATCGCCATCATCATGCCCGGCAGCGACTTGTCGCACCCGGCAAAGGTGACCAGCGCGTCATAGCAATGGCCCCGCACCGACAGCTCGACCGAATCCGCGATCACTTCGCGGCTGGCGAGCGAGCTTTTCATGCCCTGGTGGCCCATGGCGATGCCGTCCGTCACCGTGATGGTGTTGAACCGGCGCGGCATGCCGCCCGCCTCGTTCACGCCCTGGCGGCACCAGTCGGCCTGCATGTCCAGCGTCGTGTTGCACGGCGCGCTGTCATTGCCTGCGGACGCAATGCCTACGAAGGGGCGGCCAATCTCTTCCTCGGTAAGGCCCATCGCATAATAATAGCTGCGATGCGGAGCCCGCTCTGGACCGACCGAGACATGACGGCTCGGCAGTTTCGACTTGTCGAACGTGTGAGACATAAACCTACCCTTCTTGCGCGGGCCTCTTTTTCAAAAAGGCGCGAGTCACGCAAGGCTATTGCGGCATTCCAGCACCACGGGACCCAATATGTCCGCAAAGCGGCGCTGCCCAGCCTCGTCGGCGACCAGGTCCTGCCGCATCTCGATGCCCAGATAAGGGATGCCGTTCGCTTCGGCATGGCGGTTCATCGTCGCGTTGAGCAGCTTGCCGGAATAAGGCTGCTGGTCGCCGACGATCAGCCCGGCCTGCTCCAGCAACGGGATCGCGATGCACGCGGCACGGTCATCCTGATTGTAGAGGATGCCGATGTCCCATGGCCGATGCTGCTGCGGATCGCTGGCGAGCCGCGGGGTGAAGCTGTGCACGGACAGGATGAAGGCGTTCCCCATCCCCTCCAGAACGCGTTCGATATGATGATGATAGGGGTGATGGAAACGCATCATGCGATCGGCAAGGTCAGCATGGCGGTTGCCGGGGATGGCATGACCATCGCTCATCACCGGCAGCAGGCCCGGCGCGTCATCCTCCCGGTTGAGATCGATCACCAGCCGCGACACCCCGCCCAGGATGGCGGTGCATCCCAGCTGCCCGGCAAGCAGACGGCTGACCCCGGCCACGCCGATGTCCACGGCGATATGGTCCTTGAGCAGCGCCGGATCGATGCCAAGGTCGATATCCTCTGGAACATGCGCCGAAGCATGGTCCGCGATGATCAGCAGGTTGAGATCGCCGCCGTCAATCTGGGTGAAAGCCTCGCTCACGCCGCCCTGATCCTTGTTTCCATGACCCACCAGCCATCGCGCCGCCGCTTCAGGGCGGCAGCGGCGGCCTGCGCCTCCGCCTGCGTGCCGAAAAGGGCAAAGCATGTCGCGCCCGATCCCGACATGCGGGCAAGGCGGACGCCCGCGCATTGCCTCAGGTCCGCCAGCACATCCGCGATCACAGGCGCAATCCCCACGGCCGCCGGTTCCAGATCGTTGCGGCCGTCAGCAATCACGCCGTCCAGACTGCTGGCGTTCAACACGCCCCGATCCACCTGATCCCAATCGGCGAAGACCTGCGCCGTCGAAACCCCAACACCCGGATTGACGAGCAGCATGGGCGTGCCCGGCAGCCCCGCCAGATCTGCGCGCTCCAGCACCTCGCCGCGTCCGCGCACCATCTGCGCCGTGCTGGCGAGGCAGGCGGGCACGTCCGATCCGAGCGACAAGGCAATCCGCTCAAGCTCCGGCTGTGGGACACGCGCATCCCACAACCGGTCCAGCAGGCGCAAGGCGGCGGCGGCATCGGCCGATCCTCCGCCGATGCCGGACGCCACCGGCAGATTCTTGACCAGCCTCAACGCCGCGCCGCGTCCCTGCCCCACATGGTCCAGCATGGCGCGCGCGGCCTTCATGACCAGATTGCCTTCCCCCGCCTCCAGCCCCGCCGCAAAAGGGCCTTCGATGCTCAGGCTGAGCCCGTCGGCGATGCGCCCGGTCAGCACATCGCCATCCTGCGCGAACACGAACAGGCTTTCCAGCGCATGATAGCCATCTGCCCGCCGCTCCCGCACATGGAGCGCGAGGTTGACCTTCGCATAAGCGGTCTCGGTCAATTCTCCCACGCCGGGCGCGACGCCGGGCGGCATGTCCGCATCAAGGGGCGGCATATTCCGGTTTCAATCCTTCCCGTGTCTTGGCCTTGAGCCGCGCCGCCGCCTCGCCCTCCGCAAAAACGGCCGCCGCCTTCCAGGCATATCGCGCCTCGAACCGGCGGCCCGCCGTCCAGAGCGCATCGCCCAGATGCTCATTGATCGTCGCATCGCTTGGAGCGCCCGCCGCCGCACGCTCCAGCACGGGCACGGCTTCCGTCACATTGCCGGTCACGAACTGCGCCCACCCAAGCGAATCCATGATCGACGCATCTTCGGGCTTGAGCGCGCTCGCCTGTTTCAGCAGCGCCAGCGCCTCCTCCACATTCTGCCGCCGCTCGATCTGCGCATAGCCCAGATAGTTGAGCACCACCGCCTCGCCCGGCGCTGCCTTGGCGGCCCGCTCCAACACGGCCCGCGCCTCATCCCAGCGCCCCGCCTGTTCCAGCGCGCTGCCTTCGAACAGCAGCAGCGCCCAGGGCACGGCGCCGGGCGCATAGCCCGCCTGCGCCGCGCGAAACGCCTCGGCGGCCCCGCTGAAATCCCCGGCATTGGCCAGCAGGCGGCCCAGCCGGACATGGCGCTCCGCACTTGCGCCCGGCGCGGCGGCCAGGCTGCGCGCCAGGCGGATGGCCGCTTCCTTGTCGCCCGCCTGCGCCAGCGCATCGGCGAGGGCGGCCTGCCCCAGCACGCCGAACCAGCCATCGGCCGGAACCTTCCGCGCCTCATCGATGGCGTAGCGGGAATATCCCGCCTCGCTCAGCAACTGCGCAAGGACGATGCGGCCGTCCACGCCGGACGGATTGGCGAAGCTGCCGATCCGGGCAAGGCGGATGCCCAGAATGCGCGTCGCGTCATCCGTGCTCACATCCGTCGCAAGCCGCGTCAGAAGCCGCCCAAATCCCTGTGCCGGGGTGAGCGGCTTTCCGGCGTCACTCCGCCCTTTCCGGGCATTCAGATCATCGCGCGCCCTGGCATAGTTCGCCTCGCCAGCGGGAAGAAGGGCAAGCGCCTGTTCCTTTGCGCCGCGCGCCGCCAGTTGCGCGGCGAAAAACAGCCGCAATTCGGTGAGGTCGGCCGTGCGCAACGCCAGCGCGCGATTGACGGCTGGCCCGGCTTCCTTGACGTCGCCCCGCGCCAGCGCCTGCAACGCCGCATGCTCATCGGCATAGCGCTGCACCAGTGATGCGAACCGATCCGTCCCTTCCACTTCGGGAGCAGCGATCCTGCCCTCTCCCTGCGCGATCCAGCTGCGCAGGATGGGCGCGAGGAAGGCGAAATTGCCCTCCGAAACGAGGCGGTCGGTCCACTGGCGCGCGGCCTGCCAGTCCTTGCGGCTGAGCGCGCCGGAAAGGAACAGCAGGGCGCCGTCCCTCGGCAAGACGCCCTGTTGATCCAGCAAGGCGGCGGACCGCATCGCCAGCGCCATGTCCCCGCTGATCAAGGCATGGAAATAGGATCGCCGCGCGATATCCATCTGATCCGGGTCAGCGGCCAGCGCCTGGCGGTAATTTTCCAGCGCGATCGCCGCCGCCCCATTGCTGTCGGCCAGACGGCCCCGCGCATAGGCGTGGAGCGCGCTGGTCCGGTCGACCGATGCGCCGGCAATGCCCGGCAGCATCAGCAACGGAACGGAAGAAAGGAGGATCCGCCTACATATTGGGATAGTTCGGCCCTCCGCCGCCTTCCGGTACGACCCAGTTGATATTCTGGGTCGGGTCCTTGATGTCGCACGTCTTGCAATGGACGCAATTCTGGGCGTTGATCTGGAAGCGCGGCGCGCCTTCGTCCAATCCCACCACTTCATAGACGCCCGCCGGACAATAACGTTGCGCCGGTTCGTCATAAAGGGGCAGGTTATAGCTGATCGGGATCGACGGGTCCTTCAATTGCAGGTGGACCGGTTGATCCTCCTCATGATTGGTGTTCGACAGGAACACGGAGGACAGGCGGTCGAAGCTGATGACGCCATCGGGCTTGGGATAGTCGATCTTCGCGCACTGGCCCTTGCGCCAGATCTTCTCATTGTCGGGCTTGTGCTTCATCGTGAAGGGCAGGCCGATCTTGAGCGTGCGCATCCACATATCGATGCCCGCCAGCAGCGTGCCGATAGTGCCGCCAAACTTGGCCAGCAGCGGCTCGGCATTCTTCACGAGCTGCAACTCCTTGGCGACCCAGCTCGTCCGCAGATTATCCTCATAATCCTGCAACACGTCGCCGCCGCGCTCCGCCTTGATCGCCGCGAAGGCCGCTTCGGCCGCCAGCATGCCGGACTTCATGGCCGTATGCGTGCCCTTGATACGCGGCACGTTGACGAAGCCGGCCGAGCAGCCGATCAGCGCGCCGCCGGGGAAGGCCAGCTTCGGAATGGACTGCCACCCGCCCTCGTTGATCGCGCGCGCGCCGTAGGACACGCGACGGCCGCCCTCCAGATATTTGCGGATTTCCGGGTGCTGCTTCCACCGCTGGAATTCCTCGAACGGGTAGAGATAGGGATTGCGGTAGCCAAGGCCCACGACGAAGCCCAGCGCGACCTGGCCGTTGGACTGGTGATAGAGGAAACCGCCGCCATAGGCGTCCGTCAGCGGCCAGCCCTGAGTATGGATGACCAGGCCCGGCTTGTGCATGGCGGGATCGATGTCCCACAATTCCTTCATGCCGATGCCGTAGACCTGCGGCTCGCTATCGGCATCCAGATCGAATTGCCGTTTCAATATCTTGGTCAGGTGCCCGCGCGCGCCTTCGGCGAAGAAGGTATATTTGGCGTGCAGTTCAAGCCCCGGCTGATAATCGGGCTTGCGATTGCCCTCGCGGTCGATGCCCATGTCGCCGGTCGCGACGCCCTTTACCGAACCATCCTCATTGTAGAGGATTTCAGCGGCGGCGAAGCCGGGGAAGATTTCGACCCCCAGCCCCTCTGCCTGCTCGGCCAGCCAGCGGCACAGATTGCCAAGCGATCCCGTATAGGTGCCCTTGTTGTGCATCCAGCGGGGCAGAGCGATGTGCGGCATGGAAAATTTGCCGCGCTTCGTCAGGAACCAGTGCTGATTGTCCGTCACCCATGTTTCGGCAAGCGAACAGCCCATGTCCCGCCAGTCCGGCAGCAATTCGTCAAGCGCCTTGGGATCGATGACAGCGCCGGACAGGATGTGGGCGCCGATTTCCGACCCCTTTTCCAGCACGCATACCGCCAGTTCCTGCCCCGCGTCGTTCGCCAGTTGCTTCAGCCGGATCGCCGCTGACAGTCCCGCCGGGCCTCCGCCGACAATGACGATGTCATAAGGCATCGATTCCCGTTCGCTCATATGTCCTCCATCAGGCGTCCGGTGGTTCCCTCATCCTCAGTCCGGTCGCCGTATTACGTAAACGTTTTGCCATCCGTGCCGATGAAGATTCTTGACCACGGCGTCAACCTCTGGCCCTAGAAGATCGATGCGGGGAATATTGCAGGCAGATGCGGCGGCCGCCGCCAGCGCCTATCTGGCGTGGTGGGACCTTGCCGGCGTCGATTGCGCGACGGCGGAGGATCCGGTGGACTGGCTGCGGCCAGCGGGCCCGGCGCAACCGGCCGCGCCCGCCATTCAAGCGCCGCAACAGGAAAAACCCGCAAGCCTGGAAGGGTTCCACGACTGGCTGGCGAATGATCCTCACCAGCCGGAACGGCGCTGGCCCGGCGCGCCCATCCTCCCGCAGGGCAAGGCGCAGGCGTCGCTGATGGTCGTCACCGACATGCCGGACCCTGCCGACATGACGGCCGGGACCCTGCTCGCCGACCGGGCGGGGCAGCTTTTCGACGCGATGCTCGCCGCGATCGGGCTTGTCCGGGCCGACATTTATCTGGCGTCGCTCTTTCTATCGCGTCCGCCAGGCGGGATGGTCGAGGCTGCGGATCTGGGCGCCGCCGCTGTCCGCATGCGCACGCAGATCGCTCTGGCGGCGCCCCGGCGGCTGCTGATATTGGGCGACCGCACGGTGCGGACCTTGCTCCCTCCCCCGAATAGCATGACGGGCGAAGGAGCGCGCATGATAAAAGATTTGCAGTTTTTTAACCATGATGGCGGCAATGTGCCAGCCTTCGCCACTTTCCATCCGCGGCTGCTGCTGGGGCAGCCCGCGGCAAAAGCGGAATGCTGGCGGACCTTGCAGCGCCTGATCGAGGAAGAATAACGGTGATTCGCGTCCTGACCCGCTCGTCTTGCCTGGCTCTGGCTGCCATGGGTGCGCTCGCGGCCCTGCCTGCCTCGGCTGACACGACTTCGGCGGCGGCCATCCCGGCCAGCCTGTCCCGCTCCATCCTTGATCTCAGCGATGGAGACAAGGCGCGCTACGCCGCGATCTTTGCAGCGCTGTCGGATCAGAAATGGGCCGATGCCAAGGCGATGATCCTGGCGCTTGGCCCGGACGATCCGGTTCGCCCCGTGGCGCTGGCGCAACTCTATCTGGCGAAGGATTCGCCGCGCGTCGAACTGTTCGACCTTCTGGACCTCATCAACAAGGCAGCCTGGCTGCCCGACGCCGATCAGCTATCGCGCCTCGCCCAGAAGCGCGGCGCGACGATCCTGCCCGTCCTTCCGCAGGTGCAGAAGATGGTCTGGCTGGGCTCCGCTCCCCGCCGGGAATATGTGCCCACGGTCAAGACCGATCTGCTCGCGCAGGCGCTGGTGGCGCAGATCACCCCCTATATCAAGAATGACGATCCGGCGGGCGCGGAAGCGCTGCTCTCCAGCAGGGAAGCAGGCTTGTCGCCGGAGGGGCTGACGGAGGCGCGGCAACGCATCGCCTGGTCCTATTATATCGAAAATGACGACAGCAACGCCCGGCGCATGGCTGCGCGCGCGCTGGAAGTGCGCGCCGGTGGCGACTGGGCGGTGCAGGCGCATTGGACGACCGGCCTTGCATCATGGCGGCAGAATGACTGCACCACGGCGGCGCCCGCCTTCGCCAACGTGGCTGCGCTGGCGGGCAATGCTGACATGCGTGCGGCGGGCGCTTATTGGGCCGCGCGCGCCTATATGGTTTGCGGCCAGGCCGAAAAGGTCGAAAATCTGCTCAAGACCGCCGCGCGCAACGAAGACAGCTTTTATGGCCTGCTCGCCCGCGAAACGCTGGGCATGCCGCTCGGCGGCGCGCGCGTGGCCCCTCATTTCGGCGCGTCCGAATGGCGGCAGATCAAGGACAGCCCCAACATCCGCGCGGCCGTCGCCCTCGTGGCGATCGGGCAGAGCGGACGGGCCGAGGAGCTTATCCGGCATCAGGCGAAGCTTGGCGGCGCGGCTGAATATGATGCGCTGCTGAACCTCGCCGGAGCGCTCAACCTGCCCGCCACGCAGCTTTGGCTCGCCCATAACGGCCCTGCCGGAAAGAAGCCGGGCAGCTTCGCCCGCTTCCCCACGCCCGACTGGCGGCCCGATGGGGGCTGGCGCGTCGATCCCTCGCTCATCTTCGCCCATACCCTCCAGGAATCGGGCTTTCGCAGCGATGTCGTGAGCAGCGCGGGGGCGCGCGGCCTGATGCAGGTGCTGCCCGGAACAGGCGGCGACATGGGCCTTTCCTCCCCGGCGCAGCTATTCGTGCCGTCGACCAACATGGAATATGGCCAGCGCTATCTGGAAAGCCTGCGGGACATGAGCGCGACCGGCGGGCTGCTGCCCAAGGTGATGGCCGCCTATAATGCGGGTCCCGTGCCGGTCGAACGCTGGAACAGCGAGGTCAAGGACAATGGCGACCCGCTGCTTTTCATCGAATCCCTGCCTTATTATGAAACCCGCGCTTATGTGAACACTGTCATGCGCAACTATTGGATGTACCAGATCCAGGCCAAGGGCGAGGCGGAGTGCCTGACCGGCATGGCGCAGGGCATGTGGCCCGCCTTCCCTACGGCCAAGGGCGTTCGGATGGTCCGCCTGACGCAAAAGGGCCAGATCAACGCCCCGGTGATCGCGGGCGGCTCCGACTGATGCCCATTGATGAAAGCCGCCCTTTCCTGCCGGTGCGGATCGCCCTTCTGACCGTATCCGACAGCCGGGGCCTCGCGGAGGACAGGTCCGGCGACGCCTTGGCGGACAGGATAGAGGCCGCCGGGCACATATTGGCCGATCGCCGCATCGAAAAGGATGATCGTTCCGCGATCGTGGCGCGTCTTCATGCCTGGATCGACGATCCGCAGGTCGACTGCGTGATCACCACCGGCGGCACCGGAGTCACTGGCCGCGACGTGACACCCGAAGCCCTGGCGCAGGTGCAGGACAAGGAAATACCCGGCTTCGGCGAACTGTTCCGCTGGCTCAGCTATCAAAGCATCGGCACCTCCACCATCCAGTCCCGCGCCACCGCCTGCGTTGCGCGCGGCACCTATATCTTCGCCCTTCCCGGCTCGACCGGCGCGGTGAAGGATGCTTGGGACGGCATATTGGCAAGCCAGCTCGACAGCCGCTTTCGTCCCTGCAACTTCGTGGAACTGATGCCCCGGCTGCTGGAGCGCTGATCAACGGGATTGCAAATTTGTTCTTCTTATGTTCTAAGCAGCCATGGCTGTGGAGAAGGGCAGAGGCGCAACGTTGAACGGCGAAAGCCGCCGCTTCAACCTGTCCGAACATATTGCCGACGGCGACTGGCTCGACGCCCTTGAACAGGTGGACGGCCCCTCCCCGAAGCTGCGCACGCAGGTCACGGTTGAACATCCCCGCACCATCATCGCGCGCAACAGGTCGCCCGACATCGGCTTCACCCAATCAATCAACGCCTATCGCGGCTGCGAGCATGGCTGCATCTATTGTTTCGCGCGGCCGACCCATGCCTATCACGACCTGTCGCCGGGGCTGGACTTCGAAACCCGCCTGTTCGCCAAGCCCGATGCCGCCAAGCTGCTGCGCGAGGAATTGTCGCGCAAGTCCTACCGGGTGGCCCCGATCGCCATGGGCACCAACACCGACCCTTATCAGCCGATCGAACGCGACTGGAGGATCACGCGTGAATGTATCGAGCTGCTGGCGGAATGCCGCCACCCCCTGTTCATCACAACCAAGTCAGACCGGGTGCTGCGGGATCTGGACCTGTTGACAGGCATGGCGAAGGATCAGCTGGTGGCGGTCATGATCTCCGTCACCACGCTCGACCCCAAGGTCGCGCGCACGCTTGAGCCGCGCGCCGCTCATCCGCTCCGGCGCATCGAGGCGATCCGGCGGCTGACGCAGGCAGGCGTGCCGGTCACCGCCAGCCTGTCGCCCATCATCCCCGCCATCACGGATCATGAGATTGAGGTGATCATCGCTCGCGTCGCCGCGGCCGGGGCGCGTGACGCGGCTTTCATCCCGGTCCGCCTGCCGCACGAGGTCGCGCCCCTGTTCCGCGCCTGGCTCAAGGAACATTATCCCGACCGGGCCGGAAAGGTGATGGCGATCATCCGCGACATGCGCGGCGGGCGCGACAATGATCCGGGCTTCGGCACCAGGATGCGCGGCCAAGGCGTGTGGGCCGACCTGATCCGCACGCGTTTCCTGAAAGCCCGCAAGCGCGCCGGTCTTTCAAGCGAGCGGCTGACGCTGCGGACCGACCTGTTCCGTCCGCCGGGGCAGCAGGGACAGCTGCGGCTGCTGTGAGGAAAAGGCAGGCGGGTCAGCCCGCCCCCCTGTTCCGGTCGGCTCAGCGCGAAGCGAGTTGCTGCCGCTTCGCCGTCAAGGCCCAGCGCTGGGCCGTGGCATCGGGCGCATTTTCGCGCACGAAGCACTGGCCGCGTTGCGCGCGGATGCTGCGGCACAGCGCCACTGCTTCGGCCCGGTCGCCAAAGCCGCTCACCGCCAGGCGGGAGAATGTCGCGCCATTGACCTTGATCTGGCTGGTCAGGGCAGGACGCGCGGCGATCGCAGTGTTGCGGCGCGCCAAGGCGAACCATTTTTCCTTGGCGATGGCCGCATTGTCATAGGCGCCGAGCTGGACGACCCAATTGCTCACCGGGCCAGCCTGACGAATGGGCCGGGTCGCCGCAGCCGCACGGGGCTTAGGCGCGGGCGCAAGCGCGGCGCTGCGGACAACAGGCTTGGGCGCGGCAAAGGCCGGAGCAGGGACCGGGGTGGCGGCCGCCACATCAGGCAAAGTCTCGTCGACCGCAGGCGCATCGGTGGTATCGGCGCTGGCCACGGCGATCTCAGGAGAAGGCGCTGCGGCATCGCTCGCGGCCACGTCCACGGCATCCTGCCGGGGCGCAAGAGCAAGCGCGACCGGCTGTCCGGCATCTGCGCCGTCGATGCTCACGCCCATGAACAGGGCGATGCGCTGCGCGGTATAGACGGGGGCGGCGCTTTGCGCCCATTGCGAGATGCGCTGATTCGCGGCCAGCGGTTCAAGGTCGAACCCGGCCATCATGCGCGCGTCCTTCCACCGGCCTGCCAGAGCATAGGCATAGGCCAGGTTCTGCCGCGTCTGCGCGGTGGCTGACGGATCGTGGATCGCTTCGGACAGGATGCGCACGCCTTCCTCTGCGTCGCCCGCCATCGCCATGGCCAGCCCATAATCACCAGCGGGCACGACATCGGCATTGGCGCTCAGCAATTCGCGCGCGGCCTCATTCTTGCCCAGAGCGGCTTTCACCAGCGCAAGGCTGACGATGGTGCGCGCATCGTGATTGCCCAGCGTCATGGCGTCGGTCAGCGCCGTCTCGGCCGAAGCGAAACGCCCGCTCGCCACATAGGCGCGGCCCAGCAGTTGACGATAGGCCGCGTTGCGCGGATCGGCGCTTACCGCCGCTTCCGCCGCCTTCACTGCCTTTGCGCCATCGCGGCTGGCCAGAGCCTTTTCCGTGGCGGCGGCGAGCGAATCGCGATCCTGCCGGTGCTGCGGTGCAGCGGCCGAAGGGCGGAAAGCCGATCCGGCGCAGCCCACCATGGTCGTTGCCAAGATCAGCGACGAAACCGCCGCCTTGGCGAAAGCCGTGCGTTTCATGCCGTGGTCCTTCTTCTTCAATGCGTGTCGCGTTCGCCCGGCACCTGCTGCGCCAGACGGTCGATTTCCGGCAGCGTGGCCAACAGCGCGTCCAGCGCATCGGTCACGATCTGCTGAGCCGATCGGCCGCTGACCGCGCAGGCGAGCCGCAGCCGCAGATGCCGTTCGGAATCCAGCCGCAGCGTGAAAGCCGCCTTGCGTCCTTTCGGCACGGTGCGGGTAACGGGCGCGGCGGCTGCGACGGCGTCCTTCACGCGCTCCGCCAGTTCCACGCGCTCCACCACCACCGGGGGAACGGGCGCGGCGGTCACCGGCGTGGTCATGGGCGTCAGGCCCACCACCGATCGGGGTTCGGTCGGAGCAGGTTCGGGCTCCGTCACGTCAAAGCCCATGTCGTTCCAGCCAAGGTCATCCTGCATCATCGCCGCGGCGGCCTGGCCGCCAAAGCCCATGACGGGACGGCGCATCGCGGGCTGGGCCGCTCCCTTGCGGGCGAGAAGGCCTGAGGTCAGGGAGGCGAGCGGTTTGGGTTCGGCCATGTCTCTTCCCTCCCTCACTGGCCCACGACGCGGCGGCCAAAGCCGCCTGACGCTGGACGAAGCGCGCCCGATGTGCTGCCGCTGTGGGGCACCGAAAATACCGTGCGCCGGAAATTCTTTTCCAGGCGGTCGGAAACATAGCTCCAAAGCTGTTCGACCTCCCCGGCGGAGCGTCCCTTGGGATCGACCTCCATCACCGTGCGGCCGTCGATCATGGATGCGGCGAAATCGGTGCGATGGTGCAACGTGACCGGCGCGACCGTGCCATGCTGGGAAAGCGCGACGGCGGCTTCCGACGTGATGCGCGCCTTGGGGGTGGCGGCGTTCACGACGAAGATCAGCGGCTTGCCCGCCCGTTCGCAAAGGTCCACGGTCGCGCCAACGGCGCGCAGGTCGTGCGGGCTGGGACGGGTGGGAACGACGATCAATTCCGCCACGGAAATGACGCTCTGGATCGCCATGGTGATGGCGGGCGGCGTATCGATGACGGCCAGCTTGAACCCTTGCTGGCGCAATATCTCCAGATCGGCGGCAAGGCGCGCCACCGTCGTCTGGGCAAAGGCGGGGAACTCCGCTTCCCGCTCGTTCCACCAGTCGGCAAGCGACCCCTGCGGATCGATGTCGATCAGGACGACAGGCCCCGCCCCGGCCATTTGCGCCTGCACGGCCAGATGCCCGGACAATGTGGTCTTTCCAGAACCACCCTTTTGCGATGCCAAAGCAAGTATGCGCACGCAATTTCCCCCAGATTTTCAATCGTCCGGGAAATTGCCACGCAGGCGCCTAAAATTTGGTTAACGCGGCGCATGGGCCTTCCGGCGGCTGGAATGGGGGGGCATCGGCGGGCCTATAGTTAATGTTGCTAAGTTGCTCTTAACCTTGTTCGATCATAGGCTGCTGCAAAGCGATACGCTGGGAGCATGTCAGATGAAGCAGATGTGGGCCGCGCTGGCCGCGGGAATGATGGCCGCCCTTGCGCAACCGGCGGCGGCGGACGTCAAGACTGGCGTCGATGCATGGCAGCAGGGCGATTATGCCAAGGCCGTTGCGGAATGGCAGCCGCTGGCCCAGGCGGGCGATCCCGACGCGCAGTTCAACATGGGTCAGGCCTACAAGCTGGGCCGCGGCGTTTCCGCCAATATGGCCACGGCGATCCAATGGTATCGCAAGGCCGCCGAACAGGGTCATGTGCGGGCGGAGGATAATCTGGGCCTGCTGATGTTCCAGCAGGGCGACCGGGCGAGCGCCCTGCCCTATCTGGAACGCGCCGCCAACCGGGGGGAGCCGCGCGCGCAATATATCGTCGGCACCGCGCTATTCAACGGCGACCTGACGCCCAAGGATTGGGTGCGCGCCTATGCTCTGATGACCCGCGCGTCGGCCGCCGGGCTGGCGCAGGCGACCGCCAGCCTCAAGCAGATGGACAAATATATCCCCGCCGCGCAGCGTCAGCAGGGCGCCGCCATGGCGAATGAGGCAGGCCGCAAGGATCTCGCCGCGCTCGATCAGGACGACCGCCGCGACAAGAAGGGGGCCTCCGTGCCAGCCACTGCCCCAACTCCGGCGAGGAAGGAGGCATCGCCCCCGGCGGAAAGCAAGCGGACCGCCGCGCCCCTGCCCCCCGCCGCTGCTCCCAAGCCGGTGGAGAAGGCCGCTCCCGCCAAAGCCGCTCCGCCCGCAAAACCGGCCAGCGGCCCATGGCGGGTGCAGTTGGGCGCTTTCAGTGAAGAGGGCCGCGCCCGCGCGCTCTGGAACAAGCTGAAAGGTCAGGTCGGCGGACTGTCCGCCTATCAACTCTTCCTGGTCAAGGGCGGGGCCGTGACAAAGCTCCAGGCCGGGCCACTGTCCAGCAGCGCGGAAGCCGCCCGCCTCTGCGGCGCGATCAAGGCTGCGGGCGCTGAGTGCATGCCCCGGAAGATGTGAGGAAAAGCCGGGCTGCTGACGGGCGTCAGGCTTGGCTTTTCTCCGGCAAGAGGCGATAAACCGTGCTCAACCGGAGCGCGCCATGAGCAATGGAAATATCCCCGCCCTCATCCGATCGTCTTTAGGCGAGCAGGCCGCTGACGAGGCATTGGCCTCGCTCGCCATCGATCCGCAACTGCTGGGGGAGCAAGGTCCCGCCATTTCACGCGCCGCCTTCGCCATGGCGATGAACGTCCTCTTGTTCCACGGGCTGCTGCAAAGGGTCCCTGACGGAGCGGCCTATGTCGCCAATGTGCGTGCGCAGGGAAAAAGGATCGTCTTCGACCATGGCGCGCTGCGCACCGTGCGCCTGCCCCACGGTCCGACCGGCGCCTTGCCAGCGGGCGAGGACGCCTTCACCCGCATATTCCTGCCGCTGGGCTATGAGATGGCCGCCGTCTATCCGCTCGACCGGTTGAAGATGACCGGCCGCGCCTACCGGCACAAGGACGCGCCGGAAAACATACCCCAATTCTTCCTGTCGGAACTGCATGTCGACCGTTTCGACGCTGAATTCCAGGAAGCGGCCAGCCGCCTGTTCGGAACGTCGCGTGACCCTCTCGACGCCGATTGCCGGGACCTGCTCGCCCGCTACTCCGCCGGAGAGCCGGTAACGTTCGATAAGGCAGCGGCGGTTCTCCCTGTCATCGTCACCGCGTTCGACAGGCATCATGACCCCGTCTCCCTTTCGGGCTACGAACTGCTCTTGTCCCGATCCCATGAGGCGGCGTGGATCGCCACGGAGGGCAATGCCTTCAATCATGCGACCGATCGCGTGGCCGATGTGGAAGCGCTGGCGGAGCGGCTGCGGCAGGAAGGCTGGCCCATCAAGGACAGGATAGAGATTTCCCGGACGGGCCGCGTGCGCCAGACCGCCTTCCGCGCCGACACGGTCGAACGGCTGTTCGCCGACAAGGAAGTGCGCCGCGTTCCGGGCTCCTTCTATGAATTCATCAGCCGCGATATCGACCCGGCGACAGGACGCCTGGACCTCAGCTTCGATACGGGCAACGCCACCGGCATTTTCGCGATGACCAGCGCTCAGCCGTCACCGCAGCCTTAACGGCTTGATCATGCCGGCCGTATAAGGCAACCGCTATCGCAATATTGGCGGAGGGGTTTCTTGAACAATCCGGCTGTTCCTTCCTGGATACTGACGCTCGTCTGCGCGGACCGCGTCGGCATCGTCGCCGCCGTCAGCCAGTTCCTGGCCGAAAGAGGCGGCTTCATCACTGACAGCCAGCAATATGCCGACCGGGAAGCCGGGCGCTTCTTCATGCGGGTCGCGTTCGAAGCGACCGATGATCGCATGGCCGATACGGACCGGCTTTGCGCCGAGTTCGCTGGCATTGGCGCTCAATTCAGCATGGATTGGAGCCTGACGCCGTCGAACCACCGCCCGCGCATGCTGATCGCCGTATCAAAAGGATCGCATTGCCTGGCGGACCTGCTCCATCGCTGGCAGACCGGCATGCTCGCCATCGACATCATGGGCGTGGTGTCCAACCATCCCGACATGCGCCGGATCACCGAATGGCACGGCATCCCTTATCATGAGCTGCCGCCCAATGGCGACAAAGCCGTGCAAGAGACTAGTTTACTCGATATTTTCGACCGGACACGCTCCGATTATCTCATCCTCGCGCGCTATATGCAGGTGCTGTCGGATGCGCTGGTCACGCGTATCGCGGGCCGGTGCATCAACATCCATCACAGCTTCCTGCCCAGCTTCAAGGGCGCGCGTCCCTATCACCGCGCGCATGATCGCGGCGTGAAACTGATCGGCGCGACCGCTCATTTCGTGACGGCTGAACTCGATGAAGGACCAATCATCGAACAGGCGGTGGAGCGTGTCGATCACCGCGCCACGGCGGAGGATATGATCCGTATCGGCCGCGACATCGAAGCGCAGGTACTGGCACGGGCGGTCGGCTGGATCGCGGACCGCCGCGTGCTGCTGAACGGCGGAAAGACCGTCGTCTTCCGCTGATCAGATACCCAGCCTCGCCCAGAAATCATCCGGCGCGATCGATGCCGCAGCCGTTGGCCGCTGCACGCGCGACCAGCTTGAATGGGGGATATGAATCGCGGCCTGCCGCGGTGAATGCCGGGGCCGGGCGCGTCTGCTGGTTCTGCTGGTCATCGTCTTCTCCTTGCTCGGAGGAACACGATACCTTGCGTCGTCGCGTCAGTGCCGTGCGCTTTAGCCGTTGTTGACGCGGAGCAAGCTGTCATCCTTCAAAAGCCGCGGAGCCTGGGCTCAGGGCTTCTCTACTCTGCGCGTGGAGAAAGGAAAGATAGCTTTGCTTTAAGGCTGCGGATGATCTTTTGTCCCGACCCGCAAAAGTCTCCAGCAACTCCTATAGCGCTGGCACTCAATTCGCCCCGACCCGCTGCTCGAACGCGCCACCTGCCCCGTTCGAATATGGAAGCAGCAGTCGATGCCCTCCGGTGTGGAGAAAATAAAGCCGCCGGCACCACGCCTGCCGCTGCACAAGCTCCGGATGGATGAAGGTTAGATAATGCAGATGAGATGCACGATAGCGCGCGACAGCCTGGGACCCATATGGCCAATCAACTATGGACAACGGCTCGCATGATCGCAGCCGGTATGAAAAGAAGCTCGCGTCAACGCCTCGTCGAAATTAGAGGCCCAGGACGTTCAGAATGCAACGTTGTAGATGAACCACCCCATGATCAGCAGGCTGGTGGCTACACATAAACGATCGCCAAAAATATCGATCCGCGACATTGTTGAGCATCCTTCCTTAAGGCGATCTTTGTCGCCTGATAGAAAGTATAAACGACCGACGCGGAAAAAGGAACCGTCAAAGCAGGGGAAACTGCCCACATAATGGCATTTTTTAACGATAAACGTCCACCAAGCGCCTAAAAGCCTGCCTCACGGCAGTTCAAGCCGCGCCTTCACGCCGCCGCAGGATGGATTGCGTCGCTTCCACCGGCCCGCGATAGGCCTCCTGAAACTCCGCACTCCAATATTTCAAGTCATCCAGGTCGATTCGCTCACCGGATACGGCGCAAAGCACGAACTGCCCCGGCCGCACGACATCGAAATGCGGCGTGTGATAGCTCAGCACGGCAAGACCTTGAATATCGGCCATCAGTCGCCCGTCAGAATGCGATCGACCAGCTGTTTGACGGTGGGCACGAACCCGTTGGAATAGAATGGGTCTTGCTTGAACTTGTAGGCGCCATGCCCCGCGAACAGCAGATTCTTGTCCAGATCACCGCCATGGACCGCTTCCTGCAATGATTTTTGAATGCAGAAGCTGCGCGGATCGGCGAGACGCCCGGTCGAATTGGTCTCGCTGTCCATCCAACTGGAAAAGGCGCACTGGCTGAGGCAGCCCATGCAATCGGTCTGGTCCTTGCGGATTTCCGCCTTCTCCTCTTCCGTGACGAAGACGAGCGTGTTGTCCGGCGTCTTGAGTGCGGAGGTGAAGCCTTGCCCCACCCACTCGCGCGCGCGCAGCAGGTCGCCGCGCGTCACCCAGAAATTCTTGCCTTTGACGCCCGCGTCGAGCTGATGCGTATGATCGCCCGCCTGCTCGGTGCTGAACGGAATCTGGCGCTCCGACCGCGCTTCCAACTGGCGCAGGAAGGGGTTGCGCACCGCCGAACTGTAAAATCCGGTCGGCGAAAAGCGGTGCAGCAGGACGTCGCCGGGCTCAAGCTGCGTCAGCCGCTGCTTCCATTCCTGCGGGATAGGGCTTTCCTGCGTCAGCAAGGGTCGCGTGCCGAACTGGAATGCGATCGTGCCGAGTTCGGGATTGTCGATCCAGTCGTTCCAATCCTTAAGGTGCCATACGCCGCCCGCCATCACGATAGGCACCTCGTCCGAAATGCCGCCTTCGCGCATGGTGTCGCGCAGCGCCTTGACGCGGGGATAGGGATCCTGCGGCTCGCGGGGGTCCTCCGCATTGGACAGTCCGTTATGCCCGCCTGCCAGCCAGGGATCTTCATAGACCACCGCCGCCAGCCATTCCGACGCTTTTGAATAAGCGCGCTTCCACAGTGCCCGGAATGCGCGGCCGGAACTGACGATAGGCAGATAATTGACGCCATAGGAAGCGGCGATTTCGCTCAGCTTGTAGGGCATGCCAGCACCGCAGGTGACACCCGCCACCATGCCGCGCGTCTTTTCCAGCACGCCATGCAGCACGCGCTGCGCGCCGCCCATTTCCCACAGGATGTTGATGTTGATCGCACCCTTGCCGCCCGCAATCTCGAACGCGCGTTTCACCTGCTCGACCGCACCGTCGATCGCATAGGCGACCAGTTCTTCATGGCGGTCGCGGCGGGTGCGGCCATGGTAGATTTGCGGGATGATATTGCCCATGCTGTCATAGCTGTCGGCATTGACGGCGGACACGGTGCCGATGCCGCCTGCCGCAGCCCATGCGCCGGAACTGGCATGGTTGGAAACGGCCACGCCCTTGCCGCCTTCGACCAGCGGCCACACTTCACGGCCACCGTAAATGATGGGCTTCAAACCCTTGAACAACGCTATCTCCCGCGCAAATCAGCCGCGTCTGCGGGCAATTTCAAACCTGCCCTATAGCAGCTTTGGCCCGCATGACGAAAGTTACGCGCGCGCCCTACCGCAAAATATCCGGGCTGGATAGTGCCCGTCCGTATAGCGCCGCATAAGCATCCACCATGGAGGTCTCGTCAAAATCGCGCCGGGCACGCAGCCGGTTGGCTTCCCCCAGCCGCGCGCGCAACCCCGCATCGGACGTGAGGACAGCCAGCGCATCGGCCAGAGCATGCTCATCCTTGACCACGAAGCCGCGATTTTCAGGCGCCACCATCTGCATGACGTCGCCCACGTCCATGGACGCGACCGGCAGGCCTGCCGCCATTGCCTCCACCAGCGAAATCGGGAATTGCTCGCTGTCGGAAGACAGGGCGAAAATGTCCAGCAGCCCGATATAGCGCCATGGATCGGGCAGGAAGCCCGCCAGATGCAGATCGCTGATACCCTGTCGCCCTGCTTCGGCAAGGATGGCGTCCTTCTCCGGGCCCTCTCCCACGACGACCAGTTGCAACCGCTCCTTGTGGGGAGCGATCGCCCGGACCAGCCGGGGAATGTTCTTGACCGGGCGCAAACCGGCAAGCGTGCCGGCCAGCAGCTTGCCCGGCGAGCGAACAAGGCCGGGAATTGCCTCTGGAGCGGGTGGAACCGCATAACGCGCCACATCGATGCCGTTGCGGATGAGCCGTACCTTCCGGTCAGGCTGCCGCCACACACTCTGGGCAATGCCCTCCAGCTTCGTCGAAGGGACGACGATGGCGCAGCTGCCCTGAAAGGCAATGCGGCGGTACAGGTTCCGCTCCGGCTTGAGGCCAGCCGCCTCATCCACATTGAAGCCATCCTCATGATGGATGAGCGGCGGCAGGCGCATGAACGGCGCGCAGATGCGATGCGCCATGACCGCGTCCATCGCCCCCCAATTATAGGTGAGGATCAGGTCGAAACCCGGTAGGAAGCGGGCGATGCTCCGAAAGCGGGCCAAACCGGGCCGCCCCTTCAATTGCGGTGGCGAAGGATAGTCCACCCGGATGGCAGGATCGATCGCCGCGCGCGCGTCCATGGCATCGGGATCGGCGCTGACGATGCTATGATGCGCGCGATCGCCCCACAGGTTCATGAGGCGGACGGCGCGTGCCTCCTTGCCGCCCAGGCTGAAACTGCCATGGATGTGGAGCAGCCGCGGCCGTCGCCCGGTGAAGTCAGCCATGGAGGACGCGCGCCAGCAACTGGTCGATGGCGCGCGCCGCTTCGGGCTCATCCAGCACCGGCGCATGGCCGACATTCTTCACGGTGACCAGTTCAGCCCCGCCGCCCATGTCCCGCACCATCCGTTCGGCCGTTTCGACGCTCAGAATATCCGAACGCTCGCCGCGCAATATCAATGCCGGAATGCCGCAAAAAGCCGCCATGGCGGGCCACATATCGACCCCGCCCTCCGCTCCGGCCACCCGCAAGGGTTCGGCGATGCGCATGTCGTAGTCGAGCACGATCCGGCCTCCGCTGTTCAGGCGATACAGGCGCTTGGCCATCGCCAGCCATTGCTCCAGCCCATAGGCCGGGTAGATGTCGCGGTTCGCTTCTTCCAATGCGCGCGCCGCATGAACCCAGCTTGGATGCGACTGCCCCGTGCCGACCTGCGCCCTGATCCGCGCAAGGCCCGCCTGCTCAAGCGTGGGACCGATATCGTTCAGCAAGGCCCCGGCCAGCCATTCGCGATGGGTCGCGGCGATCAGCATGGTGATGAAGCCGCCCAGCGACGTGCCGACTGCCACGAAACGGGTGATCGCAAGGTCGCCGAGCAACCGGCTTATATCCTGAAGATAGTTGAAGGGGACATAGGTCATCGGGTCCTTGGCCTGCGCGCTTT
Organism: Sphingobium quisquiliarum P25; assembly: GCF_000445065.1. Classification (GTDB taxonomy): domain Bacteria; phylum Pseudomonadota; class Alphaproteobacteria; order Sphingomonadales; family Sphingomonadaceae; genus Sphingobium; species Sphingobium quisquiliarum. The sequence continues at coordinate 14,654 of NZ_ATHO01000040.1, read as the reverse complement.
CTCCGCGCCCGCGCATTTCCGGGCAGATCAGCCGCCACTCCCCGGCAAGCCTTTGCGCAAGCGGTTCGAAATCCCTTGCATTGCGGGTCAGCCCCGGCAGGCAAAGCAGTGGCGGCCGCCCATCCGATCCGCCATCATAATCGCGATAGTGAAGGCGGAGGCCGTCAGGGGACCACCAATATCCGTCCGTGAAGTTGCTCAACGGCCCTCTATCCTCAGCATGATCAAGCGCCCCATCTCCGGCTTGCCCGATGGCTCATATCGCTCCACGGGCAGCAGCCGCAAGTCAAAGAGATGAAGCGCCGCCGCTCGACGGACAGGAGCGTATCAAACGCATCTCGCTCCCTTCCCTAAAGCGCCGTTATCCTCCATATCGGCGCTATGTCCGCATCCCTGACTTCGATCGAACCGGCTACCGGCGCCCTCCTGTGGCAAGGCGCCGCAAGCGACGTGGAGGCCGAGGTCGCGCACGTGCGTGCCGGATGGCCGCGCTGGGCCGCGCAACCTGTTGCCTACCGCATCGAAACGCTGCGCCGCTTCGTCAATGTCGTCCGCGCCAATGAAGATGCTCTGGCCGATCTGATCGCACGCGAAACCGGCAAGCCGCTGTGGGACGCACGCACGGAGGTCGCCGCCGTGATGAACAAGGTCGACATTTCCGTCGCCGCTTATTCGGAACGCACCGGCCAGCGCCGTCTGGAAGCCGCGATGGGCGCCCGCCAGTCCGTCCGGCACAAGCCCCATGGCGTCATGGCGGTGCTTGGCCCTTATAATTTCCCGGCGCATCTGCCTAACGGGCATATTGTCCCGGCGCTGCTCGCGGGCAATGGCGTGGTCTTCAAACCGTCCGAACAGACTCCGGCGGTAGGCGAAATGCTGGTCCGCCTCTTCCATGAGGCAGGGGTGCCGCAGGACAGCCTGCGCCTCGTTCTGGGCGGGCCGGGTGAGGGGAAGGCGCTGACCGCGCACCCGGACGTGAACGGCATCCTCTTCACCGGCTCCGCGCAAACCGGCATCGCCATAAACCGGCAGTTCGCGGCCAATCCCGGCAAGATACTGGCGCTGGAGATGGGCGGCAACAATCCCATCATCGTATGGGATACACCGGACATTGCCAGCGCCGCCGTGCTCGTCGTCCAGTCCGCTTTCCTGTCGAGCGGCCAGCGCTGCACGGCGGCCAGCCGCCTGATCGTCAAGCAGGAGCTGGCCGATATGCTGATTGCCGAGGTCAAGAAGATCGCCGACCGCCTGATCGTCGATCATCCCCATGCCGACCCCGCGCCTTTCATGGGGCCGGTCATCGACAACCGGGCGGCGGACCAGTTGACCGAAAGCTTCCTCTACCTGATGAGTCATGGCGGCCGCCCCATCAAACATATGGTGCGCCCCGTGCAGGATCGCCCATTCCTCAGCCCCGCGATCATCGATGTGACCGCCATGGAAGAACGGCCCGACATCGAACTGTTCGGGCCGCTGCTCCAGGTCATCCGCGTGCCGGATTTCGCCGCGGCCATCGCGGAAGCCAACAACAGCCGCTACGGGTTGTCGGCCTCGCTGGTCGGGGGATCGCCGGAACAATATAACCAGTTCTGGGCCAATGTCCGCGCGGGCATCGTCAACTGGAACCGCCCGACCAACGGCGCATCATCCTCCGCTCCGTTCGGCGGCCTCGGCATTTCGGGCAACCATCGCCCCAGCGCTTATTACGCGGCGGATTATTGCGCCTATCCCGTCGCATCGGCGGAGATCGAGCAGCCCCGCGCGTCCATTGGCGTTGGCCTCAAAGAAATCGATACCAGCGCCATGGGGGACTGATCCTTGGCCCCCCGCGCTCCCCGAAGGCAGGAGCCGGTTCCGAGCTCTGTCACCCCCGCGCAAAATTTTCCTACGCGGCTGGCAAAGCATTCTGAATTGAAAGGCGAATGCGCTTCCGCCATCTGGCCATCATGGCTGACATTGCACCTTCCACCGTTTACCTCGTCGGCGCGGGTCCTGGCGACCCGGAGCTGCTGACGCTGCGCGCCGCCCGGCTGATCGGCGCGGCGCAGGTGATCGTGCATGATGGACTGGTGTCGGGCGAGATATTGGCGCTGGCCTCGCCACAGGCGGAACTGATCTCCGTCGCGAAGCAGCGCAGCCGCCATTCCATGCCGCAGGACCGGATCAACGCCCTGCTGGTCGAACTGGCGCTGGCCGGGCGCTGCGTGGTGCGGCTGAAAGGCGGCGATCCCTTCGTATTCGGGCGGGGCGGCGAGGAAATGGAGGCATGCCGGGCCGCTGGCGTGCCGGTGGAAATCGTACCCGGCATGAGCGCGGCGATCGGCTGCGCGGCGCAGGCGCAGCTTCCGCTCACCCATCGCGATGCGGCGAGCGCAGTGACCTTCGTCGCTGGCCAGTGCAAGGGGCTGACGGATCAGGACTGGTCCGGCCTTGCGGGTCATGGGCGCACGCTCGTTATCTACATGGGCGTGGCGACGGCGGCCGACATTGCCGACAAGCTGATCACTGACGGCGTTTCGCCCGCCATTCCGGTGGCGGTGCTGGAAAACGGCACGCGTGCAGACATGCGGATCTTGCGCACCTTGCTTGCCGACCTCGGCGACATGGTTGCGCGGGAGAAGGTGAGAAGCCCGGCGCTGATTGTCGTGGGCGACGTGGCGGCCTATGCGCTGGCGCAGGACGTGCTGCCCGGCTGGGCCGCGCAGATGAATAATGGGGCGGAGATGCATTCGTGAAGATTTTGACAGGCAATGACCTGGGCACCGGAGACGTCATCTGGTGGGCGGGCGATGGCTGGTCGCGGCATGTGGGCGATTCGGTCGACGTCGCGGACAAGGGCGAGGAACTGGCGCGGGCCGAAGAAGCCGCGCTGCGCGTGGTCGCCCCCTACGTGATCGACGCCACCGTGACGGACGAAGGCGTGCGGCCCGCGCATATCAAGGACCGCATACGCGCTCTCGGCCCCACCGTGCGCCCAGACCTGACACTGAAACCGAATGACGCCGACACCGGCAATTGGGTGATCTGAAATGTACCGTTACGACAGCTATGACCAGTCCATCGTCGATGCCCGCGTCGAGGAGTTTCGCGATCAGGTGCAGCGCCGCCTTGCAGGCCAGCTGACCGAGGATCAGTTCAAGCCGCTGCGGCTGATGAACGGCCTCTATCTCCAGCTGCACGCCTATATGCTGCGGGTCGCCATCCCTTATGGCACCCTCAACGCGCGGCAGATGCGCAAGCTGGGCGAAATCGCGCGCAAATATGACAAGGGCTACGGCCATTTCACCACGCGCACCAACCTGCAATATAACTGGATCAAGCTGGCTGACGCGCCCGACATTCTGGCGGAGCTGGCGACCGTCGAGATGCATGCCATCCAGACGAGCGGCAATTGCATCCGCAACATTTCGTCTGACCAATATGCGGGCGTCGCGGCCGATGAAGTGGCGGACCCCCGCCCGTGGGCGGAACTGCTGCGCCAGTGGTCGACCTTCCACCCGGAATTCACCTATCTGCCGCGCAAGTTCAAGATTTGCGTGATTGCGAGCGAGGAAGACCGTGCAGCGATGCGCCTGCACGACATCGGCCTCAAGCTGGTGCAGCGCGACGGACGGATCGGCGCGGAAGTCTATGCCGGTGGCGGCATGGGCCGCACCCCCATGGTCGGGCCGCTTATCAAGGACTTCGTGCCCGAAGATGAGATTGTGTCTTATCTGGAGGCCTGCCTGCGTGTCTACAACCGCTATGGCCGCCGCGACAACAAGTTCAAGGCGCGGATCAAGATCCTGGTCCATGAACTCGGCGTCGAGGAATATAAGCGCCAGGTGGAGGAGGAGTTCGCCCATATGCGAACGCTCGGCCTCAACCCGCCCACGGAAGAACTTGACCGCATCCGGCCCTACTTCGCCAATCCGGCCTATGAGCAAGGGCTGAGCGACGAGATCGACCGCAGTGATCCGGCCTTCGCCCTATGGGTGGACCGGCAAGTCGCGGCGCACAAGCAGCCCGGTTACGCCATCGTCAACATCAGCCTGAAACCGCGCGGCGGCATTCCGGGCGATGCTTCGGCCGAACAGATCGAGTTGGTGGCCGACCTTGCGGAGCGATATTCGATCGACGAACTGCGCGTCACCCATGCGCAGAACCTCGTCCTGCCGCATGTGAAGAAGGCGGATCTTTACGCCATCTGGCAGAAGCTGGATGAAGCCGGACTGGCGGAGGCTAATCTGGACCTGATCGGCGACATCATCGCTTGCCCCGGTCTAGACTATTGCAGCCTTGCCAATGCGCGGTCGATCCCGCTGGCGCAGAAGCTGTCGGATCGGTTCGGATCGCCGGAGCGGCAGAAGGAACTCGGCGAATTGAAGCTCAAAATCTCCGGCTGCATCAACGCCTGCGGCCACCACCATGCCGGGCATATCGGCATTTTGGGCGTGGACCGGAAGGGTGTGGAGAATTTCCAGCTGCTGCTGGGCGGATCGGGCGCGCAGGATGCCTCGCTGGGGCAGATCACCGGGCCGGGCTTTTCGGAGGACGGCGTGGTCGACGCCATTGAAAAGGTGACCAACGTCTATCTCGCTGAGCGTGAAGAAGGCGAACGCTTTCTCGACACCTATCGCCGTCTTGGCATGAAGCCCTTCAAGGAGGCGATCTATGGTTGAGTTCCTGACCTTCCGCGAAGGCGAAGCCGCGCAGGAACCGGCGGTGACGGTCGAATCTTTCACCGGCCAGTCCAATTCGACCGCCGTGCGGATCGAAGCGGGCGAGGATGCGCGCGAACTTCTGCCCTATCTCGACCGGCTGTCGCTGGTCGAGGTGAACTTCCCTGCCTTTGGCGACGGCCGCGGCTATTCGGCGGCGCGCATCCTGCGCGAGGCGGGGTATCAGGGCGAATTGCGCGCGGTCGGCGACGTGCTGGTCGACCAGCTGGTCGCCATGCGGCGCTGCGGGTTCGACAGCTTCCGGCCCGACAAGGCGCTGGATGATGCCGCAGTGGAACGCGCCCTTAATCGTTATGCCGACGTCTATCAAAAGACTGTCGATGGCCGCAGCCCGGTCTGGGCAAAGCGGCACCCGGAGAATGTGAATGGCTGAACCTGCCCGCCAGCTTGACGTGATCGACGCGCGGCCCGCCTTTACCCAGGCGGACGCGGACGCCATCAATGCGCGTTTCGAAGGCGTCGATACGCTGACGATGTTGAAGACCGTCTTTTCCGAAGGGCTGGCCGGGAATGTCGCGGTCGTTTCGTCCTTCGGCACGGAAAGCGCCGTGCTGCTCGACCTTGTGGCCAAGGCGGACAGGAATGTGCCCGTGATCTTCGTCGATACGCTCAAGATGTTCGGCGAGACCCTGGCCTATCGTGACACGCTGATCGACAGCTTCGGCTTTACCGACAGCCGCACTGTCACGCCGCTAGCCGATGTGCTTGCCAAGAAGGACGAGACGGGCCTGCGCTGGTCCTATGACCCCGATGGCTGCTGCGAAATCCGCAAGGTGGAGCCGATGCATCGCGCCAAGGAAGGGCTCGACGCGTGGATTTCGGGGCGCAAGGCTTTCCAGTCGGTGACGCGGCAGAACCTGCCCCGCTTCGAAATCGAGGACGGCCGGTTAAAGATCAACCCGCTCGGCGACTGGACCAAGTCGGACCTGGAAGCCTATTTCGAGGAGCATCAACTACCCCGCCATCCGCTCGAAGCACAGGGTTACCTGTCGATCGGATGCGAACCCTGCACGTCCAAGGTTCTGCCCGGCGAGGACCCGCGCGCAGGCCGCTGGCGCGGCTGGGACAAGGTGGAATGCGGCATCCACTCGCCCGTGACGCCAATTCCTGCGCCTGTGGCCGATCCCGAAGACCCGGCCAACCAGCCTGTCTTCTAAGCTCAGGCAGTTTGGAATAAGCGCAACGTGATCCTGCAAAGGCAGGAGCCCAGTTCAGCGGCGGGACTGGGCTCCTGTCCGCGCATGAACACGACCGGGTCGACCAAAGGCTTTGGCAGTCGCCCTCCCCAAAGCCGGACTTGCCCCATGGCTCCATAGCCGGTTACGACATGCCTCCCAAGCATGATGACGCAAGGCCCAGCCGGGCCTAAGGCTGACATCTGCTTTTCAACAGGGGAATGCCATGGCTGTCGAACTCACGATCCTTGCCTGGAGCTGCGTGCTTCTGCTGGTCCATATCTTCGCCGCAGCGCACATCAAGACGAAGCAATATGGGACAAAGTGGAATATGGGCGCACGGGACGAAACGCTGCCGCCGCTCGATCCGGTGGGCGGACGGCTCGTGCGCGCGCAGGCCAATTTCCTGGAAACATACCCCATCGCCATCATCTGCCTTTTGGGCGTGGTGATCGCCGGCAAGACGAGCGGCCTTACGGCTGTTGGCGGCTGGCTGTGGCTCGGCGCGCGCGTCGTCTATCTGCCGCTATATGGCATGGGCGTGCCGGTCGTCCGCACCCTCGTCTACGGCGTCAGCATGATCGGACTGGCGCTGGTCTTTCAGGCGTTCGTTTCGGGCTGAGCCACGCGGCGGGGCTGCCCCCTACTCGTAATCCGCCATATATCCGCCTTCGGCCAGATCGGAGAAGCGCGTGATCTTGGCATCGAACTTCATTCGGATGCGCCCGGTGGAGCCGTGACGCTGCTTGGCGACGATCAGTTCGGCCAGGCCGTAGATGCGCTCCATCTCCTGCGCCCATTCCAGATGCTCGGAACTTTCCTTGTTCCCCGGCTCCTTGGCGGCGACATAATAATCCTCACGGAACACGAACCAGACCATGTCCGCGTCCTGCTCGATCGATCCTGATTCGCGCAGGTCCGACAGTTGCGGGCGCTTGTCCTCGCGCTGCTCGACCGCGCGGCTTAGCTGCGACAGCGCCAGAACCGGAACGTTAAGTTCCTTCGCCAAGGTCTTCAAACCACGGGAAATTTCCGAAATTTCCTGAACGCGATTGTCGCTGCCCTTGCCCGTGCCTTGCAGCAGCTGGAGATAATCGACGATGACCAGACCAATGTCATGGCGTCGCTTCAAACGGCGCGCGCGCGTGCGCAATGCCGCGATCGTCAGGCCGGGCGTGTCATCGATGAACAGCGGCAGTTCCTGAAGCTCACGCGCGGCGCGGGACAGGTTCTGGAAATCCGCGCGGCTGATCTTGCCCATGCGCAGCGCTTCGCCGCTGATGCCTGATTGTTCCGCGAGCACGCGGGTCGCCAACTGGTCGGCCGACATTTCCAGACTGAAAAAGGCGGTCTTCGCGCCCATATTCTTTTCCGGCGGAATACCATCGGCATGATCACGCATCCAGCGGGAAGCGGCATTATAGGCGATGTTGGTCGCCAGCGACGTCTTTCCCATGCCCGGCCGTCCGGCCAGGATCATGAGGTCCGAATTGTGAAGGCCGCCGATCTTTTCATTGAGGCTGTTAAGCCCGGTGGTGATCCCCGACACGTGGCCGCCGCTGTTGAGCGCGCGTTCGGCCACCTGCACCGCCATGGTCGTCGCCGTGGCGAAGCTCTTGACCGAGCCGACTTCGCCTTCCCCTTCGGACACCTTGTAAAGCGCGACTTCCGCCTGCTCGATCTGCTCGCGCGGGTTGACGTCTTCGCTTGTATCCAAAGCATTTTCAACCAGTTCCCGCCCGACATTCACAAGCTGGCGCAGCAGGGCAAGATCGTAAATCTGGCTCGCGAAATCACGCGCGCCCAGCAGGGCCGCGCCATTGCCCGTCAGCTGCGCCAGATAACCGACGCCGCCCAGTTCCTTGAGCGCCGGGTCCTGCTCCAGCAACGGTTTCAGAGTCACCGGGTTCGCGACCATGTCGCGCTCCACCAGCTTCATCACCGCTTCGTAGATGCGGCCGTGCAGCGGCTCGAAAAAATGTTCCGGCTTCAGCTTGAGCTGCACATCCTCAGCAATGCGGTTGTCGATCATCAGCGCGCCCAGCAGCGCGGCTTCCGCCTCGACATTGCGGGGGAGTTCAGTAACGCCAGTTTCCACGGCGGGGTTCATCTGCACCAGTTCGACCATGCGCTCCTCATCGCGCCAGCAGCCCGCCAGCGCAAGCGGGAAGCTGTGCCGCCACGGGCAAAGCTGTGGAGAACTCCCCTTGCTTTTCGCCGCCGCCCGCCGCACTGACCATAGGCTTAATGGCCGACCCGCGCATCATCGATATCACGCTGGACGAGCGGACGATCCTGTGGCGCAGCGCCGATGTCGAACAGGAGCGCCGCATCGCCATATTCGATCTGCTGGAGGAGAATTTCTTCGCTCCCCAGCGCGTCCATGCCGACGGCTATGCGGGCCCCTATCGCGTGCTGCTGCGCGTCGAGGAGGGGCGGCTGGTGATCGAGATCAAGCGGGAGGATGGCGAACCGCTGGAGGCGATCATCCTCAGCCTCGGCCGGTTCCGCAGGCCCATTCGCGACTATTTCGCCATCTGCGACAGCTATTATCAGGCGATCAACAACGCATCGCCGCAGCAGATCGAAACGGTGGACATGGCCCGCCGCGCCATCCACAATGACGCCGCGGAAATGCTGATCGAACGGCTGGACGGCAAGATAAAGGTCGATTTCGATACGGCCAGGCGCCTGTTCACGCTCATCTGCGTGCTGCATATCAAGGGGTAAGGGGGCTCATCATCCGTCAGCTTTCAACAGGCCAGTATCTGGCCCGCTTTCTGGCGGGCGCGGCCGTCCTCGCCCTGCTGGCGATGGCGCTGTGGCTCTATGCGCGCGGGTGGGCGCCCGACCGCAGCGTCTATCCGGTGCAGGGCGTGACGATCAGCGCCGATAACGGCGCTATCGACTGGGGGACGCTCGCCGCCAACGGCGTGGATTTCGCCTATATCCGCGCGGCGAAGGGGGCTGATGGGCGCGATCCCGCCTTTGCCCGCAACTGGTCGGCCGCGCGGTCGGCGGGTCTGCGCTACGGCGCTTCGCTTGATTTCAGCCTGTGCAAGCGCGCGGCCGAACAGGCGACGCGCTTCGTGACGACAGTGCCGCGCGACAATGCCGCCCTGCCCCCGGTCATCCGGCTTTCTTTCGACCCGTCATGCAGCGCCCGGCCGGAGCGGGATGCCGTGCTGTCGGAACTCAATACGCTGGTCAATCTGGTCGAAAGCAATGCGCGCAAGCCCGCGCTGCTCAACATCTCGCCCGATTTCGAGGAGCGCTACGACATAGCATCGGGCATCAATCGCACGCTGTGGCTGGACGGCAATTTCTTCCCGCCTGACTATGCGACACGTAAATGGGTGATGTGGACAGCCAATGACATGCGGCATATCGACGGTGTCGAAGGACCCGTCAGATGGGGTGTCGTCGCGCCATGAGTCGAGCAGAAGGCCCGATCAGCCAGTTGATCGAAGCGGCGCGCATGGCCCGGAACAATGGCTATGCGCCCTATAGCCGCTTCACCGTTGGCGCTGCCGTCCGCCTGACGGATGGCGAGATCATCGCTGGCGCCAATTTCGAAAATGCCAGCCTTGGCCTGTCGCTCTGCGCCGAAACCGTGGCGCTGGCCGCGGCAAACGCCCAGGGCCGCCTGGCCGATGTCGAAGCGATCGCGGTGACAGGCGGACCCGCCGATGCCCTGGATGGTCCGGTCATCACGCCCTGCGGCCGGTGCAGGCAGATATTGAATGAAGCCGAACAGGTAGCGGGCCGCTCCATCTCCATTTATTGCGCTGATGGAAAAGGCAGCACGGTGGTCGAACATAGCGTCGCCGCGTTGCTGCCATTTGCCTTCAACCCCAATGACTTGGGAACCACTTCTCACAGGAAAGCTAGATAGTCATGTCGATTTTGTCGGATAAGTGGATTCGCGAACAGGCCCTGTCCAGCGGGATGATCGAACCCTTTGTGGAAAGCCAGAGGCGCGATGGCTGCATCAGCTACGGCCTGTCCTCCTACGGCTATGACGCGCGGGTGGCCGACGAGTTCAAGATCTTCACCAATGTCGACAGCGCCGTGGTCGATCCGAAGGATTTCGCGTCCAACAGCTTTGTCGATCGCAAGACGGACTGCTGCATCATCCCTCCCAACAGCTTCGCTCTGGCCCGCACGGTCGAATATTTCCGGGTGCCGCGCGATGTGCTGGTGATCTGCCTTGGCAAGTCCACCTATGCCCGCTGCGGCATCATCGTGAACGTGACGCCGCTGGAGCCGGGCTGGGAAGGCCATGTGACGCTGGAATTTTCCAACACCACCCCCCTCCCCGCGAAAATCTACGCCAATGAAGGCGCATGCCAGTTCCTGTTCCTGCAAGGCAATGAGCCGTGCGAGGTCAGCTATGCGGATCGCGCGGGCAAATATATGGGACAGCAGGGGGTGACATTGCCTCGGCTGTAAAGCCGTGCGACATTGGGCCATGAAGCTCATGCGGTCGCCGCCATGTTGAACTTTCTGCGCCGCCCAAAGCCGCGAACCACGCCGTCCAGCATCGGAGAGGATGTGCGGGTCTATGCCATTGGCGACATCCACGGGCGGCTCGACCTGTTCGACCAATTGATGGATATGATCGCACAGGACGAGGCAGCGCGCCCGCCCCTTCCCCGCCTGCTGATCCTGCTGGGCGACCTGATCGATCGCGGCCCGCATTCCGCTCAGATGATCGACCGCGCCATCGCTCTCGCTCGCTCCAGCGCTAATGTCCGCTTCCTCAAGGGCAATCATGAGGAAGTCTTCGTCGCAGCGGCGCGTGGCAGCGCCCCGAATGCGGCCGCTTTCCGGCGGATAGGCGGCGCGGAAACGCTGAAAAGCTACGGACTGCCGACGCAGGAGTGCGCGGCGATGGACGAAGACGAACTCGCCCAATGGATGCTGTCTCACGTGCCGCGCGGCCATGTCGATTTTGCCGATGATTTCGAAGACATGGCCATCGTTGGCGATTATCTGTTCGTCCATGCCGGAATTCGCCCGCGTGTCCGGCTGGAAGCGCAGGCTTCTGCCGACCTGCACTGGATCAGGAGCGATTTCCTTAAATATGGCGGCGATCATGGCCGCATGGTCATCCACGGTCACAGCATCACCGATGATGTGGACGAACGGTCCAACCGCATCGGCATCGACACCGGCGCATGGCGAAGCGGCAAGCTGACCGCCATCGGCCTGCAAGGCACGGAACGCTGGTTCCTCCAGACCCGAACGCCTTTAATAAGGAAAAAGGCCAGCCATCCGATGGACAGCCGACCTTTTCAAAAGCCCTGAAAGCTGATGGATCAGGCGACCTTGGTCGCCACCTCCATCGCTTCGTCTGGATCGCGCAGCACATAGCCGCGGCCCCAGACGGTCTCGATATAATTGTCGCCGCCGCACGCCAGCGCCAGCTTCTTGCGCAGCTTGCAGATGAACACGTCGATGATCTTGAGTTCGGGTTCGTCCATGCCGCCATACAGGTGGTTCAGGAACATTTCCTTCGTCAGCGTCGTGCCCTTGCGGAGCGAAAGAAGCTCCAGCATCGCATATTCCTTGCCGGTCAGGTGGACGCGATTGCCATCGACCTCCACCGTCTTGGCGTCAAGATTGACCGCCAGCTTGCCGGTGCGGATGACCGATTGCGAATGGCCCTTCGACCGGCGGACCACCGCATGGATGCGGGCGATCAGTTCTTCGCGGTGGAACGGCTTGGTCACATAATCGTCCGCGCCAAAGCCGAAGGAACGAACCTTGCTGTCCATCTCCGCGATGCCCGAAAGGATCAGCACCGGCGTCTGCACCTTTGCCGCGCGCAGCTTCTTGAGCACGTCATAACCGTGCATGTCCGGCAGGTTCAGGTCCAGGCAGATGATGTCGTAATCATACAGCTTGCCCAGATCGAGGCCCTCTTCGCCCAGATCGGTGGTGTAGACATTGAAGCCTTCGGTCGTGAGCATCAGCTCGATCGCCTTGGCGGTAGTCGGTTCGTCTTCGATTAGCAGAACGCGCATGTGAAGCCCCTGTCCTTGCAGATCCCGTCAACCCCTCAGAACGGCGTCTGCTCCAATTCATTAACCAAAAAACTTCTGAAGGACAAAGGTTAATTTTTCGCTAACCCGCAGGAATCCGCGAGTCGCGCTGTTTTGAATCTGTTTACAATAAGTTGGCGCGAAAGAGATTCAGATGACGCAAGCGGTAAGTTGATCACAATCGGCCTCAACAGCCATGGTTGGCCGCGATGAAGTCGAGCAGCGCATCGACACGCGCCGGGCGCAATCTGGACGGCGGCGTCACCAGATGGAGGCCTAAGGGCGGAGCCCGCCAGTCGATCAGTATCTCCTCCAGATCGCCCGCCGCCATGGCCTCGCCGACGATGAAATCGGGCAGCCGGGCGATCCCCACCCCGGCGAGCAAAGCGGGCAGCATCGCATCCCCGCTGTTCACCGTCATCCGCGCGCGCACCTGCACCGCCACATTCTGCTCCCCCGGCCCCGAAAAGCGCCACACGTCCGGCGTGGTGACGTTCGAATAGCACAGGCAGTCATGATCGCTGAGGTCCGCGGGATGGACCGGACGGCCACGCTCCTCCAGATAGTTCGGCGACGCGACCAGATGCACCCTGACATCCCCCAGCCGCCGCGCACGCAGTGAACTGTCCGGCATGTCGGCGATGCGGATGGTGGCGTCCAGACCCATTTCGATCATGTCGATCAGGGCATCGGACAGGTGCAGAAAAACGTCCACACCCGGATGCTGTTTGGTGAATTGTGCGATCAGCGGCGCGACCCGCAACAACCCGAACGTCATCGGCGCGCCCAGACGCACCGTGCCGGACAATTCCTCGGTATCCTGCCGCGCGGCTTCCTCCGCCGCTTGCCCTTCCGCCAGGATGCGGGCGGCATGCTCCGCCAGCCGCTTGCCGCTTTCGGTCAGCGCCAGGCGGCGGCTGGTGCGGTTGAACAGGCTGGTCTCCAGATGCTGTTCCAGCCGGGTCACCGCCTTCGACACTGTGGCCTTCGACACGCTGAGCGCCTTGGCTGCGTCGGTGAAGCTGCGATGCTCCACCACGGCGGCGAAGATGGCCCAGGCTTCCAGATCAGGGAGACGCATGAAGGAAACAATCCGTTTCGATGCTGCTTATTTCAGAAACGACCCTGATGCCTAAATTAGCGGAAAGCAAGCCGGAAGCTCCGGCAACGCATTGAAAGGCACAGAAGATGAGCAACATCGTGCAGACGCATGTAGAGCGCCGTCCGTTCAACTCCCTGGGCCATGCAAATCATGGCTGGCTGAACGCCCGGCATCATTTCTCCTTCGCGGACTATCATGATCCCGATCGCATGGGCTGGGGCGCGATCCGCGTATGGAATGACGATGAGATCGCCGCCCAGTCCGGCTTCCCGCCGCACCCGCACCGCGACATGGAAATCATCACCTATGTCCGCACCGGCGCGATCACGCATCAGGACAGCCTCGGAAACAAGGGCCGTACGGAAGCAGGCGACGTTCAGGTGATGAGCGCCGGAACCGGCATTCGTCACGCCGAATATAATCTGGAAGACGAAACGACGACACTGTTCCAGATTTGGGTCATCCCAACGGTCGCGGGCGGATCGCCAAGCTGGGGCGCCAAGCCCTTTCCCAAGGGCGACCGGTCGGGAAAGCTGGTCGTTCTGGCCAGCGGTCATGACGAGGACAAGGAAGCGCTGCGCATCCGCGCCGACGCCCGCCTGCTGGGCGGCACCGTCAAGGCGGGCGAAAGCGTGACCTATGAAAGCGCGGAGGGACGTCACATCTATCTGGTGCCCGCGACCGGCCGGATCGAAATTGACGGCCAGCTTTTCGAAGCGCGCGATGGCGCGGCGATCATCGGTGGCAAGCCCATTACGATCACCGCGCTGGAGGATGCGGAGATCGTCCTGGTCGACAGCCAATAGGCCCGCTGCTCCCTGAGCGGGCTGGCCGCTCGCCTCTTCTCCCCCTCCCTCCTTGGGGCGAGCGGCCACCTTTTTCAGAAACCATCCTTGGATCAAGGCATTACAGTGAATGGAGATCGCGATATGACGAAGGTGCTGGTTCTCTACTACTCGTCCTATGGGCATATAGAGACAATGGCGAAGGCCGTTGCGGAAGGCGCTGCCTCGACCGGGGCGCAGGTCGACATCAAGCGCGTGCCTGAAACCGCGCCGCTGGACGTCGCGAAAAATGCCGGGTTCAAGCTGGATCAGGAAGCGCCGGTCGCGACAATCGCCGAACTTGCCGACTATGACGCGATCATCATCGGCACCGGCACCCGTTTCGGCCGCATGTCCAGCCAGATGGCGGCGTTCCTCGATCAGGCAGGCGGCCTGTGGGCGCGCGGCGCTCTGAACGGCAAGGTGGGCGGCGCCTTCACCTCCACCGCCAGCCAGCATGGCGGGCAGGAAACCACGCTATTCTCGATCATCACCAACCTGCTGCATTTCGGCATGGTGATCGTCGGGCTCGATTATGGCCACAGCGGCCAGACGGGCGTCGACAAGGTGCGTGGCGGCGCGCCCTATGGCGCGACCACCCTTGCGGACAGCGACGGCAGCCGCCAGCCCGACGAAGACGAACTGGAAGGCGCCCGCTACCAGGGACGCCGGGTCGCGGAAACGGCGATCAAGCTGCACGGATAAGCATAGCTGCGCCACGTGAAGGACGCAGCCGTCGAGCCTTGGGTCGCAAGGCGTTGGCGAGGGGCCGGCACATCGCAAGG
>NZ_ATHO01000039.1 GCF_000445065.1 Sphingobium quisquiliarum P25 | reverse complement strand
AAATTTAAACTGATGGTAGTCAGGGAATATCAAGAAGGTAAACTCGGATACAAGCTCTTAGCTCGTAAACATGGGATAAAGTCACATAAGCAGGTTATAACTTGGGTAAAAAATTATGAAATGTTCGGCGCTAAAGGATTAACAAGAGAGAAAAACAACAAATCTTATCCTGTTCAATTTAAGCTAGATGTATTAAGATTTATGAAAAGAACAGGATCTTCAGTAATAGATACAGCTCTTCAATTTGGCATAACTAATCCTCCGATGATAAGTAAATGGAAACAAGCGTTTATTGAAGGAGGTGCTGAAGCCCTTGGTAACCCGAAAGGACGACCACCCATGTCTGATAAAGCCAATAATAGTAAAGACAAACACGTAGAAGTAAAAGAAATGACGAACGAACAAAAGTTAGAACGTGAAAACGAGCTTCTTCGTCTGGAGGTAGAATACCTAAAAAAGTTGCGAGCTTTTCAGATGGATCCGAAGGGTTATCTCGAAAAGCACAAGCAGCGTTATCATTCGAACTCAAAGAAAAATTCAAATTAAAAGATGTTTTGCATATCGTGGGTATCCCTGAATCCACCTATCATTATCATATAAAAATGTTGAAAAAGGAGAACCCTGATCGAGCTCTAGAAGAGCTTATCCAATCCATTTTCGATGAGCATAATGGAAATTATGGATATCGTCGAATTCATCTGGAGTTGAGAAACCGAAGATATAAGGTAAACCATAAGAAGGTTCAACGTATCATGGGAAAATTGGAACTTAAGGGAAATAAGTTCTGGAGAAAAACACGCAAGTATAGTTCTTACAAAGGTACTGTTGGAACAGTTGCAAAAAACCTTATTAATCGTCGATTTTATACGAATGTACCCCACCAAAAATTAACGACAGATATCACGGAATTTAAATGTACTGATGGAGGGAAATTATATTTAAATCCTATTATGGATTTGTTTAACAGTGAAATTCTTACGTATGAAATAGCTAAGAAACCAAATTTGGAACTAGTGATAAAGCCTTTAGATGAAGCTTTAGAGATCATAAAAAATTCAAAGTACAGAACAACTATTCATTCTGATCAAGGGTGGCATTACCAACATAGGAAATGGGTCAGAACCCTTAAGGAAAACAAGGTTTTTCAAAGTATGTCCAGGAAAGGTAACTGCTTAGATAATTCACCAATGGAAAACTTTTTTGG
>NZ_ATHO01000038.1 GCF_000445065.1 Sphingobium quisquiliarum P25 | reverse complement strand
TGGACCGCTGCGCCTCGCTCACCATGCCGGATAGCGGCTGCGAGGCGGCCTGGGCCGCCAATCGCCGCCGCTTCTTCCGCCAGGACGAGCCCGCGCTCGCGATTGAGCGCGGCAGCGACACGGCGCCGGACGAAGGCGCTCGGCCATGAACGACACCGGCATTATCGACAATTTCCTCGGCGTCTTCACCGGCTACATCGACAGCGGGTTCGGCCTGCTCGGCGGTGAGGTCGCGTTTCTCTCGACCACGCTGATCGCCATCGACGTGACGCTCGCCGGCCTGTTCTGGACCTGGGGCGCGGACGAGGACGTGCTTCAGCGCCTCGTCAAGAAAACGCTCTACATCGGCACCTTCGCCTTCATCATCGGCAACTTCTCGTTGCTCGCGACCATCGTGTTCGAGAGCTTCGCCGGGCTCGGCCTGCAAGCCAGCGGCGGGGCGATGACGATCGACGAGTTCATGAAGCCCGGCACGATCGCGGCGAAGGGGCTCGAAGCCGCCAAGCCGCTGCTCGACGCGGCGGGGCAGTTCTCCAGCCTTTGGGCCGTGTTTTCGAACCTCGCGCTGATCCTCGTGCTGCTGCTCGCCTGGGTGATCGTGGTGCTCGCCTTCTTCATCATCGCCGTGCAGGTCTTCATCACGCTGATCGAATTCAAGCTGGTAACGCTCGCCGGATTCGTCCTGCTGCCCTTCGCCTTCTTCAACAAGACCGCCTTCATGGCCGAGCGCGTGCTGGGCCATGTCGTCTCAACCGGCATCAAGGTGCTGGTGCTCGCCGTCATCACCGGCATCGGCACCACGCTGTTCAGCCAGTTCACCGGCGCGGCCCTCGGCCCCGCGCCCGACATCAATCAGGTCATGGCGATCGCGCTCGCCGCGCTTTCCTTGCTGGGCCTGTCGATCTTCGGGCCCGGCATTGCCAACGGCATCGTCTCCGGCGGCCCGCAGCTCGGCGCGGGGGCGGCGGCAGGAACCGCACTGGCAG